>MWEM01000200.1 GCA_002071085.1 Thermotogota bacterium ADurb.Bin062 | reverse complement strand
GCCTGCCCCGCTTCCGACTCAGCCTCCATGCCAGTGTTGACAAAACTCATTACCAATCCGGCAACAGGCCCTCCAAGCGCCCATGCAGCTCCGGAGCGAATAGCGCTCCCGATGGTATGCCCCGAACTTTCGATAGTGTTAAGTACCGCATTATGCCAATAACCCGCCGGGCGCTCGTACTGCACGCGGTTCTCTTCACTCCACTTCGCCAGCGCGTCCGCTCTTTCTGCAATATCAACGACGTGTTTAGCTACCTCTTCGCGCAACCTTTTCGCTTTTTCAAAATCGCCCTTGCGCTCCGCCGCGTCGGCCTGCATAAGCATTGCCGCTTCAACGTCCGTA
Organism: Thermotogota bacterium ADurb.Bin062; assembly: GCA_002071085.1. Taxonomy (GTDB): domain Bacteria; phylum Thermotogota; class Thermotogae; order MWEM01; family MWEM01; genus MWEM01. The sequence goes on along the minus strand of MWEM01000200.1, from coordinate 660 downwards.
AGACCGGACTGTCTCCCGCCTTCAAGAGAAAAAGGAACAGCGGGTTCCGACTTAATCCGCGCAATGTCCTCTTCCGTGGGACGGCGCGTTCTCAGATAAGCGTCCGTCTCCTTGAATATGTTTTCAGCGCCTTTCGCCTGCATCGCTTGTTCTTTTTCAAACGCAGACACAAGCGTGGATTTCGACATGCTGTCGGCATACATCGGAATTATGTTCCGTATCGCCTTGCCGAAATGCGCGGGATCCTTCTCTAATCCAGAGAGATCAAGAGGAGCGTTCGGCCCTGCATACGAACGCTTCGCTTCCTCCCTGCCGGACGTCGGTTCTTTCTTCCCGTCATCCCGCTTCGCCCCAATAGCTTCAGCTTCCTTTATCCTGGCGATGTTCCGCTCCATCTCGTACTGCCACTGAGGATCAGCCATTTTCTCAAGAAGCGATCTATCCGGAGGAAGTTCGATATCCTTCTCCACAACCTCCGCAACCGCATTCGCCGGCACGCGCCGCACGGCTTTCTCGTCCGGAAGCGTCCCGGACGAAGCGATATCCGCCGACTCCGGGATATACAGCCCCATGCCGCTCTTTTCCCTGCGCTGTCTCTCACCGGCATCGAACGCGGCTTGCAGCTTTCGCTCCGCTTCAGCCTTCGCCTTCAGCTCCTCC
>MWEM01000199.1 GCA_002071085.1 Thermotogota bacterium ADurb.Bin062 | reverse complement strand
ACCTGCTTACGATGGTTGGATGTGGGCATACGAGCGGTTAAGAAGTTCTTTCATCACGAGATCCGGACGAGCGGTGAAGTCCGTCAAGGATCCGTTGGCGGGCTTTCCGACTTATGCGTGAAACTTTGAAAGTCGCCATATTCACTTGTTAGCCTTCATCCATTACATCGGGGAGTTGCTCTCCGGTGTCGTTATCGGATCGCAAGTCGAGCATCCGGAGCAGATCGTGCTCACAGATCCGCAGTGCTCCGATTGCCTCGTACACGCCTACGTTCGACTCGAAGCCGGCGCGGCGGATTGCCCTGTGAATCTCATAGTGCAGCATGGATGATGCTTTTGTGTCTTTGCTCATGGTGAAAGAGGAGGCTAACCAGCCACTACACCGAACGCGGACCCTGCGCCCGCGTATTGGCTGGGGTTGGGGGTTCCGCGTCGGTGACTGGAGTGTTGGGCGAAGTGGCGTCATGGAGTTCCTTGTCGTGCTCCATCGCGACGCGCACGGCTTCGGCGTAGGTCTTTCCCCAGCACGTCGTGCCGTCGCTGGCGGTCACGAGATAGTCGCCGGCCTTCCCGTCGAGCGCAGCTTCGCGGAAGACGCAGAAGTCTTCGAGCCAGCACAGGTAGTCGAACATCTCAGCCTTGAGCATGAGGTTCGCGGTTAGTTTCGCGTCGCTCGCGCCCAACGAGGCGCCAGACACAACGCCATTACTGGCCGGTTTCTTTTCTTCGGAGTCATTCATGGCGTGCCTCATCCCCGGTGTTAGCCAAGGCAGAATAAAGGACTGCGAAGGCTCCTTCGGCTCGCTCACCCCATTCGCTTTCGCGCCCGTTTGCGTAGTCTATCGCCGTTTGGATAGCGCAGCGCAGCCGGGAGTTCTCACGCTCCAGTTCGCGGGCGAAATCGGCGAGCACAAACGGCCCGTTCGGGTCGATTACTAAGTCGCCGTTCTTTTTAATTCCGTGGCCGCAGTAGTATCCGGCGTTTTTGTTTGTTCGTGGTGTTTC
>MWEM01000198.1 GCA_002071085.1 Thermotogota bacterium ADurb.Bin062 | reverse complement strand
CTTCTTACTGCGACCAGGGACGAAATCGTCGCATGGGGCGAAGCCGGCGAATGGGGTCGGGAAGAAAAGGAATGAAGGAAGCCTTCGTCGTCAAGCGATTCAGTCACGACAAGAAGGTCATTATCGGCCTTGTCAATGATATCTTGTCAGAATATCAAGCCGAAGGATACGACTTGACGGTCCGACAAATCTATTATCAATTCGTCGCCCGTGACTTATTCCCAGACGAAAGAAAATGGCGACAAATTCCAGATACGAATAAGTGGGTCAAAGACCCGAACGGGACGAAGAACGCCGAACCGAATTATAAATGGCTTGCCGAAATCTTGACCGAAGCACGAATGGCCGGCTTGATTGACTGGGATATGATTGTCGACCGGGGGCGGGAGACCGTCACCCCGCCGGCATGGAAGGACCCGGCCGAAATCGTCAACGCCGCCGCCGATTCCTTCGCCGTCGACAAGTGGGAAGACCAGACGAACCATGTCGAAGTCATGGTCGAAAAGCAAGCCCTGGAAGGGGTCTTGATTCCCGTATGTGAAAGACTGGGAATCCGCTTCACAGCGAACAAAGGATTTTCGTCGGCTTCGTCTTTGTATGAAGCCGGAAAGCGGCTATGTCAGAAGTCCCGTGAAGGGAAGACGCCCTGGGTCTTGTATCTGGGCGACCATGACCCTTCGGGAATGGATATGACCAGGGACGTCGAAGAACGCTTGAATCTTTTCGCCGGCTTAACCTGGGTCTACGTCGACCGACTGGCCTTGAATATGGACCAGATTGAAGACTTGAACCTTCCCCCGGCCCCGGCGAAGATTACCGATTCACGGTCGAAAGGATATATCGCCCGATTCGGGAATGATTCATGGGAACTTGACGCCCTTGAACCCCGACGACTGGCCGGCCTTGTCACCGACGCCGTCGAAAGACTTCGGGATAATATCGCCTGGTCGGAAGCCGTCAAGCGGGAAGAATCAATGCGAAAAGAACTTCAAGCCTTCGTCGATTCTT
>MWEM01000197.1 GCA_002071085.1 Thermotogota bacterium ADurb.Bin062 | reverse complement strand
AAAAAAACTGCGCTGACTTGAAAATCGGCGTGCCTCAGGTGTTCCAAAAGAGAAATCAATAACCATGCCGAACTAAAGTTCGGCGTTCCCAAAAGGAAGAAAAACCGACTTAAAAACCAGAGTTACCAAGCGTTCCTAGGGGTTCCAAAAGAGAAATACAGAACCAAGCCGAACTAAAGTTTGTCGTTCCCAGGCGTTCCCAGGTGTTTCAAAAGAGAAATCCAGAACCATGCCGAACTAAAGTTCGGCGTTCCCAGACGTTCCCAAAAGAGAAATAGGTTTTCCTCATCATTTTTCGATTCAGAGGTGGTCTTTGTGAAAAAAAGCGTCTTTTTACTACTCTCCTTGTGTCTGTTCACCGCCCTCATCGCCGCCGAACTCCCGTTAAAGATCGGTTTTCTTTACGTAGGTCCCGTTGGAGACGAGGGATGGAGCTACGCCCACGATCTCGGTCGGCTGTCCTTGGAGGCGCGTTTCGGAGATCGCGTCGAAACCGTCTATCGTGAATCTGTCCCGGAAGGAGCCGAAACCGGCGCCACCGTGGAAGAATTGATTTTGGAAGGCTGCAAGGTGATCTTTGGAACGAGTTTTGGTTTTTCGGACGCCTTGTACGATTACAGTTTACGCTATCCGGAGGTTCACTTTTTCCAGTGCTCGGGGATCAAGACCGGCCATAACTTGTCCACCTATTTCGGGCGGATCTACGAGCCGAGTTTCCTCGCCGGTTTGGCAGCCGGTAGTATGACCCGGTCCGGAAAGATCGGTTACGTCGCGCCGGTCGAAACTCCGGAAGTGATCCGTATCGCCAATGGCTTCGCTTTGGGCGTACGCGCGATAAATCCCGAGGCCCGCGTTTACTTGCGGTGGACTGGCAGCTGGTATGACCCCGACTTGGAAGAATCCGCAGCGGCCGCGCTTATTAATCGAAAATGCGATGTGATAGCCCAGCAGACGGACTCTTCCGCTCCGGCGATGCTTTCCGAGCAACGGGATGTCTGGGCGATCGGATACAACTCCGATATG
>MWEM01000195.1 GCA_002071085.1 Thermotogota bacterium ADurb.Bin062 | reverse complement strand
TTGAAAGGGCTGGCGGTGTCCTGGATGATCCCCGTGATGTTGCTCACCCCGGTCAGAATCACGCTGCGTAAACCGGTCTTTTCTTTACGATGGTAAAGGCTGCGGATTAGGTGAAGCCATTGATTGAGAAGTCTACTGTTTTTTAAGCCTTCTACCTCATCGACTATGAGTACCGTTTCCCTCTGTATATCCGTATTTATTTTTCGAAAGTATAACTCGAGCGTCGCAACGTTCTTTTCTCTTTCAAAGGTCGAGTGGAAAAAGTCTTCGATTTGCCGATAGAAAAGAGTCAAAAAATCCTCTTCCGATAAATTTCCGAAGCTCTCAAAAGAGACCCATAGAGGCAACCACTCGGGCTTTTCTTTTTTTATCGCTTCGATGAGGAACTGGAAGTACGTGGTTTTCCCACTCTGACGGGGGGCGAAGATGGTGAAATACCGCCATTGTTCGACTTTCTTTAATCCCTCGGCGACCAGCGCCGTTCGGGGAACGTAGTAATTCAGCTTCGGGTCCACCGGCCCTTCCGTGCAGAACGTCCGCATGTGGTCCTCCTTCGATGGGTTTGAAACGAGTATACCACAATAGGAGAACCGGATTTCTGGGTGCGAAAAAAAGGGTTCGCACAGAGATCGTAAAGGGCACGGAAGAACGAGATGAGATTCACTGGGAATGCCTTCGGGGCGGCGTTGGGAGCGCTGCACGTTTCTCTGGGAACGCCGAACTTAAGTTTTGGATGCTTTCCTGAGAGGAAAAAACGGGGTTCGCACAGAGAACACGGAGGACGCAAAGGAAAGATTAGAACACATCTGAGAGCGCCTGGGAACGCCAAACTTCAGTTTGGCGTGGGTTCTTGAGGAGAAAAAACGGGGTTCGCACAGAGAACACGGAGGACGCAAAGGAAAGATTAGAACACATCTGAGAGCGCCTGGGAACGCCAAACTTCAGTTTGGCAGGTGTCCTTTTTCTCTGTGCGAAACCTTTTTTCAAGACATGCCAACTTAAAAGTTGGCGTTCCCAGGGCGTTTCTCTGTGTTCTCTC
>MWEM01000194.1 GCA_002071085.1 Thermotogota bacterium ADurb.Bin062 | reverse complement strand
TGCGTGTTTTGTTGATGTTAGGGAACACCATCTTGTCCCCTTCACAAGAAACCACGGCAAGGTCTTTAATGCCTAGATCAACTCCAACGGAACAATCCTTGAGCGCATAGTCTTGTTTTTCGACTTCCATCGCGAACGATAATATCCACTTGCCGTTCTCGTAGGAGACTCTGGGATTGTAAAACTTGCAAACATCCCTACCCTGCGGCAGTTCATAATCGGTCTGTATCTTCACATGCCCGATTTTGAGAAGGATAGCACACCCGCCCGTAAAATAAAGTTTTTCGTTCGGTTGTGCGAAGGACGGCTTACATCTGTCCTTCTTCTTGAACTTGGGGTGCCCCTTCATATCGTAAGGAGTCAACTTGCGCTTTTGCCTCTTCGCCTTTTCGAGAGTCTTTGTTGTAAACTTCTCTCCGTTTTTTTGGGTGCGGAAGAAGTTCTTGTAGGATGTCATCAAGTCGAAGAGCGCGAAGACGGGAGCCTTGGACGACACGTTGTTCAGCCACGCATATTCGTCCTGCTTTTTGAGCTTGAGAAACTCGCTTCGCAGATCGTACTCCCCAAGCAGTTTCTCCCCGTCCTCGAAACGTTTCATCTGAAGCGCAAGCCCCCAGTTCCATGCGAACCGGGCCACACCCGCATTTTGCCATAGCAGAGATTCTTGTTCCTCCGTTGGAAGGAGTCTTACTCTGAATCCTTTCATCATTCGTTGTTCACCTCCCCTCTGTGGGTTAGAGTTTAACACACAGAGATTATATCAAGGAGGCTCCGAATTGTCAATACATAATTGGAACTGTCATAGCATTTTGCGTGTTCAATGCGGGGCGCTATTCCGCACCAGTTCTCTTACGAACTTCTGCATGTTTCCATGCAGCGCAGACTATATCTTCATCCACTTTTTGTGGAGCCGACCTTTTCGGGACGCTTGTCCCTACTCCCTCTCGGGATAGTCGTTGAACGTTCTCCTGTTCGGAGCTTCGCTGCTGAAGACCCATTGTTGCCGCACTTAGGCTTACGCCTTATGCGATCCCGAAGATTTTTTC
>MWEM01000193.1 GCA_002071085.1 Thermotogota bacterium ADurb.Bin062 | reverse complement strand
GAATCGGTCATGCCGGCTTTGTTGGCCAGATATCGAATCGCTTCGCCCTGGTCCCCGTGATATCTTACATCGGCGACAAGACGTATCACGTCGGCTTTATATCCACAACGGAAGCATATCGCCCCCCGCTTCTGGTCAAGTGACATATTCGGCCGGCCCTGGTCGTCGTGGGAAGGACAACGGGCGACGAATAAGGACCCGCTTCGCTTCGGGTCAAGACCCAGTTCTTCGGCGATATCGACAATATTGATTCGTGCTTTTAAGTCCTGTAAGTCAATCATTCTTCAAGTCGGTCCCGTTTCTTTCAAGTAGGGGGTAGGGGCGTCCCTTGCTTGTCCAGGGGGCGGGATAGCGGAAGCGATTCCCGCCCCTTCTATAGATAGTCTAAAGACTATCTAAAAGACTATCTACACATTTTCGCCGGTATTTCGGCTTCTGAATTTGCCGGCGAAGTCCCCGATTTTGTATTTGATTTTGACCCTTTCTTCCCTTTTCGGGTGTAATCTTAAATAATCCCGAAGCCATTTTGTACAAATAGACCCCGTAAGTTGTACAAATAGACCCCGTAAGTCGTACAAATAGACCCCGTAACTTTTCATCATTCGCTTTCAGGGACGTCCCTTGATTCTTCGCCGGCCGGAAGTTCAATGATGTTCTTTGACCAGTCTTTCATATACCAGTCTTTCGACTTCGTGAAGGACAATTTCACCCTTGCCGAAGTGCTTTCGTCTTCGATTTTGTAAGATTCGACGACCCCAGTCTTTTTCAAGATATCGAAGGCTTTTTCAATATCGCTTCTTGTTTTGCTTGACCGTCTGGAATCAAGGGCAAGCGTCTTGACCAGTTTATCCAGGTCTTGATTGCTTAAACTTTGTTCGGTTGTCCTCAATATGTAAAATAAAAGTCGGTGTAATGGTCGATTCTTCGGATAAGCCTTCCTGATTTTGTAGACGTCGAAGGGAATTAAGGTCGTGCCGATATTGTCGGGGTGACCAGTCAGTCCCCGGATAAGCCGTTCATCAAGCGTCAATCGAATCCATACTGGC
>MWEM01000192.1 GCA_002071085.1 Thermotogota bacterium ADurb.Bin062 | reverse complement strand
GGACCTTTGGAAGATCGACCGCTTCGAAGACTTCATTGAAGAGCGCAAGAAGTTGATTAGAGATAAATTCTCGTATCTTCTTGCGCAGAAGACTCAGGATAATCAGATTGCACAAACGGGCAATGATGGACCCGCGCCATCTATTCATTGATGAACGCCACACCGGCATGTGCGTTTATTGCGGCACCCATCCGGATACGCGCGACCACGTTCCTTCGAAGGTCCTGTTGGATGAACCCTATCCGCCGGAGTTGCCGGTCGTCGGTGCCTGCAAAAAGTGCAACTCTTCGTTCTCGCTGGATGAGCAATATCTGGCTTGCTTCTTGGATTGTGTCATCCACGGCGGCGCAGAGGCCTCTGATCTTCATCGTCCCAACGTCAAGCGCATTCTGGAAGGTAATCCGGCGTTGCAATTGAGGATAGAGGGGGCTTGGAAAAAAGATGAGGCGGACGACTTGATATGGGAACCGGAGGCTGGTCGGGTTCGGAACGTGATCCTGAAACTCGCAAGAGGGCACGCCGCATATGAGTTGTACCCGAAACTGGAGAAACCGAGCATAGTCGGTTTTGCGCCCCTACAGATATTGAGCGATGACCAAAGATCGGCGTTCGAGCAGGTCGCCGGCGATGACGAGACCGACTTGTGGCCGGAAATCGGCAGCCGGGCGTTCCTGAGGGCGTTCGGGAAATCTCCGGACCGACTCCCGCTCTCAGGAGGTTGGGTCGTGGTTCAACCGGGGCGTTACCGATATTCAGTGTCCGAAACAGGCGGGGTGATTGTACGAATGGTCCTGAGCGAATACCTGGCCTGCGAGGTTGTATGGGAACTTTGAACGGTCCTTTGGAAAGGAGGTGATCTTTGCGACAGGTTTGCGACACAACTTGCGACAAGCTCACGACTCGACTTGCGACATTCGCGTCGTGTAGAGTAATTGGGAAATCGACATTGACGCCGCTTCCGGTCCGCCGGGAACCGCCTGATCTTTGATAACCCGTTGATATTGAAGGTTTTCGGTTAACGGCGGGAGAAAGAGAACGGTTATGAAGAGG
>MWEM01000191.1 GCA_002071085.1 Thermotogota bacterium ADurb.Bin062 | reverse complement strand
TTGAAAGGGCTGGCGGTGTCCTGGATGATCCCCGTGATGTTGCTCACCCCGGTCAGAATCACGCTGCGTAAACCGTACTCCCGTTTTAGATGGTAAAGGTTCCTAACCGTATGCATAAAAAGTCCAAGCGTCTTTTCTTCTTTTAATCCCTCGATTTCATCGATGATGAGAATCAGGTCTTTCGAGGTTTCTCGTTGAATGCGCAGACACTCGTCCTTTATGCTCTCTATGCTGTCAATAGGTTGAATAGAAAGCGGAATGCCCCTCGAATGGAAAAAGACGTTCATATCTCGCCTGAAAGAATGAAGAAATTCCCTCTCGGTCTTCGTTCCATACGGTTCGAAAGAAATCCACACGGGTAACCAATTGGGTTTTTCTTTTTTTATCCCTTCGATAAGGAACTGGAAGTACGTGGTCTTCCCACTCTGACGGGGGGCGAAGATGGTGAAATACCGCCATTGTTCGACTTTCTTTAATCCCTCGGCGACCAGCGCCGTTCGGGGAACGTAGTAATTCAGCTTCGGGTCCACCGGCCCTTCCGTGCAGAACGTCCGCATGTGGTCCTCCTTCGATGGGTTTGAAACGAGTATACCACAATAGGAGAACCGGATTTCTGGGTGCGAAAAAAAGGGTTCGCACAGAGATCGTAAAGGGCACGGAAGAACGAGATGAGATTCACTGGGAATGCCTTCGGGGCGGCGTTGGGAGCGCTGCACGTTTCTCTGGGAACGCCGAACTTAAGTTTTGGATGCTTTCCTGAGAGGAAAAAACGGGGTTCGCACAGAGAACACGGAGGACGCAAAGGAAAGATTAGAACACATCTGAGAGCGCCTGGGAACGCCAAACTTCAGTTTGGCGTGGGTTCTTGAGGAGAAAAAACGGGGTTCGCACAGAGAACACGGAGGACGCAAAGGAAAGATTAGAACACATCTGAGAGCGCCTGGGAACGCCAAACTTCAGTTTGGCAGGTGTCCTTTTTCTCTGTGCGAAACCTTTTTTCAAGACATGCCAACTTAAAAGTTGGCGTTCCCAGGGCGTTTCTCTGTGTTCTCTC
>MWEM01000190.1 GCA_002071085.1 Thermotogota bacterium ADurb.Bin062 | reverse complement strand
CGCTCCTCGACAACCTCCGGCTCGAACACGGGCGTCTCCTCGACAACCTCCGCCTCGACCGGAGCCGCCTTCGCTTCCTCGGCCTTCGCCTCTTCGACAGCGGAGGCGGGGGTGTCGTGGCTCTTCCCGTTATATGCGTTCAACACGCGCAGCGCACCGTCGTAATCCTTTTCCTCCATGAACGCATCCGCTACGTCAAGAACCCCATACTCGGATTCAGCGGCTTTCTCCTTGTCAAGACGAACCTTCGTTTCGCTCAACGCTTGGAAGGCAAGCGCTTTCGGCGTGAATATCAACGTGTCGGCGTCTTCTCCGCGAATCTTTCCAGTCATCAGATCGGTCGCTTCGGTATATTTTCCTTCTTCTATGAGTTCCTGCGCTCTTTGAAGAAGGAAGTAATCCCGCTGAAGCCCTTCTGGCATCAGTGCGATTTCAAGTTTGTCCACACCGTCAACCTTATTGAACTTAGCGACGGCTTCCGCGTTCTCCATAAAGGATTTTCCGCGTTGCGAAAGCACCACTCCGGCAAGGAAAGATTCCGTGACCGCAGATGATTTCCCCTTCACAAGCGATTCTTTCGTAAAGTTGACAACGCTCTTCGCGGCTTTACCAACGCCTCCATAGATGAAGCGTCCGAGAAACCCTTGCACTGCGGAATCCCTTAATTCGTTCTCCTTCAGCGGATCGCCGGTGGCAAGACTCGTGATGTATGTCTGCCCCATCTCTTCCACCGCTTCCGGAGCGCCGCTCGCTACGAACGGAAAAATCCTCTGCACAGCTTCGCGCATGGTTTTCGCAAGCACTGTTTTCCCAGGAATAGTCTTCGCCACGCCTTCAGCCAACTTCCCCGTGCCGAACAGCAACCAGTCTCCAAGAGGATTCGTCACGGAAAGAAGCGCGATGTTCCTCCCCCTTGCCGCTTCCACGGCTTTGCGCATCTCCTCCGGGGACTTGTCTCCCTTTTCGATCATGCGGTGAAGTGCCTGCCCCGCTTCCGACTCAGCCTCCATGCCAGTGTTGACAAAACTCATTACCAATCCGGCAACAGGCCCTCCA
>MWEM01000189.1 GCA_002071085.1 Thermotogota bacterium ADurb.Bin062 | reverse complement strand
CATGCCGAACTAAAGTTCGGCGTTCCCAGGCGTTCCAGGAAACATGCCAACTTGAAAGTTGACGCTCTCTAGCGTTTTGGGAGCGCCACACTTCAGTGTGGCATGGGTTGTGTTTTTTTCCTTCCAAAGGCCGGTAAAGCATGCCGAACTAAAGTTCGGCGTTCCCAGGCGTTCCAGGAAACATGCCAACTTGAAAGTTGGCGCTCACAGAAAACGTTCCGAACTAAAGTTCGACGTTTCCGGTAGTAGAGAGCTCTCCATACCACGGCCAATCGCTTATGTCTTTTACCAAGCCCGCCTTTATTGGGTTGTTTTTGATATAACGCTTTGCTCTTTCGAAGTGGGTTTCAGTTCTCATATACCGGTCGTAGTACTCTCTTAGCCAAATCGGTCCTTGCTTGCCGAGACGCGCGTTTATTCGATACGTCGAAACCTGTTTAAGCCGCTTGATGTATTCGGATAGTGTAACCGCGGGGCTTCTCTTCATCAAAAAGTGCACGTGATTCGGCATAATGACCCAGCTGTATATTGTCGCGTCTTGACATAATAAAGTGTCGCGGAATATGATCGCGTTTCCTTCATCTTTTAGCAGGCAGCTTCCATAGCCTTTATCGGCATAGTCTTCGATTATCTGTAAATACTTTCTCAAGCGCTCTTGCTTGTTTTGATTTTTATCGCTTTCATTCAGGATGAGTCGCGCTCTTTTGACAACCTCACGTGGCAAAGAGTCAGCCAATCGCAAGGTAATGAACTGAATGGCGTTGTTTGAGTCGAAATGCGGTAAATATCCTCGGCGTTGCCACTGTGATGAGTCGATGTCGTTCCTCCTTTGACGAAGATTATTAAATTTCGGTGGTGAACGTTTGTCCGCTGAATATTAATACATAAGACACTGGAAAAGTCAAGGACTTGCTTTGGGAATGTTGCTCTTTGGCGTGGCATGGGTTGTGTCTTTTTCATTCCAAAGAGCGGAGAACATGCCAACTTGAAAGTTGGCGTTCCCAGCGTTCTCAAGGGTATCGCGCCGTCGCAAAAAGAAGGAGCGCTTACGCCGCGATGCCTTCCCAAAG
>MWEM01000188.1 GCA_002071085.1 Thermotogota bacterium ADurb.Bin062 | reverse complement strand
TTTTTCCTCTGTGTTCTCTCTGTGCCCTCCGTGTTCTCTGTGCGAACTAGATCTTTTGTCTTTTGAATCCTTTTCCCCCGCCCGCAAAGCGCTAAAGTTTTCCCCGCGGCTTCCGATAATTACCGTGAAACCACTCTCTGGCCAGGGAGGACAACTTCAGATATCCGCCAAGGAACGGCGGATAACCACAAAACAAGGAGGTAGTGAACATGCGTATTTACCACAACATTCCCGCGTTAAACGCCTGGAGAAACAGCACGTTGATCAGCACGCTGATGGGGCGTTCGCTCGAGCGGTTATCGACCGGTTTAAGGATCAACCGCGCCGCCGACGACGCCGCCGGGTTAGCGATCAGCGAAAAGATGAGGGCGCAGATCCGTGGGTTAGAGCAAGCGTCTCGGAACGCGCAGGACGGGATATCCCTTATCCAGACTGCGGAAGGCGCGCTGAACGAAACCCACTCGATCCTGCAGAGAATGAGAGAACTGGCCGTACAAGCCGCGAACGACACCTACACCTCGATGGACCGAGCGGAGATCCAGAAAGAGATCGACCAACTCGTTGAGGAGGTCGACCGCATAGCGGCGACGACGGAATTCAACAACAAGAAACTATTAGACGGGACCACATCCGCGTTGGTCTCCACGGACAAACTCACCACGAGGGTATACATGCGCGACGGACTGCGCGTGCTGGACCAATTCGGACAGAAGGCCCCCGGCGGCGGGAACTACAAACTCGCAATTACGGCGGAAGCCGGCGTGAACGAAGTACAGAAGAGCGACCTCTTCAAGATCAAACACCAGGGTTCCCGCGTGCAAGTGGACGAAGTGACAGCCGGCGTCTACGACACCGGAAACCAAAACGCGCGATGGGGCATCGACCTGTCGTCGAAAGCGGGTATGACGGGGAATTTCCGGATCAGGTTCGAAGCGAACGGGCACACGTACACCACCGGGAATATCGCGTTTACAGGAGGGTATACAGCTAATTTCCGGTCCGCTATACGAAGTGGATTGGCAGCCATTCCCGGTTTCTCTTCCTCCTTCACGGTCACCGGTACCAGTTTGAGCACCCT
>MWEM01000187.1 GCA_002071085.1 Thermotogota bacterium ADurb.Bin062 | reverse complement strand
TCAAAAACCAAAGAAGAAATAAAAGCAGAGCACATCGGCGAGTTCACCCAAGGCGAAGAAGACAGTGAGGAAGAAAAAGACCGAAAACGAAGAGCTGACCGCATCTGACGCGGCGCGCGTTCTGGGGGTCGACCGGCAGACCCTTATCCGAAGGATTGAACGCGGCGAACTAAAAGCGCGGAAGGACGGCCGGTTTTGGCGGATAAAACGCCGCGACATCGAACCAAAGGAGGGATAAAAGATGAAAAAAGACGAGCTCACCAAGGAATTCGACGGTTACATGAAGGATCACCCGGAAATCGACTATTTATCCTTCAACGAACTCGAAACCGTCGACGGAGACGGAGACGGAGAAATCGCTTTCTGCGAGTGGATAGAAGTGTCATGTTTGCCGGGCGCTAACGAAGGATACTATGTTCATTTCAGAACTGTTTCGCCGGGTTCACCGGGGCGCCTATTCGCCTTCGGGAAGTGCTATGAGATCGACGCGGGGCTGGATTGCGTGAACCATTTTACGCGTTTTTTTGCCGAGGCTGTACCGCCCGAACGGCGATACGTTATTTTGCCGAAGTTTACGGCAAAGCAGGGATAGAGCGACGAAGGAGAAAGGGAGGAGGAGGACATGAAGGTGAAAATTGACGGCAAGGTGTACGATACAACGAAAGCGGAACGAATCGCAACGTACGACGACGGGTTACCACGTATGGATTTAGACTATATCCGAGAAGGGCTCTACAAGCAGGACGGCGTGCTATTCCTTGCGGGGGAATCCGGGGCGCGTGGGCGATACGCCAAAAACGAAGAGACGGGCGGAAAAATAGGAGGAGAAGGCGGATATATTCTATCCCTGGAAGAGGCCAAAGAGTGGGTAGAGCTCACGCAGGGAAAGGACGCATCGAACGCTATCTTGCTCCTGGACGGGTTCGCAATCATATGACGCGGCCGGAGCGCTATCAAACCGTTTCGCGTTGCTTAGCGAGGATTACAATTTTAACAATCCGTGTGTTATAATTGGAAAAGAAAACGAGTGAAAAACGCGAAGAGCGGGCACTAACCGCGTACCCGCTCCAATACTTTACAAACCTCAAGAACCGTGGACA
>MWEM01000186.1 GCA_002071085.1 Thermotogota bacterium ADurb.Bin062 | reverse complement strand
AAAAGATCATATGTTGCGTGATTAAATGTAACTATTCCAAAATCAACAGCTGATGGCGCAGGTCAATTAAAATTTACAACGTGGTGATGGTTGCGCCGTCGCAGGCCTTTCTCGACCGGCTGCCCTACGGGAAGGTTCCCGACCGCGACGACTTCAAGACATTTCTCGGCAACGATAAAGAGAGAAAGCGGTACTGGAATAAAGCGGTGAAGGAGAGTGCGCGCATGGCGGACGAGCTGCAGGAGCTTATAGAGTCGGGAAAGATGCGAAACGCAGTACAGAGATTCTGAAAATAATAAAAGAGAAACCCCGCCGAAGCGGGGTTTCTCGTGTTTATGCGGTATCGGATTTTATCGCTATTCCGCCGGCATTGTCGTTTCGGTGATCTTTATATCCGAAGGAATTTCGAAGAGATCGTTCGGAACAGAGGAGAGCTCCTCGACCTTGGTTGCAGTGAACGCGAACGCAGCGCCGGTCTTCTTGTCCTTGTTCTCCATCTTGAGCGTGATGTTCTTCCAGAGCCAGAAGGTGCCCATTGATCCGCCGTCTTTCATGGTGACTTCGATCTTGCGGCACTTCTTTCCGATGACGTCCTCTTCTCCGAGCTCCTTGACGGTGATCGAATCCTTCATCGCCGCAGACATCGCAGCGAAGCTCATCTTCATATCTTCGCCGAGACCTTCGAGCTTCATCTTGGTTCCGGTTTTCTTCGTGAGGTCGAGGTTGTACGAGTATCCGTCTTTTGTGAGGGTACGGTTGTGCTGGGAGATCTTCACGCCGAAGAGCTTCATCTCGGTTTTGGTTTCGGAGCATTCCTTCGCGCCGTAGTCGTCGAAATAGGTGACGGTCTCGACAGGGCCGAAACCGAGGTTCATCACGTAGGTGAACGAACCCGCCTTGATGCCGTATTTGCCGTTCGTGCCGTCGGAGCCTTTCTTACAGCCCTGAATGAATGCCATTGAAAACAGAAGTGCAGCGAAAATCAGAAATCCTTTTTTCATGTAATGCTCCTTTATTGGTTTCGTTATACATCTAGGAATTTCCTCTAGCAAATCCTTACACGCAACAAACCCATTCAAAGAAAAAAGATCATATGTTGCGTGATTAAATG
>MWEM01000185.1 GCA_002071085.1 Thermotogota bacterium ADurb.Bin062 | reverse complement strand
TCCGTCATTTAAACTATCATTAACCTATCATTTAAACTATCATCCGAACACCGCTTACCATGTCACTTACCATGTTCCCCTTAATAAGAGGACATGGCCGCTTTAAAAGTTACTAGAAGGATTTACAAAAGTGTTGCTGGCGAACCGGCCTAATATCGGTCTTTTGTCCTGAAAACAACTCCAGACTGTATGCAGAATGCCAACGTTTTGGCTATCTTGTCCTTCATCTTCATGCCGTTCAGTGTCCCTTTATAGACTATCCAGTCCATGTAGATCTGGATGTATTCGCTCCTTCCGCCGATGTGCTTGTACATTGATCTCTTGATTTCGGCTATGAAGGAATTTATCGGCTGCATCGCCCTTTTGGAGCCCGGCCATGTGGACTTGGCCACCTCCTCGCCGAGGCCGAGCGAGCTTACGAGGATCCGATGCGGGAAGATCCCGTCGTGGACGAGGAACGACCCTGGCTTTATGCGATTGCCGTAGATCCTCATGACCTTGGCTTTCGTAAGATGGCCGCTTCCAGAAGAGACGGCGAAACGCCGACCTGAGGAGTCGACGCCACAAAGAACCATTATTTGGTTCCTCGGCCCGCGCCCGTCCCCGTTCACCAGCACCCATTTCTTTCTCTCAAGGGCGAAGAAAGCCTCATCAACCCATACTTTTCCTGATAATATCGAACCTTTCTGGAATTCGGCGAAGCACGAGAAGAGCTTCAGCCGCCAGAGGTATGCCGTCTTGGACGAGACGCCGAGGACCTCCGAAACTGTCTCCAAGGTCGAGTCCCTGAGCATCAAGGACACGAGCAGCTCGAACTTCCTGGGCGGCAGCTTCATCGACGCGAAAACCGTCCCGGTCCTCTCCGAGAACGTCGACCCGCAGTCATTGCATTTCCATCTCTGCCGGCCCTGCCGGCTCCTTCCGTATCTCCTCGTCCCGAACGATCCGCATCGAGGGCATGGTCTTCCCATAAGAAAAACCTCCTGTGTTTGGATTCCGGGTGGCCGCGGACAGGAGGTTATCGCCAAACAACGCTTCAGCGCGGCCACGCGGAACCCGGTTGTTTGGCAAAAACATTATAAAGCAAAGACTCCAGACGAGGGCCTCAGCCAGCAACACTTTTGTAAATCCTTCTA
>MWEM01000184.1 GCA_002071085.1 Thermotogota bacterium ADurb.Bin062 | reverse complement strand
TTTATGCACATCATACAATCTTTTTACCTCAACTTCGATATCGAGCGCAACGCTGTACCGAATCAGTTTGAGAATGAGATGGATGCAGCGGTCGAATCGGTAAGAATACATCAAAAGTGGTTTTCAACGATTGGGGATACGGCGATGATCTGCGTCGATCTGCTTAAACACACGCAAGAAACGATTCATAGTAAGATTCACGGTTTTAGGGAACAGAGAGTGCAGGCTCTATGAGAGCCTGGGAGTTAATGGGTGAAGAAGTCATTGCTTTTTCGAACGAAGAAATTGGTATTTGAGTTCGGCGAGCTCCCAATCAATAGGTGTATCGATATCTTGCACTTCGATGGCGTCTAAAAGGATCATTCCCGTTCGTTCCATGAAGAGTATGCGTTGTTTAAGGAAAGAATTGACCTTGAAAAAGCAGAACTGTCCGGCATCGTGGTAGGTTTTTTCCAGATCTTGGGAACGAACGTGGATGTTCTCTGGCCATCTCATTAGAAGAAGCCCGTTTTCGAGTTTAAAAGAGCGCTGGATAGGAAAACTGTACTCCGTAACGGTCATGATACAATCGTAGTTGCCTTCTGACAATTTGGAATATGCTTCCTTCAATCTTTGGGCTGTGACAAAAGGCGCGGTTGCCATAATCATACAGACGTTATCGAACTCCTTACCCTGGAGTTGGTACTTCTGTAAAACCTCGGAGCAGACCTCCGCAATTACGGCTCGATCGTTGGCCGTGTTCTGATCGCGCATAAACGGAATCACCGCGCCGTGCTCTCTCGCGATATCCGCAATTGCCGAGTCGTCCGTCGACACCATCACTTCATCGAACAGACCACTTTCGAGCGCCGTTTCGATAGAATAAGCGATGATCGGTTTGCCCAAGAATGGCAGAATATTTTTTTTAGGAATCCGTTTACTCCCCCCCCGCGCGGGGATTATCGCTACATTCCGCGTAATCAACACTCCTTTTCACTCGAAGGTTCGATATTTTTGTTGGATATGGCCGAAAAAGCGCGCTTGACCACCAACAAAGTATACCATACGTGACACACCAAACAATCACGGGACGTTATGACAAGGCACTCGTACATTTTTTTGGGAAGCAACAAGGATTTTTGCCAACGCCTAGCGGCGCC
>MWEM01000183.1 GCA_002071085.1 Thermotogota bacterium ADurb.Bin062 | reverse complement strand
CGTTCCGGCGGTTGGGGATACTTACTGGGAGACGAGGGCAGCGGTTTCTGGTTGGTCAAGGAACTGTTTCGTAAGTACCTGGCATACTGCGAGTTTCTCGAAGAGCGAAAGGCGTGTTTTTCCGTATTCGAAGAGCTTTTCCCGGGTAATCCCAGGGACGCTTTCGTTTATTTTTACCAACCGGAGACACGGAAACGAACAGCCTCCTTCGCGAATAGATTTTTGTCTTTGTCGGATCCTTACGTGATCGAGTTGCACCAAAGCGGGTTGAAATCGCTGGCCACGCAGGTGTTATCCGTCTTACGCCGAATGGGGCTGAAACAGGGACGGATTTGCCTGATGGGCGGGGTGTTTTCCAACGCTCAAGCGGAAGATTTTTTTAGGCGCTATCTTCTAGGAAAGCTTTCGGCGTTGGAGCAGGAGCAGATTTCGATCGTCGCCGGTGTGAAAAACATCTCGGACGCGATCGCGCAGAAGATGGTCGGAGAAACGACAAGAAGTTTGGACGGAGGAACGGAATGAGAATCGCTGTGTTGATGAAACAGGTTCCGGATACGGACGATGTGAAGTTGGACGAAGAAAAGGGTACGATGATCCGCGAGGGCATCGGCGCCGTCATCAATCCATTGGATCTGCACGCCATCGAAGCGGGCAGACAGTTCGTGGAGCAGGATGGCGGGACATTGTCGGTCTTTTCTATGGGGCCCCCTCAAACGGAGGAGTCCTTACGGGAGGCCATCGCGATGGGCGCGCACACCGCGACGCTCCTGACCGATCGTAAATTCGGCGGGGCGGACACCTGGGCTACCGCGCGTACGCTTTGCGAGATTTTGAAACTCGAGGGCCCGTTTGACCTGATCTTAGCCGGCGAAAAGGCGACGGACGGCGAAACCGGACAGGTGGGACCCGAGGTCGCGGCAATGCTCGGAATCCCGTTCTCCACCTACGTGAGCGCGATCGAAAAGAAAAGCGACGGTGTGATTGTGACTAGAACCGTGGAAGATGGTTACGAAACCCAATTCCTTCCCTTCCCGTGCCTTCTGACGGTCTTGAATAACCTCAATCAACCGGGTATGCCCACCCTTGCGGGGAAGAAACGGGGCCACTCGGCGACGCTGAAAATCGTGAAAGCCGCCGATCTGAGTATTCCCGA
>MWEM01000182.1 GCA_002071085.1 Thermotogota bacterium ADurb.Bin062 | reverse complement strand
AGATCAAAGGCTTGACAGCAGCCCATTTTGAGATTGACCCTCAATTGAAGGTCATCGAACGATAATACGCGTTCTTAGGAACCGCGTTTCCAAGGGCGCAAGAGAGGTCGAATTTATTGAGGCTCCAAAAAAAACTCCTTGTACTAACCTGCCTTTTGGTAGCGATTGGTCTGACGCTTTTCCACTTTTTGTTGTCCCGTGATAGAGAGTGGGAGCTTTCGCGCGCTCATCAAGAGCTGAAGCAGCAAGCTTCCATCATCGAGCAACACGTGCTCCACAAGATCACCGATATCGACAACCTTCTTAAATATATCCGCGAAGAGGTGGCCGACGGGAGGGACATTCCCTCTCTGCGTGCGCTATTGCTCAATTTGGCGGCCTTGAATGCCGATTATGTCGATCAAATCGCGATCATAAATCGAGAAGGGGATTTTCTCACTTCGAGTCAGATTCCGTTTTTGGGATTGAATGTCTTGGATCGCACCTATTTCTCTTTTCACCAGAACAATGCGTTTCGAGAGATGCTGATCTCCCATCCGCTGCTGGGAAGGTTGATCGACAAGATGTTCATCCCGATGAGCCTCCGACTCTATGACGACCGAAACGGTTTTACCGGCATCGTCCTTTCCTCGACGAAACCGGAGTACTTCCAAACCTTCTTCTCTTCTGTTTCGAGCGACCCTGACCTGGTTATGGTGTTGGCGTTGGAATCAGGTGAAGTTTTGGCCTCATCAGGGATAAAAGACGTGTCAAAGGTGCAACTCCATAATAACCGGGTGTTTCAGGAAGCGATCAACGGGCGAGATTTGGGGAAAGAGTGCGTCCGGTTTTTAGACGACAAACGCCGGATGGTCGTTTCTGGAAAGATCGGTTTCTATCCTCTGTATTTTTTGATCGCGAAAGAGGAGGGGTCGATCTTGTCCAATCACTATTCTCGGGCGCATCTCGGCGGCGGGTTCGCGAGCGGCTTATTCGTCGGCCTCTTTCTTTTTACCTGGGCCGTCTTTTGGGTCCTCAGAAAGGAGGCTCAAAAAACCCACGCTCTTAGGAAAGAGGCTTCCGAAAACCTCTTGTTTTTTTCGGCGATACCCGAAAGCGCTTGGGACTGGAGAGTGAGAGAGGAAAAGATCGTCGTGAACGATGCCTTTTATAAGTTGCTAGGGTACGAGGGGGTTCAAACG
>MWEM01000181.1 GCA_002071085.1 Thermotogota bacterium ADurb.Bin062 | reverse complement strand
CCCCGCTTGGTGGGAAGACGTCTTGTTTTCGAATGGACAGGAGACCCTTGGAACAAAGCAAAGGTATAATGTTCGATAATTGAGGGAATAAATGGGGCGTTTTACGCACCCTGGTAAGAGCGAGACTAATAAATGCCTATGAACGAGAACGAACGACTTGCCATTATCAAGCGCTATCTTAGTGAAGTCACCGAACAATTCAATAGCGGGCAGGCTAAAGAGCATGCATACCGACCGGCTCTTCAGAGACTGATGTCCTCTTTTGACGATGTCACCGTCGTCAATGATCCAAAACGGTCCGAACATGGCGCTCCGGATTTTGTCTTTCTCAAGTCTTCCAATCGGAAAATTGTCAAAGGGTACGCGGAAACAAAAGATATCACGGTCGATCTGGATAAAACCGAAAAGACCGAGCAGATGAAGCGCTATCACGCTTACTCCAATCTCTTCCTGACAGATTACCTCGAGTTTCGCTTCTTCAGGAACGGCGAAAAGTACAAAACCATCAGCATTGGCAAGATCCAGAACGGTAAGTTGCACAAAACCCCCGAGAATGCCGAAAGCCTTATCCGTGAATTGGAAGCTTTCCTTTCCCAGGCGCCGGAAAGAATTACCAGCGGTCTTCGCTTAGCCCAGATTATGGGCGGCAGAGCCCGCCGTATCCGGGATAATGTCGTTGAATACCTCAATCATGAAGACGATAAAAGCAAAGAGCTTTTCCGTATCTACAGGATGATGAAAGAGCTCCTTGTTCACGACCTTGAACCCGCCAAATTTGCCGACATGTACGCCCAAACCCTGGTTTATGGCCTCTTCGTTGCTCGCTACAGCGACCCCACCCCCGATAACTTTACCCGCAACGAAGCCCGCGACCTTGTGCCCCGCAGCAACCCCTTCCTCTTGCAGTTCTTTGATCACATTGTCGGTCCAAACTTCGACGTTCGTCTGGCCTACATTGTCGACGAACTGTGCGAGATTTTCAGCGTCAGCGACGTGCAAGAAATTGTGCACAGACATTTAAGGGTCCAGGATGACAACGTTGACGATAGAGATCCGATCATCCATTTCTATGAAGACTTCCTGCAGGAATATGACCCCCAGGAGCGCAAAAAGATGGGCGCGTACTACACGCCCGTTCCGGTGGTGAGATACATCGTCCGGCAGGTGGACCGCATCCTTAAAGAAGATTTCGGCATCGCCAAAGG
>MWEM01000180.1 GCA_002071085.1 Thermotogota bacterium ADurb.Bin062 | reverse complement strand
GATTCTTCCGGCAAAGTGACGAACAAGGCCGGAGAAGATGTGAGCGTGAACCGGTATTTCGAGGAGCATCCGAATCATATTCTTGGAGAGCCTTCGATGCGCGGGAAGATGCACGCCGGGGAAGAGCATACTGTTGAAGATGATGGAAGAGATTTCGTCAAAGCGTTCGGCGATATTCTTGCAGGGGATTTCGCGGAGCTGAAGGGGACGCTGAAACCGTCCAAGAGGGATTTGGATGTTTCCGCCGTGATGGCGATGCAGAGCGATATTCCCGTTGGAGGTATGCGTCTTGAGCCGGACGGGAAAATCCGTATGAGGACGGACGATGATATTTCGGGGAACTCCGTCATTGTCGATATCGTGCCGGGAATCCCGTGGGGGAACAACGCCGAAGAGTGGCATGGGATGGCGCGCATTGCGCGTGAATTGAAGGAAGGAGTTTCGGCGTCCGATCTTCCGGTGAAGATGAAGGAGTTCTTCGCCTTTGCAAAAGAAGCCGGTATATACAACAAGAACGACGCGTTCGCCCCGAAGACGGATGTCGGCAAGGGAATCGACCGCTTGTACAAGGCGGGAATGGAAGCCGCCTGGAAGGGGTCGAGTCTTGAGTGGGAGTTCGACGACATTCTCAAGAAGATAGAAACCGGAAGGAAAACGCGCACTCTTTCGCAAAATAATTATGAAAGGCTGAGCGGATTGCTCGACTTGAGGAATCGGATGCTGGCGCTCAATCTTGCGGAACTGCGCGACGCGGCGAATATGGAGGAGATTCGTTCCGGGCTTCGGGAAGCGTACAACAACTTCGTGGAAACCTTCGGGCATGTGTCGAGCAAGGCGAACAGGGCCATGATCGGAGAGGATGTCGGAGCCGAAGCGGGGATAGAAATAGAGTACGACGCCGGTGTGACGGAGAGTCAGTCCCAAAAAACCGGAGCCCCCGTCAGAGAAGCGAGCGCGGTCGTCGCGGATATTCTGGACCGGCGCGTGGTGCATCCGTACAGGGAGATAGTATCCGTTGACGGGGCAGATCCCGCATTGCACGCATCCATCAGGGAGCGCGGGAAGGTCGATCTTGAATATATGAGCGAGATTTCCGGAAAGGATCGGGACGAGCTTGTCGCCGAACTTGCATCCGGCGAGGCCCCGAAAATCTTTCTGAATCCGGCGAACAACAAGTACGAGGACGCTTCGGAGTATCTTTCCGGGAATGTGA
>MWEM01000179.1 GCA_002071085.1 Thermotogota bacterium ADurb.Bin062 | reverse complement strand
ACCGGGCGCCCCTTAGAGAAGCAGATTCAGAACGGGGAAACCTGGCTGAAACTGGGGGAAAACAAAAAAGCTCGCGAAGTCTTCGAAAAAACGGTCGATGAGTACCCGATGGATTACCGAGGCTGGTATGGCCTCGTGAAAAGTTACATCAACGAATGGCGAGCGCCGGAAGGAAACACACTAAGAAACTTCGTTCTCACCGCCCCAGAAGATGTGCTCGCGATAATCGTCGAAACGTGCTCCAAAATCAAAAGAAGAGAAGAAATCAGAATAACCGAAGCGCGCCGTATAAAAGAAGAAGAAGAGCGGAGGAAAAAAGAAGAAGAGCGGAAGAAAATGGAGCGGCAGAAAGCGCTCCAGGAGGCGCAGGAGCGGGAATATCGAGAAGCCATCGAAGCGAACAAGAGGAGAAAGAAAAGAAAGGCCGTAAGTACCTTTATTCTAATTCTTACGATCATTATCGCGATTCTTGCTTATACCCACTGCCAGCGCCCAGAACTTCCCAAACGGCTTCTTTCGTATAACCGCTCGATTATCTCCTCCATAGTCAATGTGTCGCCCGAAATGGTGAGGGTAAAAAAGGGAAGTTTCGTTATGGGAAACACCCGCAACGACCGTGAAGGAGACTCCGACGAAAAGCCGGTACACACGGTAACCCTGACGTACGACTACTGGATTGGGAAGTACGAAGTGACCTTCGACGAGTACGATGCGTACTGCGTGGCAACGCGAAAGACCAATCCAGGCGATTACTCAGGCTGGGGCCGCGGGACGCGGCCGGTGATCAACGTGACGTGGTGGGACGCGATCGGGTACTGCAACTGGCTGAGTGAGAGAGAAGGGTTAAAGAAAGCGTACGATGTCGATGGGAATCTGTTAGACAAGAATGGAAAACGAACAACTGACATTACGAAAGTAGTAGGGTATCGGTTGCCCACGGAAGCGGAATGGGAATACGCGGCGCGTGGGGGGCAAAACTCAAAGGGGTATAAATACGCAGGAAGCGATACTATCGACGAAGTAGCGTGGTACAGCGATAATTCAGGAAGTAAAACGTACCCGGTAGGGCAGAAAAAGCCGAACGAGCTGGGGCTCTACGATATGAGCGGGAACGTATATGAATGGTGCCACGACTGGTATGGAAGTTACAGTAGCATCGCGCAGACGAACGCGATAGGGTCGAGCAGCAGCGCCCCCCGGGTGTTTCGGGGCGG
>MWEM01000178.1 GCA_002071085.1 Thermotogota bacterium ADurb.Bin062 | reverse complement strand
GGAGATGACACTCTATTCGCCGAACATAAAGCGTATCGATCGCTTTTGCTTCGGGTCTTTGACGATGTAGAATTCGCCGGGTTTCAACTCCGGTAATTTATCCGGTTCGGCTTCTGAATACTTTTTATCTCGTAGTTCCCCGCGAAGAACGGCAACCTCTCCTCGAACCGCGTTGATCTCTTTGTTGAGGATATCCCGGCCTATCGTGTTCGCCTCGTGTTCGGCTTCTCGGTTCTCTGCGGCGTGCCAGTGCGAACGCATATAGTCCGATGCTTGCCGGGTTAACGTTTCGCCTTCTTCCTTGGCCTTTCGTTCCGCTTGATAAGCCGCGTCTGCCTTTTCGGCCTTCTCCGTTTCTTTGGCCTCAATCGCGTCGAGCAAGGCCTTCGCGCCCTTGGCTATTCCGTCGCCGATCTCAACCTCTTGGGGTTGCGGTGGTTGCGTGTTTTGGTTCTCTCGGAAAATAGAATCTAACGTTGTGGGTTTCATTATTCACCTCCCCGCTCGATTTCGAACGCGTATTCTTTCGCGAACGTGCTCCACGCGTGCGAAGGTGCCGGTGGTATCGGTAGGAACCCGCCCGCGACGGCCGTCAACGCGTTCATCTTTTCCAACACGATGGATCGCGCCTTCTCGGCCGCGTCGGTGATCTTGGCGTAGCGCTTCAAGAGTTCCGCCGCCTCTTTTTCGGCGTTCGGAAAGCGGCCGTATATCTCATCGTACGCGTTCAACGCGGCGATGTACTCCTTACGCGCCGCCTCTTCACGCGCAAGTAGTTCAGCCCGTTCGTGTTCGTGCCGGGTTAGTTCTTCGGATAGCGTTGCGATTGCTTGCTTGTAGCTGTTGATCGCGGTGATGTTCTCCGGATTGAATCGATCATCGATTGTCGTCAACCGGTTAAGCCTATCTATCGCTTCCGCCCGCTGTCCGATGATGTTTGCGATGGTTGCTTGCAATTCTCTGAGATTCATTTGTGCCCTCCTTTGTTGTTTGTCTGCTCGATGCGTGTTTCCACGATTCGTTCGATCTCTTCGAGTTCTTTTTTGCTCACGCGGTATTGGTAGTCGGTAATCATTCCGTATCGGCGATATATCGCGACCACGCGATAAGCGCACGTGTATTCCCGGTATCGTGCCGGAACGCGAACGTCGTACTCCGTTTCGGATGTTTTCCACGCGGTTGCGTGTTCCATTTCGCTTGCGGATGTTACGGTAGCGGTTGCTTGCATCCTC
>MWEM01000177.1 GCA_002071085.1 Thermotogota bacterium ADurb.Bin062 | reverse complement strand
TTCCCGAGAACGCCAACCCCTACCTAGTTGGGAAGCTGTATTCAAGTTACGGAAGGCGAATCGAGAGCATAGTCAAACCGATGTTTGAAGACGCGGCGGGGTTGATCCATGCCGTATCGAAGAGTAGCGGGCTCGGGGATAAAGACTTCCAGGTTCTGTTCAACAACTGGATGGAGGCGATGCATACGCCGGACTACAATGCGGCACGTATCAAAGCGGGGCAGGGACTCACCCGATTCACTCCGACGGATATAAAGACGATCACGGATCAGGTGGAAGCCCTCGGTCTGACCGACACGTTCCGCCAACTGAAGGCATCGACGATTGATCCGATGATCGCTCTGGATCGTCAGATCCGGCTGGATAGTGGCCTGATTTCGCAGGAGCTACTCGACGGGTTCAAGCGGGACTTCCCCAACTACGTCCCCTTCCATCGCGAATTGGAGGAGGAAGGGGTGCAGTTGTCGCACGGCAGCGGGATCGGAGGCGGGAAGAACGTCCTCGGCTCCGGTATTCGCAGCGCGAAAGGCAGCGAACTTCCGGTTTCCGACATCCTCGGGAGCGTCACATACAACCTGACGGACGCGATCAAACGCGCCGCCCGTAACGAGTATGGAAAATCAGTAGCACAATTCGTCCGTCTCGCGGAGGAGTCCGGGAACCCCCTTCCTGGTGTCACCGTCAGGGCACCAAAGGTCGTCGGATCGTCGGGCGACCGACCGATTCTCGAAGCCGCTCGACCGAACCATCTCTCGTTCTTCGATAACGGGAAGAGGATGCTTGTCGATTTCGATGATCCCATCATGGCTCGGGACTTCGGGACTTACGATGACCCGAAACTGACGGGGCTTTTGCGAATTTGGCAGAAGGCGATGGGGATAGCCGCGTCTCTGAAGACCCGGTTCAACCTCAACTTCCTGCTCGCCAACATGCCCCGCGATAGGGTGGACGCCTCGGTAGAGGCGGCATCCCGATTCGACCTTGGCGGCGCATGGGCGATGGTAAACCCCGCTAGTGCCATCCGCGACGACTTCATTCCGGCAATCCAGCACGCGATGGGCCGCACGACCGGCCCCGCCGAAGAGTTCCAGAAGATGCTCGATGCGGGGGGCCTCCCAGGCGGTTGGGCCAGTTCCACCAAGATGGAGTACGAGTCCTACATCCAGTCCCTCGTGAAGGAAGGGGCCGGAAAGAAGGCCGCGATGTTTGTCCCGCGTGAAGTGGCCAAGCTCT
>MWEM01000176.1 GCA_002071085.1 Thermotogota bacterium ADurb.Bin062 | reverse complement strand
TCAAAAACCAAAAAAGGTTCGCACAGAGGGCACAGAGAAAGAATGCCTGGATTTAAAGCAAAAGATCTAGCTCGCACAGAGAACACGGAGAACACAGAAAAAATAAGCCTGGATAAAAAACTTAAGAGCGAGTTCGCACAGAGGGCTCGGAGAAGGTAGGTATTCCCAAGCGGGGGCATCGCGGCGTAAGCGCTTCTTCTTTGAGTGGGGCCGGCTTCCAGCCGGCCTACCTCAAAAAACACAGGGTTCGCACAGAGGGCACGGAGAACACGGAGTAAGACCGGGCAAGGGACAGGTTTTCCCTGGAAAAAAGACATGCCGGACTAAAGTCCGGCGTTCCCAGGCGTTCAAAAAACAACGATCGCACGGTGAAAAGCCTCTTGTGAGTACCGCGCTTCAGTGCGGCACGTCTTTCAAAAACCAAAAACGGGGTTCGCACAGAGGGCACGGAGGGCACAGAGGAAAAACCGGCAAGGGGCAGGATTCTCCCAGAAAAAAAGACATGCCGGACTCAAGTCCGGCGTTCCCAGGCGTTCAAAAAACCGGTTCACACAGAGGGCACGGAGGGCACGGAGGAAAAACCGGCAAGAGACAGGGTTCTTCCGGAAAAGAAAAGACATGCCGGACGTAGGGTCAAGAGAAGGCGCCGTGGAGTCAGAGATGTACCGCTCTCGATTTATGTGTGTGAGTGTCCATCACACCACCTGGCAGCTTACCCTCTCCCGGTTTCCTTCTCCTGCCTCCTCAAACCGTACGTGCGGATTTCCCGCATACGGCTTCCCAAACGTCTTCGTCAAAAGGGTTATGTGACCTTTAACCAGTGAGCGCTTTCGGTCGGCGAGGAGCCTCCTTACTCCACCTCTGCCAGTCATCCCCGTTAGTCTGGGTTTCGGCCTTCACCTTTTGATATAGCTTCGCCTTCCGTTCCGGCAGCTTATTGGATGGTTTTATCAGTCTCATCCCTGCATCACTTCCCGTACGAAGCTTTGTCCGTTTGTAGGGCCCCTTTGCTCCAGAGGCATTACCCTCCTTCTTCGCTCTTATGAACCCATCCGACTCCCTCTCGCCTTTCAGTCCACTTCCCTCTCGGTTATAGGACCTACCTCTTTCCCGGATTTCTCCGTTCGGGCGAGGAGGGCCTCTCCAGTTGCCTGAAATGTCCTTGTAACCGTGCTGTCGCTTGCACCCCGCCGGAAGAAAGTCCCGTTTCAGTCAGTCTTCAGGACTTCCTGCTGTCTTCGCTG
>MWEM01000175.1 GCA_002071085.1 Thermotogota bacterium ADurb.Bin062 | reverse complement strand
TGACGATGAGGCCGACAAAAAGCCGATGACGGATGATGAGATACGAAAGCACAACGAGGAAATTTTGAAACGGTTCTCAAATGGCGGATAAGGAAAGAAGGCTGAAATGGATGCTTTACGCGGACGCCCAGAAGTTCAACAAAGGGCTGAATGACGCGAAGAAGAACCTCAATAGTTTCGAGAAGGGGGCGAAAAATATATTTTCCAATTTCGCCGCCTCTCTTGGAATTGCCTTTTCCGTGGGAGCAGCTATCAATTTTACAAAAGAACTCGCAAAGTTATCCGGGGAAGTCGAAGGTGTTGCTACGGCATTCAATAAAATAGCGACACAGGCAGATTTACAGAACCTTCGCAATCAGGTAAAGGGAACTGTTTCTGATCTTCAGTTAATGAAGATGGCCGTTTCCGCGAACACCCTGGGACTCCCGGTCCAGGAGTTGGGTAATCTTTTTGAGTTTGCCGCGAAGATGGCGCAGGACACGGGGCAGTCTGTTGACTACCTTGTAGACTCAATAGTTCGGGGTATTGGCCGGAAGTCGGCGCTCATCCTTGACAACCTGGGCATTTCCGCGATTCAACTGAAGGAAAAATTGGGTGGCATATCCGTGGAGGCTGCATCGGTGGGGCAGGTTACGGAGGCCGTTTCTAAGATCGCGGAGGAATATCTGCAAAAGAACGGCGGACTGCTGGACACTAGCGCCACAAAAATACAAAGGGTAACGGCGGAGTGGGAAAATTTCAAATCATCGCTGGCCACCTCTCCGGAGTTTACAAACACGATCAGCGACGTGTTAACGGAGGTTGAAATGTACCTGACCGGGTACGGCAATTTCCTAAAAGACTTTTTAAAATCAAATGAAGAACTTAAAAAACAACTTGATCGGTTTAGGGCGTACAGGGATATTCAGAAGTGGTCCGGTAAATATGCCGGGATGTACGGAGAAGGGGAGAGTACGCTCCCCGGGGCGAAGAAGATCGAAGTAAAGACGATCACCGACGGAACCTCGAAGATAAAAACCGCCTATGAGCAACTGACGGAACAACTCTCCGCCCTCAAAAGAGAGCAGCAGGCGATTGCGGCCCAGAACAAAGATATTACCGGTATCACTACCCAAGTGACCGCCTTGCAACTCCAGATTGATAAAATTGACGAACTGATAAAAAAGACCACAGAATTATCAACGTGGAATCTAAAATATGGCGGCACCTATTCCCCCGCCTCATCGATTACCGGGCAGGGGGCGAG
>MWEM01000174.1 GCA_002071085.1 Thermotogota bacterium ADurb.Bin062 | reverse complement strand
AAGGAACCTCTGAACAAAAGACCCTGATAGTTGCAACAACAGGACCTTGACAGCCGAATCCGTTTCCTGTGGATAAGTCAGGCTATATTGGCCTTTTGAAGATCATTTCAAGGCCTTCGGAGGGCTGTATCGCCCCTTTTGCTTCCTTTTCTGGCCTTTCTCCCCGTATCCAGGGACACTACACCCCTGCCGGGAGCGAGAGCAGTTCCCTCCTGACCATGTAAAGGTTCGACAAAGCAAAGAGAACATGGATGCCGTTGGTGTTCTTCGCAAGACCCTTGTAGCGAACCTTCCTGTATCCGAATACGTTCTTGACCACACCGAAGACGTGTTCTACCCGAACGCGGGTCTTGGAAAGCATCTTGTTCCTTTCCTTCTCCTCTTCCGTGAGCTTCCTGTTTCTGGTAGACCTTCTGTTCGTGTTATCCGAGGCCATGGGAGCCTTGTTGTTGATCACTTCCGTCTTGCCCATGTAGGCCGAGTCGCCCCATACTCCGCTTTCTCCCCCATGGAGAAGTTCGCCGATGAGATGCGAGTCGTGCACGTTGGCAGGCGTAGTGACAAGGCTGTGGGCCAGTTTCGTGGCTTTGTCGACACCTACGTGGATCTTCATGCCGAAGTAGAACTGGTTGCCTTTCTTCGTGGAGTGCATTTCAGGGTCCCGCTTCTTCTCTTTGTTCTTCGTCGAAGACGGGGCGTTGACGATGGTGGCATCAACGATGGTACCCTCGGAGAGCCTCATACCTCTTGATTCAAGGTGGGCATTGACCTCCCTGAAGATCATCTTGCCAAGGTCATGGGCCTCGAGAAGGTGGCGGAACTTGCAGATCGTCGTCTCGTCTGGTACAGGCTCGTTGCCGAGATCTATCCCAACAAATCGCCTCATGGATTCCATATCGTAGAGCGCTTCTTCGGCTCCGGGGTCGCTGAGGTTGAACCAACTCTGCAGGAAATGGATCCGAAGCATCCGTTCCAGCCCTATGGGAGGTCTGCCCCTTCCCAGCTTGGGGTAGTAGGGTTCTATGAGGGCGCAAAGTTCCTTCCAGGGGACGACCTGTTCCATCTCGGCCAGAAACTGCTCGCGCCTTGTGGTCTTTTTAAACTTCTCGAAGGTCACGGCGTTGGCAAGGCTCTTCTGGCTCTTCATGCGGGATCAGCTCCCTCAGAGGATGGTATGGTCGTACAGAAGGCTGGAATGGACAAACCAAGGCTATCACAACCATATTTTACTAGGTCAAGGTCCGTTTCTAGAGGACTTTTTCAGAGATTCC
>MWEM01000173.1 GCA_002071085.1 Thermotogota bacterium ADurb.Bin062 | reverse complement strand
GAATCATCGGAAAAGCTTTACTACAACGCATTAGCGAAATTTTGTTAAAAAAGCCCGAAAAAACCCCTTGACAACCCGAAAAATCAATGATAGAATAGAAGCGGTGTTCACGGGTACGAAGCCTACCTTGAAGGAATGGAAACTGTATTCCGGCAAGCTTTTCATCATTTGCCACGTCGTACGAAGCCTACCTTGAAGGAATGGAAACTGGTCATACAGTCTGATCTTTTGATCGTTGAACCCGAGTACGAAGCCTACCTTGAAGGAATGGAAACAGCATCGAATCGATGCACTGCGCGAGATACCGCCCGGTACGAAGCCTACCTTGAAGGAATGGAAACCCGGCGAATGAGAGTAAATTAGCGAGTATACCCATAGTACGAAGCCTACCTTGAAGGAATGGAAACAAGCGGGAGTGCCGTCCAAGCGTATTTACTACTCCCGGTACGAAGCCTACCTTGAAGGAATGGAAACAGGCATCTGTCGCAAATACCATCGTAGCCGATGTACGTACGAAGCCTACCTTGAAGGAATGGAAACTACTCAGTGGCCCATACTGGGGCAGGCAGCCCGCGTGTACGAAGCCTACCTTGAAGGAATGGAAACGTAATTGCCCTGCGGTTCACGTAGGGCAACGCCTTCGTACGAAGCCTACCTTGAAGGAATGGAAACTTGAGGCCCTCCAGGCCGGGGCGGTAAAGGCCGAGGTACGAAGCCTACCTTGAAGGAATGGAAACAGTACGGCCACAAACCGGGATTTCTCCCGGAAAGAGGCGTACGAAGCCTACCTTGAAGGAATGGAAACCCGGCACGTTGGCGATTGTGCCAGCCGGGATCTCCGTACGAAGCCTACCTTGAAGGAATGGAAACTTTATGAGCTGGTTCAATAACTCGGGATCCCCCTCAGTACGAAGCCTACCTTGAAGGAATGGAAACATTTGCCCGCTACTATTCCGAACAGCGGTTTTTCCCGTGTACGAAGCCTACCTTGAAGGAATGGAAACACAATGGTGCGTCGGAGTAAATGATGTTAGCGTCCCGTACGAAGCCTACCTTGAAGTCAGGGAAACGTCGCAAACGCATACCCCGCGTTTGCTTGCCGAAGAAGCTCACGATGGTTAAATCGCTTCTTCATGACCAACGACGTTTTTCATTTTAAGTACGAAGCCTACCTTGAAGTCAGGGAAACGTCGCAAACGCAAAGCCCGCGTTTGCTTGCCGAAGAAGCTCACAATGGGTTAATTCGCTTCTTCATGACCAACGACGTTTTTCATTTTATGTACGAAGCCTACCTTGAAGTCAGGGAAACGTCGCAAACGCA
>MWEM01000172.1 GCA_002071085.1 Thermotogota bacterium ADurb.Bin062 | reverse complement strand
TCGAACGCGTGCCGAACTTTCTGGGGGCGCCTAGTTTGGTATGCCCTTTGCTTTTCTAGGACACGAAAACAGGCGTAAAGAAGGTTTCGCAGGGAGGACACAGAGGGCACGGAGAAAGGAAAAAAGAAGGTTTCGTACAGAGAGCACAGAGAGCACAGAGGGCACGGAGGAAGAGAAAAGAAGGTTTCGAACGGAGGGCACAGAGGGCACAGAGAAAGAAAAAAGAAGGTTTCGCACGGAGGGCACAGAGGGCACGGAGAACACGCTGGGAACGCCAACTGTTAATGGCATGGTTTCTAGGCCGTTAACAAGATAAAAAGAGGGGTTTCGCACAGAGAGCACAGAGGGCACGGAGGAAGAGAAAAGAAGGTTTCGAACGGAGGGCACAGAGGGCACAGAGAAAGAAAAAAGAAGGTTTCGCACGGAGGGCACGGCGAAAGATGAAAACGTAGAAGACATGCCGCACTGAAGTGCGGCGTTCCCAGGAGAACACGGAGGACACGGAGAAAGAAAAAAGAAGGTTTCGCACAGAGGGCACAAAGGCCGCGGGGGCGCGCTGGGAACGCCAACTTTTAAGTTGGCACGGTTTATTGGCCGTTAAAAAGACAAAAAAAGGGGTTCGCACAGAGAACACAGAGGGCACGGAGGGCACAGAGAAAGAAAGAAGAAGGTTTCGCACAGAGAACTCAGAGGGCACGGAGGAAGAGAAAAGAAGGTTTCGCACGGAGAACACGGAGGGCACGGCGAAAGATGAAAACGTAGAAGACACGCCGCACTGAAGTGCGGCGTTCCCAGGAGAACACAGAGGGCACGGCGAAAGATGAAAACGTAGAAGACATGCCAAACTAAAGTTTGGCGTTCCCAGGCGTTCCAAAGCGGGAATCGCGGGGTCCCGTTGGTTACCCCGCGATTAACCACAAAGTGCGGCGTTCCCAGGAGAACACAGAGGGCACAGAGAAAGAAAAAAGAAGGTTTCGCACAGAGAACACAGAGGGCACGGAGGAGGGATGGAAACGTGGAAGACATGCCGCACTGAAGTGCGGCGTTCCCAGGAGGGCACAGAGGGCACGGAGGAGGGATGAAAACGTAGAAAACATGCCGCACTGAAGTGCGGCGTTCCCAGGAGTCCTCAGAAAGGCGAGGCCCAATTTTGGAAGATTGAAATGATTTGATTTACACCGCGGGCGTCGATTGTTCGATCCGATACCCTTTCAGGTTCCGTTGTTCGGTGTCAATTTCGATCCCAACGTAATACAGGTTCTTTCCGCGGTACTTTTCTCCGTACCCTTTTTCGCGGATTTGTTGCAGCGCTTTTTCCGCTGGCGCTTTCTTCAATTCCATT
>MWEM01000171.1 GCA_002071085.1 Thermotogota bacterium ADurb.Bin062 | reverse complement strand
GAGTTGCTACCGCATAACGGCGCGGGTTTGAACACGCTACCATCACCGGCCGAACGCGAACGCATCGGGGCGCGTAGCATCGGTGCGACTTACCGCGAATGGCGGGAGATCGAGCGGATAGCGAAGGAATACGCGCAACATCCACGTGTTCACTTCGGCGAAACCGTGGATACCCGGCAAGTCGATAATTTCGCTTATGCGCGGGCGGTTCTATCCATCGTGAAAGATCAAACAAACGATGATTTTAGTTTCGTAACATTGCCGGGGCAAGCGTGCGAAGAGATCACCGATGATGGCATGGCTATCCTTTACACCGTTTTGGCGGCGCGAATCACGGTGGAGAACACGAACACACACGGATCAGTTACCCGGAAAGAGATGGCGCTATCGTCCGCGATCGCGAAAGGACGGACGGACGCAACACAGAACTACGGCGTTACCGTCGTCGAGCGAGGCGAGGCCAAAACGAAGTACTTCGCCCTGAACGTTCCGGCGGTTGAACGGGAACTATTGCGCGGTTCCGAGTACGACAGACTAAAGGTATTGGAGCCACTATCGCGGATACCGGGCGCGATCAAAACACAAAACGTAAAGATGAACCACGTACCCGTGAAGTGCGTGTTGATACCGGTTTCGGCGGCGCAGATCGATGAGAACGACGATGATGATGAATAACCCGGTCGCGCTCACCGCTACCACCGCTACCGTCCGCTACCACGACCGCTACCGCTGTAATTGGCTATATATAATATATAGAACTATATTATTATTATACGGTAGCGGAGTAGCGCAACGAATATGCTACATGTGGAATATATATTTTTTTTCACGTGCTATAAAAACACCGAGCGAAAAAAAATCACTCGTAAAAAAATATATATACCCGGCCTTAGGCATATTCGTTGTAAAACGCCGCTACCGCGCTACCGTAAGGCTCAAACCCGCTCGTACACACATTCTTAGCGGTAGCGGTCTGGTAGCGGACGGTAGCGGTGCGGTCGCTTTCGGTAGCGGTGCGGTCGCTTTTTGTTGTTTTTCACGTGGATATACTCCAAAAACGGGGCGATGAGGATGCAAAAAACATCAATCGTCGCCGAACCCGTCAAGCGTGTCATCCAAAAGGGGCATCGTCGCACGCAAAGTAACAAAACAATAACCGAAAGTGCGAAAAGGCATCGTCGCACGGATTGTAATCACGATATAACACAAAGTAACACACAAGCAAGCGAAATGGAACACGCAACCGCGTGGAAAACATCCGAAACGGAGTACGACGTGCGGGTTCCGGCGAGATACCGGGAGTACACATGTTCGCATCGCGTCGTCGCGATATATCGCCGATACGGAATAATCACCGATTATCAATACCGAGTGA
>MWEM01000170.1 GCA_002071085.1 Thermotogota bacterium ADurb.Bin062 | reverse complement strand
GAAAGGATTCCATATCTTTCGAGTTCTTTGAATAAATGGTATAATCGTAATTAGTATAATACAGATTATACTAATCCTGATTATTATAAGGAGGGGCGATGTTCCATAATCGAGAAATGGAGCGCCGTGCGCTCGAAGAAATCGTCAGATCAAATAAGATGGAAGTGTTCTTGCTGTATGGAAGGAGAAGAGTCGGTAAAACGGCTCTATTGCGCAACGCTTTCGATTATGAAAAACCCCTGTTTTATACCGGAAAGCGGATTGCCGCGACAGAGCAATTGAAACAATTCTCACAAGTGGTCGCTTCGATGTTCCCGGTTGCCGGAATCCGGTTCGAAACCTGGCAGGACGCCTTGCAAGCGATTTTCGAATTATCGGCGAAAGAACCGCTGATCGTCGTTTTGGATGAGTTTCCTTATATGGTGGAAAACGCGACGGAAATCGTGTCTATTCTGCAGGCACTTATCGACACTTACGAAATGAAAAGCCAGCTGAAACTGTTCTTATGCGGATCGAGCATGAGTTTTATGGAAGGCCTTCTTTCCTCAGATAATCCGCTGTTCGGAAGGAAAACCGGATACATGAAACTGCGCCCTCTTTCTTTCAAACACTTGCCCTTATTTTTTCCGGATCGCGATTACCATCAGCTCATGGATCTATACGCCATCTTGGGAGGCATTCCCCTTTACCTAAACCTACCGGATCGGCCTTCCGGCCTATTGGAAAACATTGACAAGCTTTTTATCTCCTTGGGGGCTCCACTCAAAGAGGAGCCGCTTTTTATCCTGATGCAGGAGTTGCGGGAACCCGCATTTTATCAGTCGATTATTGAAGCTGTCGCTAACGGGTGTCACAAAACCAACGAAATCGCCAGTCGCGTCGGATTGAACGACACGCGCAAACTGCAACCCTATTTGAAAACCTTGCAATCCTTAAACCTTGTGAAAACCGAAACGCTACCGGTGGAGGGAAATCCGAAGCGAACGCGGAATATCCGCTACGTCGTGCAGGATCATCTCTTCCGATTCTGGTATTACTTCATTTTTCCCTACTTCGAGGATGTGGAAAGAGGAGAGGGAAACCGCGTGAAATCCAAGCTGGACGGGCAGTTCGCGAGCTTTGTGGCCTACGAGTTTGAAGAACAAGCTCGGATTGCGATCAAAGAGCTCGCGCAGCCGGAAACGATCGGCCGGTATTGGAAAGCCAACGAAGAGATCGATATCTACGGCAGGAAGGGCCGCGCGGTTTTCGTCGGGGAAGTGAAATGGACAAACAAGCGAGTAGGGATGACTTTGCTCACTGAATTGAAAAGGAAATGCGCCTCGATGGGTTTGGCGCCGGACCACACGCTGCTGGTATCAAAAAACGGATTCGAGCC
>MWEM01000169.1 GCA_002071085.1 Thermotogota bacterium ADurb.Bin062 | reverse complement strand
TGAAAACGAAGCGTACTGGGACAAAGAGAAAAAGCAGTCGAGAGCGAGAAGAAAACTCATCGGGAAAGTGGACCCAGCAACAGGGGAAATCATCGCGACCAAACCCTACAAGAAACGAACCGAACCCGTTCCATCAACCCCGGTTAAACCGGGTCCGGTAGCGATCGGTGCCCTGAAGCGGAGTTTCTATGGGGCCACGTATCTCTTCGACCAAATCGGGAAGACCCTTGGTATCACGGAGGACTTGAAAGCGTGTTTTCCGGATACCTACAAACAGATTCTCTCTGTCGCCTACTTCCTGATATTGGAAGAGGACAACCCGCTCAGTCGATTCTCACACTGGCAGAGATACCATATCCACCCGTACGGGGGAGATCTCCCCTCCCAAAGGAGCAGCGAACTGTTCCAATCGATAGAGGAAAGTGGGAGGACGCTGTTCTTCCAGAAACAAGGGAAGCGCAGGTTAGAAAAGGAATACTGGGCCTATGACACCACAACGATCTCCAGTTACTCGGAAGCGCTCAAACAAGTGAAGCAAGGAAGGAACAAAGAGAACGACAGACTCCCCCAGCTGAACTTGGCCTTGTTGTTCGGGGAAGATTCGGGCTTACCCTTCTACTATCGGAAGCTCCCGGGGAATATCTCTGATGTGTCGACGGTTCGGACACTGTTAGATGAACTCGATGCGCTGGGGTACAAAAAGGTCAAGCTCGTCTTCGATCGAGGGTTTTACTCTCTGAAGAACGTCAACGCCTTATTCGCGGATCACCGAAAGTTCATCGTTGGGACGAAGTTGAACTTGACATACGTGAAGGAGGTCCTGGACGAAGAGCGAGAGAACTTGAAACTATGGACCCATCTCCAGGGCCAATTCGGTGTGTATGGGCTGTGCCGGACCATAGAATGGGAGTACGAACAACCCCGGCCCTACGAGGGAGACGTGCTCACAGGAAAGAGGCGGGCATACCTACTCTTATTCTACAATCCGGAGAAGGCGGCAAAGGACCAGATAGAAATGAACGAACATCTAACCCGGCTACAAAATGATCTTCTGGCTGGGAAACGACGGGAGGAGTACGGCAAAGAATACGACACCTACTTCTCGGTGACTCAGACACCCAAGCGGGGGTGTAAGGTCGAACCCAAACAAGAGGCGATGCGAGAGGCTGTGAAGAACTACGGCTACTTTGCCTTACTCTCGAACGAGGTAAAAGACCCGTTTGACGCGCTGTCCCTTTACCGGAGCAAGGATATCGTCGAGAAGGCATTCGGAAACCTGAAAGAGCGGCTAAACTTCGGAAGAATGCAGGTTTCCTCGGAATTATCCTTGAACGGGAAGCTATTTGTGGAATTTATCGCATTAATATACCTGTCCTATGTGAAGAAGCGAATGCA
>MWEM01000168.1 GCA_002071085.1 Thermotogota bacterium ADurb.Bin062 | reverse complement strand
CACAGAGAGAACACAGAGGAAAAAAGTGTCGGGGTTTTCTTGGGTCATCGCGGGGTAACCAACGGGACCCCGCGATCCGCTCTTTATTCTTCGTACGCCGCGATGCCCGCGTAAGTTATCGCGGGGTAACCAGCGGGCTGACTTCGGAAGCCCACGAAGTCTCGCGATCCGTACTTTTTTTTCTTACGCCGTGATGATGTCGGGGTATCGCGCCGTTGCAAAAAGAAGAAGCGCTTACGCCGCGATGCCGCGTTAGGGTTCGCTTCCAGCGGAAAATTGAGACCATGCCAAACTAAAGTTTGGCGTTCCCAGTGTTCACAACGTTCCCAGGGGCATCGCGCCGTCGCGAAAAGAAGGGGCGCTTACGCCGCGATGCCCGCGCAAGTTATCGCGGGGTAACCAACGGGATCCCGCGATCCGTACTTTTGATTTTTTAAAAACCATGCCAGACTAAAGTCTGGCGTTCCCAGTGTTCCCAACGTTCCCAGGGGTATCGCGCCGTCGCAAGAAGAAGGGGCGCTTACGCCGCGATGCCTGCGATGCCGTGATGATGTCGGGGTATCGCGCCGTCGCAAAAAGAAGAAGCGCTTACGCCGCGATGCCGCGATGCAAAGCTGGCGTTCCCAGAAGACATGCCGAACTGAAGTTCGACGTTTCCAGGCGTTCCCAGCATTCCCAGACGGCCACGCAGGATTTTGTGCGGCAAAGGGTTTTGCACCTTGGGAACGCCAGACTTTAGTCTGGCATGGGGCGTGTCTTTTTTCATTTCAAAAACCGGAGAACATGCCAACTTGAAAGTTGGCGTTCCCAGCGTTCCCGAGGGTATCGCGCCGTCGCAAAAAGAAGAAGCGCTTACGCCGCGATGCCGCGATGCAAAGCTGGCGTTCCCAGAAGACATGCCGAACTGAAGTTCGACGTTTCCAGGCGTTCCCAGCATTCCCAGACGGCCACGCAGGATTTTGTGCGGCAAAGGGTTTTGCACCTTGGGAACGCCAGACTTTAGTCTGGCATGGGGCGTGTCTTTTTTCATTTCAAAAACCGGAGAACATGCCAACTTGAAAGTTGGCGTTCCCAGGCGACCCAAAGACCGGAGAACATGCCAACTTGAAAGTTGGCGTTCCCAGGCAACCCGAAAACCGGAGAACATGCCAGACTAAAGTCCGCCGCTCTGGCGGCGCCCTGAAGGCGCTCCGACAAGTTCGGCGGTCCCAGGCAACCCAAAAGCCGGAAAACATGCCAGACTAAAGTCTGGCGGTCCCAGGCGGCCGCTACATGGGGTAGTGGCAGCGGATGTGGTGGCCGGGGGCGAGTTCGCGGTAGGGGGGTTCGGTTTCTTTGCATTCGGGTTTCGCCAGGGGGCACCGGGGGTGGAAGTGGCAGCCGCTTGGGGGGTTGATCGGGCTCGGTATTTCTCCGCGGGCGAC
>MWEM01000167.1 GCA_002071085.1 Thermotogota bacterium ADurb.Bin062 | reverse complement strand
GAGTTTTCTTCTCGCTCTCGACTGCTTTTTCTCTTTGTCCCAGTACGCTTCGTTTTCATACGCGTATGTGATTCCGGTTTGTTTGTTCTTCTGGTAAACAATGCCCATAGGTATCCCTCCTCGTCATATATTATAATATATAACGAGGTCTATGTCAATACCCTTTCTTTGTGGTTCTCTTCCTGTCTTCCTACTAACCCTTTCTCTTCGTTAGACTTTCCGGGAATCACAGATCAAAACCCAATCGTCTTCTTGCTCCTTCGGCGCAACGCGCTAAACTCCACAGCCACCTTGGACGCCAACGCCCCATTGTGAAACAGAAGGGCCTTGTTGGCCTTCAAACTGCGACCCGCGGTTTTCTGAGACACGTTGGAGAGTAAAAATGGGGTGAGCGCTTTCTTTTCGACGCCTTGTCGCTCCGCCTCGACCACGGCTTCGTTGATGATGGATTCCAGCTCATCGTACGGGATCTCTTCCTCCTTCGGGATGGGGTTGCACAGGACGATCCCGCCCGGAATGCCTGTCTTCAGTCTGGACAAGAGCACACAAGCCGCCTCGCCTGGAGTTTGAACGCTGTGAGCAAGCGGCATCGGCGACTCTCGAGAATAGAACGCGGGAAAGTGGTCCGTTTGATACCCTACGGTCAGAACACCGTAAGACTCCAGAAGCTCCAAGGTCTTGGGGAGGTCAAGAATGGATTTCGCGCCGGCGCAGACCACCATCACCGGAATCCTTCCCAACCCCTGCATATCTTGGGAAACGTCCCAGGTCTTTTCGACCCCTCGATGGACGCCTCCGATGCCGCCCGTGGCGAATATCGGAATCTTAAAAAAGTGGGCGATCCAGGAGGTAGCGCTGACCGTCGTCGCCGCGGAACGCTCCATTCCAATCGCGTAATCCAGCTCTCCGATGCCAACCTTCAGAATGCTATGGCTCGTGTCGGCGAGGTATTCGATCTCTTTTTGGCTCAAGCCCACGGTGATGACCCCGTTGACGACCCCGATCGTGGCGGGGATAGAGCCCTCCTTACGGACTATTTCTTCCATCTTGAGGGCGGTTTGTATATTTTCAGGATAGGGCAACCCATGGCTGATCACGGTGGACTCCAGCGCCACGACGGGTTTATCGTCCAACAAAGCGCGCTCCACCTCTTCGGATACTTTATAGATCACATCTTTCATCGTCTATCACCTCCGGTCGATTTTATCACAATCACAAGCGTAGCGCCCCGTGATGTGAGTCAAGTTATAAGGCAACATAATTTAGAGGGTCATCGCGGGGTAACCGGCGAGCTGACTTCGGAAGCCCACGAAGTCTCGCGATTCGCACTTGGGAACGCCACACTTTAGTACGTCCAGATAAGGCGGAAATGTTCAGCAGGAAGAAAGCAAGCCTGCCGGGGAAAAAGTCAGAACCCCGTAGCTTGGACAGCAGG
>MWEM01000166.1 GCA_002071085.1 Thermotogota bacterium ADurb.Bin062 | reverse complement strand
ACCTGGTACGATAAACTCACCGCGCGTTCGCCCGCGTTCGTTTGAGCGCCCGGCGCCGCTTCCCATTCCAGCCTCACCGGCGTCGCCAGGTTCGTCGCTCCGTTCTCAGGGCTTATAAGCGTAATTGTCGGTGGCCCGTACACTGGAGCCAGCGTCGTAAAGGTCCACTCGGTACTCGTCGCTCGCTTCTCGTCCGATTGCAGCGCCACCACCTGCCACTTGTAGGTGGTGCCATAGGCTAATCCCGGCTTCGTCGTCTGAGTGGCGGTAACCGGCTCTGGATTCCCGTAATTCTGGCCATATACGCCAAAATAGACGAGGTAGCCCTCTATCGTCGGCGCTCGCTCCCCCACGTTCGTTTGCTTGCCCGGTGTCGCCTCCCACGTCAGGTTCACCGTCGTCGGCTGACCCCCCACGCGGTTCCCAGGGCTTTTGAGCGCTATCTCCGGGATATCGTACTGAACTGCCTGGGTCGTAAAGGTCGACTCGGTACTCGTCGCTTGTTGCCCGTCCGATTGTAGGGCGACCACGTACCACGTGTATGTGGCGGCGTATTCCAGGTTCGTCAGGTTATAGGACTTCTCCGTCGTCGTGGCGGGTTCGGTAGGATCCGGGTCTCCGGTTTTCTTATGGTAGACCCGATACTCTGTGATGTTCACTCCCTCGCGTTCGCCCGCGTTCGTTTGCTTGCCCTCTGTCGCCTCCCACGTCAAGGTCACCGTCGTCGCCAAGTCCGTCGCTCCGCTCGCGGGGTTCGTGAGTTCGATCTGTGGCGCCGCGTACTGCTTCTTTTCCGTCGTGAAGGTCCACTCTTCGCTCTTCCCAATCTGATTGTCCGACTGGATGGCTTCCACCTTCCACTTGTAGGCTGCATCGTATTCCAGTCCCTCTTTCTCCACTTGTTTGTCCTCTGTGGGTTCCCCATCGCCATAGTCTTCGTTTATGAGAGCGATATAGAAGCGGTATTCTACGATCTCGGGGGGGATTTTTTTGTTTCTCGATACTCCCTCCGTCGCTTCCCACGTGAGAACCAGGGTCGTCCGTTGATCCGTCGCTCCGTCCTCCGGCGCGATCAGGGAGATAGCCGGCGGACGGATGATCACACGTAGACAACATCCTGAAATAACGATAAGCGATATGAGTAGAAGCGCAATCACAGAAAGTCGTTTGCCTCGCATAGAAAATCCTCCTTCTTTCCGACGAGAGAATGAAGGAGTCGGCTTTTCTATCAAGACTACGTTTCCGAGCTCTACAAGCCCTCGCCGGGTTGATTTATTTTTGTGGAGCCGGAAAAACGGCGCGTTGCTGCACATCATATTATATAATAATAGAATGTAGAAAAGCAACCCCATATGTTCATCGAGGCGTAAGCGCTTCTTCTCTT
Source organism: Thermotogota bacterium ADurb.Bin062 (assembly GCA_002071085.1). Lineage (GTDB taxonomy): Bacteria > Thermotogota > Thermotogae > MWEM01 > MWEM01 > MWEM01. The sequence goes on along the minus strand of MWEM01000166.1, from coordinate 106 downwards.
AGTGGGGCCGCACTTCCGCGCAGCATGTTTTTCAAAAACCAAAAAAGGTTCGCACAGAGGGCACAGAGAAAGAATGCCTGGATTTAAAGCAAAAGATCTAGCTCGC
>MWEM01000165.1 GCA_002071085.1 Thermotogota bacterium ADurb.Bin062 | reverse complement strand
TCGGCAAAGCTGCCGGTGGGCTGAAATTTATTTGGGAAATCTGAAAAAGCCAAAAGGAGAAACGGGGGTGGACGTCGAATAATAAAGCAGGAAAAACGGGGGATAAGGAAATGCTCAGAAGAAAAGAAACCGAACAAACGCAGTTCGAGCTTGTTACTTACGACATATTGGTAAGGCCCGATCATCTTCTGCGGAAAATAGACAAAGCGATCGATTTCAGCTTCATCTACGACCTGTGCGAGCCGCTGTACTGCCCGGACAACGGCAGGCCCGCCGTCGATCCCGAGGTGCTGTTCCGGATGCTGTTCATAGGGTATCTGTACGGGATCAAAAGCGAGGTGCGGCTGTGCGAGGAAGTCAACGACAACGTGGCATACCGCTGGTTCTGCGGTTTGGGACTGACCGAGAAAGTACCCGATCACGCCACGATCAGCAGCAACCGCAGAAGAAGGTTTCGGGATAACGACATCGCGGAAAAGATATTCAACGAAATCCTGCGTCAGGCGATAAAGAATGGGCTTGTCGGCGGCAGGATCCTGTATATCGACAGCACGCATGTCAAAGCGAAGGCCAACAAGCATAAAAAGGTGAGCGTGGAGGTCGAGCGGACGCCCAAGGCATATATAAAAGAACTGGACGAAGCGATAGAAAAGGAACGCGAAGAGTTGGGAAAAAAGCCGTTCGACCCCAAGGACGGCCCGCCCTCAACGCATATCATCCAACAGAGCAGAACCGACCCCGACAGCGGCCAGCTGCACAAAGAGGGCAAGCCCGACGGCTTCCATTACAGCGAGCACCGCACGGTGGACAGCAAACACAATATCATCGTCAACACGCATATCACGGGGGCTAACGTCAACGACTGCGACGCCATCCCCGATGTATTGAAAGAAATCGAAAGCAGGCTGGGCAGTCTTCCCCTTTTCATGGGCCTCGACGCGGGATACCACAACGCGCCCGTCGCGCACCAGCTCAGAAGCAGAAACATTCAGCCTGTTCTCGGGCACCGCAGGCACACACACGCCCACGATACGTTGAGCAAGCATCGTTTCCGATATAACCCCGAGCTGAACTGCTACACATGCCCGGAGGGATGCCTGCTCGAACACAAGACAACCGACCGCGACGGTTACCGGCATTACTGCTCCGATGCGCGAACATGCAAAGACTGCCCCGGACGAGAGAAATGTTTTGCGGAAAAATCGGTGAGAAAGGTGGTGACGCGGCATGTATGGCAGGACGATCTGGAGCAGGCGGACGCCTTCACGAAGACGCCCGCCGGAAAGAATCTCTACTCCTGGCGCAAGCAGACGATCGAACGCTCCTTCGCGGACGCCAAACAACTCCACGGCCTGCGTTACGCGCGCATGCTGGGCCTTGCCAACATGCGCGAGCAGGCCTTCCTCACCGCTGCCGTGCAGAACATGAAAAAGATCGCCTCTCTCCTGTGGCAATCTCTTTCATGTTTATGGATATCTTTCTTTTCTACTCCTGCCTGCCCTTGCTT
>MWEM01000164.1 GCA_002071085.1 Thermotogota bacterium ADurb.Bin062 | reverse complement strand
GCTTCCGCCCTTTTGCTGATCAAGGCGGCGGTTTGCGCTTGTGCTTCTTTTAAGTTCATTTTTTTCCCTCCTTTTTAGGGTGCCCAATTTGTTGATTCGATCTTGCTTTTTGTGATATCTAAACCGCAACTTTTTTTATCAGTTCAATGATTGCGTTAAGCTCCTTGAGCTGCTTTGCGTCGACCCGGTAGACGTAATGAGCGATCTCCCCACACTCTCGGTGGATAGCGTGAACCCGGTACGCGCCGGTGTATTGCCGGTATCGTGCCGGGATTTTTACGACGAATTTATCCCCGTCCGGCCAGTACACGCCGATATGTTCTTGTATCCCGCTCTCGTTGCTCGTTTGCGATGGTTTTCGGATCATTTTATTCGCTCCGCCGTTTTTTTTGTGTATTTCGTGTATCTCGTGTATCTCTTGTATCCGTTTTGCGGTAATCAGCCAGCAGAGCCGGTATCAGCGGATACAGCTTGTATCCGTTTTTGTATCCACTCGTGTATCTTTTGTATCTATTTCCGCAAATGCTCTCCAGTAGCGCGTTTGAGATGTATCCGGCCTTTGTATCCGTATTTTTGTATCTATCCGCTGTAATCAGCTTGTATAAAGCATTTGCGAGAATGTATCCGCGAATTGACAGATACGCGGATACAAGAGATACAACGGATACAAGAGATACAACGGATACAAGAGATACAACGGATACAAGAGATACAACGGATACAAGAGATACAATAAATACAGAGATACAAAAGATACAGTATTTTTCACTCATTCTTATACTTCTTGGCCTTGTCGTAGTAGTAGCGAAGTCTGTTCTCTTCTTTCAGTATCTCGAACCGCTCCCAGAGCCGATAGCAAGTGCCTTTGACGGTCGAAGTTTTGAGATTCAAGGCTTGCGCTATTTCGGGCGGCGTTAAGTGTAGCTCTGTTTTTTTCAAGTGATCGACGATGAGGGTTGCTGTCTCGCTGAGTTGCACCTCATCAGCGTTCCCGGCGAATTCAAACGATACGCGTTCGTCGTCGACGTCAAAATCTATCGCGATTCTTTTGTCCTCGATGTCGCGCCCAGTCTGATTGAGAATGATCCTGTGTGTCTTTCTGTCTCGCTCCAAAATAATGCTCGAATCCGCCGTGCCTGTGAGGGCTTGCGAACCCAACACCTGATCATATAGGTCGGTCGATTCGGTGTTTTTCCGTGAATGATGAACCAGAATAACCGCGGCCTGATAAGCAAGGGCAAGCCTTTGTAACCCGGCGAGGGCTTGCGTTTCCTCTGCGTAGGCGTCACGTTTCGTCGCGGTTTTGATCCGCGCATAAGTGTCGATGATTATGAGCTTGAACCCGGCGCTGAGGTTCTCCTCTATCTGATCGATACAACCCTCTGTCAACGGTTCAAGTGTGCAAGAGTAGAAAAAATTTTCCGCGTCTTTTATTCCGCCCAGCTTTCCGATGCGGTTATTCAGGCGCCGTTCGGAATCCTCGAGTGCGTAGTAAAGAACCCGGTTGCGGTCGACTTCGTA
>MWEM01000163.1 GCA_002071085.1 Thermotogota bacterium ADurb.Bin062 | reverse complement strand
GACGTGGAAGCCCCGGACGCGCCGACGGGGCTGACTGCGACGGGATGGTTCGGGTCGATAATCCTTGAATGGATAAACCCGGCCGCGCCGGACCTATCCCATATCGAAATCTGGGAAAACGCTGTAGACGACCGCGACACGGCAGTAAAAATCGCCGATGTAAAGGGCACTTCGTACATGCGCTATCTCGGGAGCTTTCAAGGCCGCTACTACTGGATTCGAGCTGTAGACCTCTCCGGGAACATCAGCGAATGGAACGCAGAAGCGGGCGTGTATGGTTACTCGGATATGGAGAACGCTGATGATTTTTGGAACGCGCTTCTTCAAAGCAACCCATACATACAGGAAGCTCTTGATGATCTTGATACTCCCATAGAATCTCTTGCTGAGACGGATATTTTTAACGCTCTTTCCGACTATGAAATGAGGCTCGCGGATAGCGCGAAAGGGAACCTGCAAAACCTATCTGATGAAATGGCAATCCTTGCTTCCCTTTCCGAGCTTACCGATGTTCAGCATTCTATCGCTTCTATTCGCGAGGAGCGGATTGCCAGACAGACGGAAGACGAGGCGTTGGCGTCGCAAGTGCTTAACATCTCCGCTATGATCGGCGATCCAGCGAATCCGGGAGAAGACACGGTATACGCTGCTATCAATATCGAACGCACAGCAAGAGCGACAAAAGACGAAGCATTGGCAAGCGAAATCAATACGCTTTCAGCGGTCATCGGCGATCCAGCGAATCCTGGACCGAATACAGTGTATGCGGCGATTAAAACGGAACGCACAGCGAGAGCGACAAAAGACGAAGCATTGGCCAGTGAGATTAATACGCTTTCAGCTGTTATTGGCGATCCTGTGAACCCTGGTCCGAATACGGTCTATGCTGCGATTGTGGCGGAACGAACAGTTAGGGCTACAAAGGACGAAGCGTTAGCACAGAATATAAATGTGCTTTCCGCGACTATCGGCGATCCGTTCAACCCGGCTCCGGGGACGGTGCACGCCGCGATTAAGAACGAGCAGACGGCTAGGGCGAACGCGGACGGAGCACTGGCAACGAGCATCAACAATGTTGTTGCGAGCATAGGTAATCCCTCAAGTCCCGCGCCGGGGACGGTGTACGCCGCTGTGAGAACGGAAGCAACAGCGCGGGCGAACGCGGACAGCGCGCTCGCCTCCAACGTCACGACGCTGCAAACGAAGGTCGACGGAAACACTGCAAGCGTACAGCAGATCATGCAGTCTGTGAATGGAATAAAGGCCAGGTGGGGCGTGCGGCTCGACGTGAACGGGAGAGTAACGGGCCTTGAACTGTTGGGCGGAGCAGGTCAAACGGCGATGGTGTTCAAAGTCGATTCGTTCATCATTCAGACTCCCGACAACCCGAACGGAACCCCTCCTTTTATGCTCGGTACGGTGAACGGCAGGACACAGGTGGTTATCAAAGACGCCTTCATCCAGGATGCGGCGATCAGCTCTGCGAAGATTAAGGACGCCGCCGTCGGGACGCTCCATATCCAGGACTTCGCCGTGACGAACACGATGTACGTCGAGCGCTGGCC
>MWEM01000162.1 GCA_002071085.1 Thermotogota bacterium ADurb.Bin062 | reverse complement strand
GGGGCGTGGGTTGAAATAAACACCGCCTTAATTCACTAAAATAAACACTTTTTCCAACGGGTGCAGGGAATATTGACTGCCTTAATTGACTAATTTATTGAATTTTCACCGCCTTAATTCGCTTAAATTTTTCCTGTTTATATTGCCGAAAAACACGACATTTTAACGACATTTTCGCCGGTGTATCTGAATACCCTTGAAGGTGAAATACGGGGCTTATAAGCCGTTCTGGAAGGTCAAGGGACGTCCCTATCCCGATTTCAGGGACGTCCCTATCTGTTTTACGGTAAATTATCCAGGGACGCCCCTTATTTTATCCAGGGACGCCCCTTGAAGCGAATTATTCAGAATTTTCAAGACTTGATAAATCAAGCGTGTACAAATAGCGGGGCGACGTTGACGGCCGGCGATATTCCTTGATATTCAGGTCCCCCGAATCAAGCCGGCGAAGACCGTCGGCCAGTAATAAGGCGACTATCTGGGAAGCGGGAATCCTTTCGGATTCGGCAAGGTCGAAGACCCGCTTCTTCAATTCCAGGGGAAGGTCAAGATTCACCCGACCAGGAAGCCGGCTTGCCGCCTTCTTTCTTTCCTTCGCCTTCTTCGCCCGGTCCGATTTCGACCCGCCGACCTTGTCTTCTTGTCTGGCCATGATATCCCGGACGGCGGGGTCAATGACTGTTTGTCTTTTCGCTTCGGTCATCGTATCACCTCTTTGATTCTTTCAAGAAGGTCAAGGTATCCCCCCGCCCGCTTGCCGTTGAATTGATACCCGACAATCGACGGGGAATCGGGGGAATATTCCCATAGCGTCTTCCCATAAGCGGCGGCTTCCCTTGCTTTCGTGTCTTGGGGAATCGGCGGCCAGACAATCTTCCCGAAGGCGTTGACCAGTTCCCGAAGTTGGATTGTCGTTTCTTTCGTTGTGCGGTCGAAGAAGGTCGGAAGGATTGAATACCCTTCGAATTTATGGGGGTCGTCTTCGCCTTGCTCGACTTCGGCCATTGACCGAAGAATTTCATTCACCCCGTCGACGGCCATAGCGTCAAGTTTCGTTGGAATCAATATCCAATGGGAAGCGACCAGGGCGGCGACGTGAAGGACCCCAAGACTGGGCGGGGTATCCAGAATAATCACGTCGTAAGTCGCCCCTTTCAAGGCTTTCTTGACAATCTTTTCCCGATAATTCTGGGTCGTAACATGCCGGCCGACGGCTTCCCCGGTCTTGTCACATGCGATAATATCCAGGTTCGGGCGGGCTTCTTCGGCGACCTTGTGAAGCGGTTCGGATTCGACAAGAAGTCGATATAGTCCGTTCGTCTTTTTCATTCCCAGAGCGAAGGCGACGTGACCTTGTGGGTCAAGGTCGACAATCAAGACCCGCCGGCCGGCCAGGGATAAGCCATGACCCAGGGTGACGGCGGTCGTCGTCTTCCCGACCCCGCCCTTTTGGTTTGCGACGTTGATAATCGTTGTCATTGTCATTCCTTCCCGGCGGCTTCGAAGGCGTTCGGGGACCAGGAATCATCTTTCCCGATTTCGTCGAAGCGGCTTATCTGGGGGAAG
>MWEM01000161.1 GCA_002071085.1 Thermotogota bacterium ADurb.Bin062 | reverse complement strand
ATATCGCTTTTGCTTTTTCGCCAACCCAAAACATTTCCTTAGTTTATTACAATGATAGTCCCACAAGGTTTGCACTCTTCTCCTGGCACTTGGCCGCCGCTTTTTATCAGGAAATTTCACTTCAATCCTTACCGTCCGGCTTTTTAAACGAAACTCTTCAACTCAGGTTTTGCAATCTCTCGATAGGACGCGATAGCGGGATCCTTCGTGCTTCTGCCCGCGACTTTCGGAGTATTCGCTCTCTTGCGTCTTTCGATGAACATCCCCTCGAAGTGTCGCTCTCGCTAGTTGTTATTTTTGAGCTGTATCTTCAACTATTTCTAATACTCTTTCAATTTCCTGATTTATCCTCATCGAATCTTCATCCTGTGGCATCTGCGATTTTACTAAGAATGGCCGAGTTCTGCTGGAGCAGACCAAGTATCGGAGTCGATAACGCTGAACGGTAGAGGGTAAGAGGTATACGAAAAGCCTTTATGATCTCATCGAATCGCGACACGATCCATCGAAATGAAGGCGCTATTTGAGTAAGTTGCCCGACTTCGATGGATGAAAAGAAACGACGATCTAGGCTGGAGTAATGATTTATCCGAACAAGCTTATTGACAACGAACAAACTCTAGAAGCGAAAAATCTATCAATATTCTTTGATATAGAACCGATATATGATATACTAGGAGAACATGGAAACTGTTTAACAACGATAGGCTATCATAACAATGTAGCAATAGGTAAAATGATCGAAAACAATAAGCGATAAAAAGATTATTCCAAATATCAGAAATTACGAAGTCCATTCAAAAAGGGGAGGGCGCGAAATGAAGATCAGAAGTGTCAAAACAAAACTGCTGTTGTTGTTCATACCTGTATCGGTCGTCCTGCTTGTCGTTGCCGCAATTATCATTGGCTCGATTGCGAGAAATGTGACCTTCGCACTTGCGCAGAGTTCTGCGGAAGAGACGTTGAATGCGACCGTCCGGATCGTTGAGGAGTGGCTTGAAGGCCTTAAGAGCACTATGCACACGCTCGGTTTGACCGAGGAGATTCAGTCTATTGATCGAGGACGCTACACTCCTTTACTCGTTTCGCTGAAAAAGGAAGCGGGCGGGCTATTTGAACTTGTGTTTTTCGTCGACCCCTCTGGAAAAGCGATGACAGACGGAGGAGAAATCTATGATCTCAATGATAGGGACTACTTTCGAGAAGTGATCCATAAAGGGAAACCATATGCCGTGAGCAACGCAGTAGTCAGTAAACAATCGAACAACCCAGTCTTTACCGTTGTTGTTCAAGCGAAAGATCCTAAAGGAAAGGTAATAGGAGCAGTCGGCGCGACGGTTACCCTGAAGGCGCTAAGCGAGAAGGTCTCCTCGATTCGGTTGGGTAAGGAGGGCTATACCTTCTTAACAGATGGGACAGGACTCATCATCGCGCATCCCGAAGCGAAGTTCGTGATGGACTTGAATCTTCTAGAAAGCGCAAAAGTGGGGTACAAAGGATTAGAAGAGGTTGGTCGCGAGCTGTTATCGGGGAAATCGGGATTACGGAAAATGACGAAGCCATCCGG
>MWEM01000160.1 GCA_002071085.1 Thermotogota bacterium ADurb.Bin062 | reverse complement strand
ATACGTTCCCGGGCCTTGTACACACCGCCCGTCACACCATGGGAGTTGGAAGCACCCGAAGCCGGTGACTTAACCCGTGCGCTCACTTGGTGAGCGCAGAAGTGAGAAATGAGAAGTGAGAATTGGGAAACAGAAGAAGAAACTCCGGAGGAGTTTCAACAAAAGCTCTCACGTCCCACCTCCCACATCCCACATCGGCGACCACGAAGTGGACGCATGGGAGAGAGCCGTCGAAGGTGAAGCCAGCGACTGGGGTGAAGTCGTAACAAGGTAGCCGTATCGGAAGGTGCGGCTGGATCACCTCCTTTCTAAGGAGAACTGTAACTGGTTACGAGGTCGCGAGGTCGCGAGGTTACGAGGATTAAGAAGGGCTGCGAAGCCAGGCTTAAGGCCCCGAAACCGCGAAACCCCGGAACCCCGAAACCTTAAAAAGTTACGTATCCTATGGTCGATATCCTCAATAGAGGATAGCAAAACAAAAACCAAGGATTGTCAGAGCCAAGCAGTTCAAGGAAGACGAGACTGAGTGCGGGTCGCGTATAGAGATATACGTGAGCACATGAGGGCGAAGTCTGACGATGAAATGCGACGGCTATCACAATCCGAAAAATCTAACAAAGAAGAATCAGGTTACATTTTACACTGTCTAGTTTTGAAGGATCAAGAATTCACACGAATTGAATGATTCTTCACAAACCGAGGATTGCAAGAAGCGAGCAGTTCAAGGAAGACGAGACTGAGTGAGGGTCGCGTATACAAACATACGTGAGCACATGAAGGCGAAGTCTGACGACGAAATGCGAAGCTTATGGCAATCCGAGACTGTACCTTGAAAACTGCACAATACCGTACAAACAAACGCAATGGTAACAGCAGAAATGCTTTACAATTGTAGCTGAGAATTCACTAAAACAGGTTACGAGGTCGCGAGGCTGCGAGGTACGAGGATTGAGCAGGGCAATGATGCCCGGCTTAAGACCCCGAACCACGAACCCCGAAACCCCGAACCTGAAGCTTAAAGATCAAGCTAGAAAGAGCATATGGTGGATGCCTTGGCACCAGGAGCCGAAGAAGGACGTGATAAGCTGCGATAAGCTGTGGTGAGCCGCAAATAGGCCTTGACCCACAGATTTCCGAATGGGGAAACCCACCAGAAGTAAAGATCTGGTATCATAACATGAATAAATAGTGTTATGAAGGGAGACCGGGGGAACTGAAACATCTAAGTACCCCGAGGAGAAGAAAGAAACATCGATTTCCTAAGTAGCGGCGAGCGAAAGGGAAAGAGCCCAAACCGGTTGAGAGGTGAGAGATGAGAGGTGAGATTTTTGTTGGAATTTGCTATGCAAATTCCTTCGAGTTCCCACATCCCACATCCCACTTCTCACCTCTCAATCGGGGTTGAGGACCGGCGATTAATATCGGAGCTTTAGCCGAAGAGATCTGGAAAGATCCATCACAGAAGGTAAAAATCCTGTAGGCGAAAAGGCAAAGATGTGAGCCGGAATCCAGAGTACCACGAGACACGAGAAACCTTGTGGGAAGCAGGGAGGCCCACCTCCCAAGGCTAAATACTACCTG
>MWEM01000159.1 GCA_002071085.1 Thermotogota bacterium ADurb.Bin062 | reverse complement strand
GCGATGCAAGCGCTGAAAGAGGCGTCAGGTAGAAGGGACATAGAATACTTGATCGAACTGGGAATAAAGTATCTCCTAAGCTCGAAACCAGAGGTAGAGTTAGAAGAGCTCGTCGGAATCGCGAGCAAGATCTCAGAAGAAAGGGGTGAACAGATCATGACGCTTGCGGAGAGACTCATCGATAAAGGAATGCAGAAGGGCCGAGAATCCGGTTTGAAAGAAGGTTTAGCAGAAGGCTTGGCGAGTGGCGTTGAAAAAGGAAAAAACGAAATGCTCTGGAAACAGATGATAAAAAAATTCCCAAACCTCCCGTCGATCTACCTTGAAAAACTGAAGCAGTTAGACGTGGCAAGGTTAGACTTACTCGCGTTGGAATTGCTTGATATGCAAAAACAAGAGGACCTGGACCGTTACTTGCAAACCTGAGCGACCGCCTGGGAACGCCAGACTTCGTGAGGTTATCGCGGGGTAACCGAAGGGACCCCGCGATCCCCCTTTTGTTCTCTTTACACCGCGATGCCCAAGCGGGGTTATCGCGCCTGGGAACGCCGGACTTTAGTCCGGCATGGTTTTTTTCTGGAAATTTGCGATGACTCTTGAGCGCTTACGCCGCGATGCCCGTGCGGGGTCATCGCGGGGTAACCGAAGGGACCCCGCGATCCTGACGAAGCCCTGTGAGCGCCTGGGAACGCCGGACTTTAGTCCGGCATGTTCTTGCTTTAAAACCGTATCGCGCCGTCGCGAAAAAAAGGGGCGCTTACGCCGCGATGCCCTTACGGGGTTATCGCGGGGTAACCAGCGGGCTGACTTCGAAAGCCCATGAAGTCTCGCGATCCCTACCTTGGACCGCTTGGGAACGCCTGGGAACGCTGGACTTTAGTCCGGCTTGTCTTTTCTTTTTCCGAGAGAACGCTGTCCCTTCTCGATTTTTCCTCCGCGTTTTCTGTGCCCTCTGTGCGAACCCTATTTGGTTTTTAGAATATGCCAACTTAAAAGTTGGCGTTCCCAGCCCACGAAGTCTCGCGATCCCTACCTTGGACCGCTTGGGAACGCCTGGGAACGCCGGACTTTAGTCCGGCATGTTCTTGCTTTAAAACCGTATCGCGCCGTCGCGAAAAAAAGGGGCGCTTACGCCGCGATGCCCTTACGGGGTTATCGCGGGGTAACCAACGGGACCCCGCGATCCCCCTTTTGCTCTCTTTACACTGCGTTGCTTGTTTTCTCCGCGTTTTCTGTGCCCTCTGTACGAACCCTGTTTTTAAGGCATGTCAACTTAAAAGTTGGCGTTCCCAGCCCACGAAGTCTCGCGATCCCTACCTTGGACCGCTTGGGAACGCCTGGGAACGCTGGACTTTAGTCAGGCATGTCTTTTCTTTTTCCGGGAGAACGCTGTCCCTTCCCGATTTTTCCTCTGTGATCTCCGTGCCCTCGTGCGAACCCTGTTTTTCAAGGCATAAACAAAAGCGTATCGCGCCGTCGCGAAAAAAAGAAGCGCTTACGCCGCGATGCCCCTTTTGTCTTTCTCACACCAAAACCCTCGATTGTGATAGAATAAAAGAAACGCGAAAGAAGGGGACGACAACGTGGGACTGATGAAGAAACCTCACGAT
>MWEM01000158.1 GCA_002071085.1 Thermotogota bacterium ADurb.Bin062 | reverse complement strand
TTCGGCGTTCCCAGGGCATTTCTCTGTGTTCTCTCTGTGTACTCCGTGTTCTCTGTGCGAAACTTCTTTTGGTTTTTAGAAAGACACGGAGCGGATCGCGAGGCTTCGTGGGTTTCCGAAGTCAGCCCGCTGGTTACCCCGCGATGAACCACAAAGTTGGCGTTCCCACGGCGTTTCCGGGGCTTTATCTTCCGTTGAACAGGGCGATGCGCGCGAAGTTGAAAGACCCGTTATAGAGTTCGACGCGGGCGACGGGCCAGGCGGGGGTTCTGGAGTATTCGTAGGTGTAGAGCTCGCCGTTGTCTAAGATCAGCCTAAACTGATTTTCGGATTTTTTCGCCAAGAAGGTGTGCCATGCGTTGGAGAGGTTGATCTTCTGGGTGTACAGGACTTCAAAGTCGGTTTGTCCCGGGTGTGCGGCGGAGAGGGTGAGGATACCTTTTTCGTAGGTGACCGACAGCCTATCGAAATCCCGTTTGGGGCTCGTTGGGTCGTAGTTTCGGAATAGCGTCCAATGGGGATCGACTTGGTATTCCCAATCGATGAAGAAGCGGAGTTCCAGCTCGAAGTCGCGGTCTTCGGTCACCGGAATGTCTCGCGCTTCGAAAGAAACGGGGCCCGTTTTGGCGGTGTCCGCCTTCAGCGCTTTGCCAAACTGCCACTCAACGATAGTGGGCGGTTTCCGGTACTCGATGTGAAACCGGCGGTCAGTGTAGTCCTTCAGGCTGCCCATCCCACACGCATCATTGCTCCCGTGGGTCCCGTCGTCGTCGTTCTGCAACACCTTTCCGACGGCCGCCCCGATCGGGAAGGAGGAGAAATCTTGATAGAAAAAGGCCGTCCGATAGGCGAACCCCGTAATGACCACGATAGTGAAAACGAGTAACAGTAGCGTTTTTTTCATCTGTTAGACCTCCTGTGCGCGTGACTTTTCGATTGTGATTCCAGTAATTTTTACCAAAAACATTCCTACGTGCGCCCGATAACCATTAAAATAGGAAACAAGGGCGAGTGCCCTCGCCCTCAATTTATGCGTTCGAAAAAGCTATAATCGCTCAAGATGCTCTATTTCTACTAACTCAACATGTGCGTGGTCATTACAAAAACCAGAAAAGCGAAAAACTGAATGAAATCGGTCTTTGAAAAGAAAGTGAATACGGAATAAGGAAAATCGGTACCCCATCTCAAATTATTAAGTGTGACCAAAATAATAAGAAGGAGGGGTACCGACGTGACTATTGTACCACTAATAAGACAGGTTGTCCAAGAAAGGTCGGACCGTTTTTCGACAGCATCGAAGGCTTTTTTCTTAAGAACTTTCTTATCCTTATCCAAGGCCTGCTCACGAATTCCTATACGAGTATAAGTGCTATCGCGGCTGATGAACACTACGGCGTTTCCCATACCACGCTGTTCCGCTTTCTTCAATCTCACGAGGAGTTCTGGGTAACGATGAAAAATCTCTTGTTCTCGCTCTTCAGAAGACAGATGGTGGGGGAAGGCACAAGCCAACACCGCCACATTCTGGTCATCGACGACACTCAGATCGCTCGCCGAGGGAAGTTGATACCGTTTGCTTCCAAGCATTATGACCATTGCGACAAAAGGTTTATCCTCTCTCAGG
>MWEM01000157.1 GCA_002071085.1 Thermotogota bacterium ADurb.Bin062 | reverse complement strand
CAGTCTCAAGAAATCCTCTCGTACGGTCAAATAGTAGATATAGTGGATAAAAGTCTCGTAAAGCTGTTCGCTTATTTCCGTTTCTTCCCGCGTGACGAAGACGGTGGTGATTCTTACGTACGCTTCATTGAACTTTTCGGGGTCCTTGATCGAGGCCATCCTGATCGTTTCCAGATACAGGCGTAGATCGTCCGGCCCTTTGATCTCCTCTCCGCTATTTGACGAAAAATCGTATAGGTAATACTTGAAGTGCGGGATGCTTTCTCGCAAAGACCCTTCCATCGTTTCGACCCCTTCGATCCTGTCCGCAAACTGCGTGGAAGCTCCCCACTTCTCTTTCCCTTGGTACAGTACTATCGGTAAGATCAGCGGTAGTCGTCTGTTCTTTTGTTTCTTTATTTCTTTGTCCCATATCGCAGACATATACCTGAGCAGCTGCACACCTACGTTATAGTCGCTATAGCTCTTGTGTTCCAATAGAATGTAGACGTAGGCTTCTCGGTTTCGAATATTCGTCCGAAACAACAAATCCGCGTAGAACTCTTTCAGGTCTTGTTCTATGAAGCTGTCCTTTTCCGCCTGTATCGCGCCGACATCGATCGTCTGTAAGACATCAGGGGGGAGATAGGTCTCTAAGAACGCTTGGGTATTCGCGACATTCCCTAGTACTTCTTTGAAAAACCTATCGTGGGGATTATAAAATTTCTCCATTATTGGCCTCCCTACGGGAAATCATTTCACGGGTATTATACACGATACAGCCCGGCCTGAACGTGGGCGTGTGAGAATAATATCAAGGAGAAACAAAAATAGAAAAAGTAGCGGATTCGCCTTTTTCCTTTTTGCGACGACGCGATACCTTTGAAAACGCTGAGAACTCCGAACTTCAGTTCGGCATATTTTCTGGAAATGCTGGGAACGCCAACTTTGTGGTTCATCGCGGGGTAACCTAAGGGACCCCGCGATCCCCCTGTACAAAAGCGTATCGCGCCGTCGCGAAAAGAAGAAACGCTAACGCCGCGATGCCTTTGGAAATGCTGGGAACGCCAACTTTTAAGTTGGCATGTTCTCCGGTTTTTGAAATGAAAAAAGACACAGCTCATGCCACACTGAAGTGTGGCGTTCCCAAGGAGCAAAAAGCAACTGCCGGACTTCAGTCTGGTACGTTGGCTGGGAACGCCAATTTTGTGTTTCATCGCGGGGTAACCTAAGGGACCCCGCGATCCCCCTGTACAAAAGCGTATCGCGCCGTCGCGAAAAGAAGAAGCGCTTACGCCGCGATGCCTGTTCTCTCTGTACCCTCTGTGCCCTTTGTGCCCTCTGTGCGAAATAGGTTTTTTGTTTTTGGCTCTTGTGTGCTCCGCGCGAACTGAGTTTATTATTTTCAATCCAGGCATTTTTCTATGTGTTCTCTCTGTGTTCTCCGTGCCCTCTGGGCGAACAATTATTTAAGACATGCCACACTGAAGTGTGGCGTTCCCAGGTGTTCCTAAACGTCCCGGCAATGCGCTATGTTATAATCTTACCAAACGGGAAAAAGCGGGTGAAATCGATGTTCGAGATGCCGGAAACGATAACCTACGCCTTGCCGGAGCGAATCGGGAACACTGACCTCTTCGTCGGGA
>MWEM01000156.1 GCA_002071085.1 Thermotogota bacterium ADurb.Bin062 | reverse complement strand
CTTATCCTTGACTTACGTGAGGTTATCGATATTCATTAAGTCCTTGAGAGATAGCCCGGTGATCTCTGAGACCTCTGGCAAATCCATCCCCTTGTGTATGAGCTTTTTAGCGATTTGGTATTTCTCTGCTTCTCGGCCTTCTTTTAGCCCTTCCTCTCGGCCTTCCTCTCGGCCTTCCTCTCGGCCTAACTTTAATCCTTTTTCCAATTCCGCTTTCCGAAAGGAACGTTCATCGCGAATCGCTTTCTCACGCTCTTCCGCTATCGCTCGTTCTTCTCGACTCCGACTCAGTTCTTCTAACAGGTTGATCGCTTGTCCCACTTCTCCTACCTCCTTCCCGAGCTCCTTTATCCTTTGATTTTCAGGGTTACTCAAGAACAATAGCCAACCCTTGAGGTCTTCTCCTAATTCTTGGGGGCTCTTCTCAATCTTTCGCGTCTCTATAAAGTGTATCTCCAGAAAGTCTCCCAGCTTTTCACACGTTTCTGCGTCCCGTATATGATAGACAGAGTGGATCCTGTCGTGCTCGAATTGATTGTACCCCAAAACATTCACTGTGATCGTGTTGCATAACTTGCCGTAATCGTCACCTTGCGTCAGCTGGTCCGAATACATTTTTGTCAAATAGTATATCGTCCTCTGGAGCATATGTTCGTACGGGAGTATCTGTACCTCGATGTTGACGAGTTCCCCGTTGTTTAACGTCGCCTTGATGTCCATTACCGAATACTTGTCCAGCTTGAACCGTTTTTCGTTCGTATGGTCGAGTATGCGTAGGTCGACGATCTTATGCCCTTGGCTTTCAATCCCCAAAGAGTTTAAGAAATGGATCAGGATCTCTTTGTGCTTTTCATTTCCGAAAATCTTCTTGAAGGTATAGTCGAGCAGTGGGTTCAGGTACTTTTTCTCCATTGGGGAAACCTCCATAGTGACTGTTTGAGTTAATCATACCACTTTTTCGGACGTAGTTCTCGTCTCGTGTGTTCTTTGGTATTTGCGACTGTTTTTCTGGGAACGTCACCTTTTGAGTTGGTGTGTCTAAAATAAACCGGGTTTCGCACAGAGAGCGCAGAGGGCACGGAGGAAGCTTCTTGGGAACGCCAACTTTCAAGTTGGCATGTCTTTTTGAAGAGAAAAGAAAGTTTCGCACAGAGAACACGGAGAACACAGAGAAAACACGAAGAAAGAAGAGAAAAGTTTAGCTTAGAGAAATAAACAATGAATCTTTAGAAGCCTTTTCTCTCCGTTCGTTCTATGCCAAACAGGTTTTCGTTTGAATCTACCCCTTCTTTCCTCCGCGCCCTCTGTACTCTCTATGCAAACTCGATCTTGTGTTTTTAATTTAGACATTTTTCCTCTGTGTCCTCTCCGTGCCCCTTGTGCCCACTGTGCGAACTCGATCTTATGTTTTTAATCCAGGCATTTTATCTTTGTGTTCTCTCTGTGTTCTCTGCGCCCTCTGTGCGAGCTAGATCTTTTGCTTTAAATCCAGGCATTTTATCTTTGTGTCCTCTCTGTGCTCTCTGCGCCCTCTGTGTGAACCCAAGTTTTTTAAGACATGCCGCACTAAAGTGTGGCGTTCCCAGACGCTCCCAGAAGGGCGTTCCCAAGGCGCTGTGGGGAGAGTTACCACTTGCGGGGGTCGAGGACGGGTG
>MWEM01000155.1 GCA_002071085.1 Thermotogota bacterium ADurb.Bin062 | reverse complement strand
GGTTCCTTTGACGAAGTAGTTGCTGATCGTGTCGCATACCTTCCCGAACGCGACCACACGGAGCCAATCGGTTCCCGGGTTATCATTGTTCTTGGTTTTTGGCCGGCTTACACCGAGCGAGAAGTTCGCGACGGGATCCCCACTCGGTAGATATTTAATTTCCGGATCGCGGCCGATGTAGCCGCTGATGATTATCTTGTTCATTTGATCTCCCTCCCGTACGCAAGTACGTTCACGGTTGTGTGCTTCCTGCCGGTGATTTCCGCTTTCGCGACCATCGGAAGCGCCCATTTGTCGTTTTCAAATAGGATTCCCTGGAGCGCATCTATCAGTATCTTTAGCATATTGTTTGGATCCGCGAATCGGCGATTGGCGAACTCAAATCCGATCACGAGATAGAAGAACTTCCCGGCCGGAATTATCTTGTATCGCGCTTTCTTCGCGGCTTGTTTGGCGATTAGTTGCGCCATTTCAACGAACGCCCGCGCTTCCGCGTCAAGGTATAGCCGCCCGTTGCGGGAGCGCTTGAAATAGTGGTTAACGGACGGCGGCAGAGCGGGGATTTCAATGATCATGGTTGCCCTCCAACTCTTTTAGCGCTTTCTTGCCGGTGAGTTGTGTCACGAGGTTATTCACGAACGCCTTAGCCATTGGATTGTCGGACGCGGCCGCGATCTTCTCTCGTTGCGTAAAGCTGCCGTATATCCTCAAAAAATGTGCTCGCGTCGCCATCAGCGTGTTCTCTTTGAGATCACACAACGTCTCCCAACCGATGGAATTCTTAGCCGCTTCGAGCTTCCAGTCGTCGTATGTTGGCTCGGAGTAGTAACCATATCGCGAGATATCGCGGTACACGATACCCCACGCCTCTTCGGCGGTGAGTTCCGGGTGTTGCGCCTCGCGCATTGTTCTCACCCGATCCCAAAGGTCAGCAGGCATTGGCGCGAACTTCCCGGTCTTGACGTAATCATTCACGGCCGCTCTGAGCTCGTCATCCTCCATATCTTGGAGCGCCGAATACCACGCTTTGGTCTTGATTGTATCTCCGAGCGTTGCATCGATTTTGTCGTAATACGTGCCGAGTATCGCCATCGCTTCGCCGAATGCCTTCTTACTTAGCGGCATCTTTCATCGCCTCCTCCGCCTGCGCTTCCTCCCAGAATGCCTTTAGCCCCGCAAACTTCTGTGCGCTGTTATCTCGGTTGTCATAGTTCCCTTCGAGTATCTTTTGGAGGTTCGCAGGCTTGAATATCCAATCGAATCCGGCTTTGAACGATTTTGCGCGACCAGATAAAAAATCAGAATTATTCACGCGATGGAATAGATCGTAAAAAAAACCGACATCCGGATGTTCACGCCAGCGGGCTCCCACACAATCGCGCCGCGATTTTGCCCATTTGGTTGGCTCTTGGATTTGAGGAAGGGTTGAGCAGATAGAGATGAACATCTCGTAGATGTCTTGATAGGGAGTAGGCGGGCGATTCGGTTTTGCCGGCAAAGATTCTTTTTCGGGTTCGGCGCTCATGTGTGCTTCTCCTCTTTTAGAATCTTTCTCATCTAAAAGAGGAGAAGCTAAAGTCTTCTCTTCTCTGGTCTTCTCTGGTCTATTCTTATATAAGCTAACGTTTATACTATCGTTTATACTATCGTTTATACTATCGTTTATACTATCGTTTAT
>MWEM01000154.1 GCA_002071085.1 Thermotogota bacterium ADurb.Bin062 | reverse complement strand
GGTTCCTTTGACGAAGTAGTTGCTGATCGTGTCGCATACCTTCCCGAACGCGACCACACGGAGCCAATCGGTTCCGGGGTTATCGTTATTCTTGGTTTTTGGGCGGCTTACACCGAGCGAGAAGTTCGCGACGGGGTCCCCGCTTGGGAGATACTTCACTTCCGGGTCTCGCCCGAGATAACCGCTCACGATGATTTTATTCATTGATTTTCCTCCCTCCGAATTCCGTTATAACATTGAGCTTTGTATGCTTTCTGCCCGTGATGGCCGCGCTCACGACCATCGGGCAGCACCATTTGTCGTTTTCAAACACGATGCCTTCCAGGGCGTCGATTAAAATCTTCAGCATATTATTTGGATCCGCAAAACGTTTGTTTTTGAATTCGAACCCAATTACGAGATAGAAGAAGTTCCCGGCCGGCAGTATCTTCCAACGCGCCCGCTTCGCCGCTTGTTTGGCGCATATTTTAGCGAGCTCGACAAACGCGCGCGCTTCGGCATCGAGGTAGAGCCGCCCGTTTTGCGAGCGCTTGAAGTAATGGTTCACGCTCGGTGGGAGATCGGGGATTTCGATGATCATCCCTTTCCCAGCTCCTTTATCGGCGCTGTGGCCTTCCCGGCGATCTCTCGCGCGAGGTTGTTCACGAACGCTATCGCCATCGGGTTGTTGGTTTGAGTTGCCGCCTTCTCCCGTTGCGCGAAGCTGCCGTATATCCGCATAAAGTGCGCGCGGGTCGGCATCAGCGTGTTCTCCGTGAGGTCGCATAGCGTTCCCCAGCCGATGGAGTTCTTCGCCGCTTCCAGCTTCCAATCATCGTATGTTGGCTCGGAGTAGTAACCATATCGCGAGATATCGCGGTACACGATACCCCACGCTTCCTCTGCGCTGAGCTCCGGGTGTTGCTGTTCGCGCATCGCGTTCACGCGTTCCCACAGGTCGGCGGGTACGGGGGCGTATTTGCTCGTTCTTACATAATCATCCACCGCGGCTTTGAGTTCATCATCCGTCATATCGTTCAGCACGGAGTACCACGCTTTGAGCACTTCTTTGTTGCTCGTAATGCCGCGGAGCTTTTCGTAAACGGTTCCGAGCAGCATCATTGCCTCGGTGAACACTTGCTTACTTAACGCCATTCTTTATCGCCTCCTCGGCTTGCGCTTCTTCCCAAAACGCTTTGAGCCCTGCGAATCTTTGTTCGTTAGCATTGCGGTTATCGTAGTTGCCTTCTAAGATTTTTTGAAGATTGGCGGGCTTAAATATCCAGTCGAAGCCTGCTTTGAACGTGTTTGCTCGCCCGGAAAGAAAATCGGAATCCTGAACCTTATAAAACAAGTCGTGAAAGAACCCGATGTCGGGATGTTCCTTCCAGCGAGATGCAATACAATCACGCCGCGATTTTGCCCAATCTTTTGGTTCCTGGATTTTGGGAAGTGATGAGCAGATAGATAAGAACATTTCGTAGATATCCTGATAAGGCGTCGGGTTTGATTTCGGTTTTGGAGAAGAGCGTTTTTTCGGCTCGATGCACGTTATATTTTCTTCTAATTCTTTAGAATCTTTCTCATCTAAAGAATTAGAAGAAAAAGTCTGTTCTGTTCTTATCTCTTCTGTTCTATTCTTATATAAGCTAACGTTTATACTATCGTTTATACTATCGTTTATACTATCGTTTATACTATCGTTTAT
>MWEM01000153.1 GCA_002071085.1 Thermotogota bacterium ADurb.Bin062 | reverse complement strand
CGAGCTCCGGGTCTTCATAGCGGCTCGGCCACCGTTTCACGGGAAAGCTCAAGAGACTGCGGGTCGTCTGCTCGACGAACTGCTCCATCTCCGCCAACTTGATGATTCCGGGCATCGGCACCGGTGTGTTCGTCAGTTCATGAATGGGAATATCCGCTGTCGGCTCGTTCCCGGTATTCTTGGCGACTACGCTCTCCAAGACTTCCCCGGCAATCCGCTGTTTCTCCTTTCGAGGCAGCCGGCGCCATTTTGGGAATTCCTTCTTCAGTTGTTTCAGAACTTCGCGTTTGATATCCTTCTCTCGCATGGAAAGCTCC
Source organism: Thermotogota bacterium ADurb.Bin062 (assembly GCA_002071085.1). GTDB lineage: Bacteria > Thermotogota > Thermotogae > MWEM01 > MWEM01 > MWEM01. The sequence goes on along the minus strand of MWEM01000153.1, from coordinate 1,391 downwards.
TGTATGTTTCGAGTGGTTTTTCTTGGTCGGAAATACCCCTTGAATATACCAGCTTTCCATGCCTAACAGGATGTTGAATTAGCGGGGTGAGCTCAACCCCTCTTTCCCGGGTGGATTTTTTTGAGAACTCGTTCTTTGACAAATTGAGAGCTGAATCGGAGAAGCATTCTCTATTTTATGCCTCATAGAGTGCCGCAGGAAGGTGATTTTTGCCCTCCGCGGCTAAAATCGTCTCTTTTGCCCTACACCACCGCAAGGTTCCTCATCCGAACCAGATTGTAGGCCGCTGCAGCGAACGTGAAGATCCAGTTCACTTTTCGCACCCCTCGGTGGCGTAACTTCCGCAAGCAGGCGACGGTCTTGAGCCAACCGAAGATCTCCTCGATCCTTTTGCGCTTCCGCTGACTCACGCTGTAACCTTCATGGCGGGTGGTCCGTTGATCAATAGCGGAATCCTTCCTCTTTTGGGCAACATGCGGTGTGATCCTCATCCCGCGGCAATCCTTGACAAACCCCTTGGTATCGTAGGCCTTGTCGGCCCCGACCGTGATTCGGTGTTGACCCTCGATTCCCCACAGCAGCTCCACGGCCGCTTCTCTTTCGCAGGTTCCCGTGGCCCGGGTCACGACGGCGTTGACCACAAGACCGTTTCGATTCTCCATGAGGGCGTGACCGGTATAGGAAAGCTTCGCCTCTTTGCCCTTCCCCTTCCTCGCAAGAAGCGATTCCGGATCGGTCGTTGAGGCATGAGTCTCATTTTTCCTTTTCTCCCCATGAAAATCTACTTCCGGGTTGCGCCCCTCTCCCGAGGCGGGAGTGCCCGACTTGTCGGGAGGCCCATCCTTTGGACGGAAGCTCTTGAGAGAAGCCCAGGCTTCAAGAAGAGTCCCATCCACCGAGAAATGCTCCCTTGAGAGGAGCCCCTGTTCTTCCGCTTTTGCGAGAACGGATTTCAGAAAAGAGACGGCAATGTCCGATTCGATCAACCTGTCGCGATTCTTGGAAAAAGTGGAATGATTCCAAACGGGTTCATCCAGATGAAGCCCGATAAACCAGCGGAAGAGCATGTTGAAATCAATGTGCTCGATCAGGGCCCTCTCGCTTCGAATCGAGTAGAGGACCTGCAGGAGCAGGGCCTTCAGAAGTCTCTCCGGTGCGATAGAGGGGCGTCCTATCGAAGAGTACATCTTACTGAACCGTTCGTCCAAGGCCTTGAGACATTCCTCGACCATGGCCTTGACAGGTCGCAGAGAATGGTTCTTCGGGACACGCTCCTCCACGGAAACGTAAAAGAACATTTTTTGCTGCCGGTGATCGGGGGTCCTCATGAATCATCTCCATCTTTTCTAAACGATTTCAATGAGATGATTCTACATCAAACCTGAAAATAA
>MWEM01000152.1 GCA_002071085.1 Thermotogota bacterium ADurb.Bin062 | reverse complement strand
TGACTACAATCCCGATGTACTAACCTGTCTGGCCAATCTGAGCAGCGATGAGGTGTTCACTTCGCCGCAACTGGTCAACCGGATGCTGGACCTGCTGCCGCAGGAACTCTGGAGCGACAAAAAGGCTACCTTTCTTGATCCAGGCTGCAAGTCCGGCGTATTCCTGCGGGAGATCGCAAAGCGGCTGGATGCGGGACTCGAGCGTCAGATTCGCGACCGTCAGAAAAGGATCAACCACATCTTGAAGAGCCAGTTGTACGGACTGGCCATCACGGAACTGACCGCCCTGCTCTCGCGCCGCTCCGTGTATTGCTCCAAAACCGCGAACGGCAAGTACTCGGTTTGCGATGCCTTCGATAAGCCCGAGGGTAATATGCGTTTCGGACGCGTGGAACACACGTGGGAAAATGGCCGGTGTGTATATTGCGGGGCCAGCGAGGAGAACTACGAGCGGGGCGGCGAACTGGAAAGTCATGCTTATAAATTCATTCATACCGAAAAACCGGAGAAGATATTCAATATGAAATTCGACGTAATCATTGGTAATCCGCCCTACCAATTGAGTGATGGCGGTTTCGGAAAAAGCGCATCGCCGATTTACCACAAGTTCGTGCAGCAGGCTAAAAAACTCAATCCCCGCTATTTGACGATGATTATCCCCTCGCGCTGGTTCGGAGGCGGCAAAGGTCTTGATGAATTTCGTGCCGAAATGTTGAATGATAATCGTATTCGCAAGATCGTGGATTTCGAGGATTCTTCTGAAGTGTTCCCAGGTGTTAGCGTGGCGGGCGGGATTTCCTATTTCCTTTGGGACAAGGACTATCAAGGTGCATGCGAGATTGTAAATATGCATGGAGGCTTAGAAACGAGTGCCAAGAGAGCGCTTAATGAGTTCGATGTATTTATCCGTCACAGCCAAGCGGTGCCGATCATCAGAAAAGCGGTGGGAAAGAACGAAAGAAGGATGCAGGAACAGGTCTCGTCGTATAAGCCATTTGGATTGAGGACGTATGCGAAACCACAGAAATCCGGAGATATCAAACTGTATTGGCAGAGGGGCGTAGGGCCATATCGTCGAAAGGACATCACTGCTGGAATCGAGATGATCGATAGGTGGAAGGTTATCGCATCACGTTCCGGACATGAACATGCGGGCAACCCCGGTGCGGATGGTACCCGGCGCGTCCTAGCGCGAACGGATGTACTACCACCCGCTACGGTCTGTACCGAGACATATTTGGTTATCGGTCACTACTCCACCGAAAAAGAAGCGCGTAATCTGCTTGCATACATGAAGACGAGATTCTTCAGATTTCTGATGTCACTCTTCATGTATTCACACGGTATTACACGGGATACCTTTGCCTTCATTCCCATTCTCGACATGAAGAAAGAATGGACCGACGAGAAACTCTATAAGCGCTACGGGTTGACCGAAGAGGAAATCGCCTTTATAGAGTCAAAGATCCGCCCAATGTCTGCCGATGAAGACAAAGCAAGCGGAGAGTCCAGCGATGAGTAAGAAAGGGTCATCAGGGAGTAAGCCGTCGGGCGCTGGCAAACGAAAGCAGCCCAATGAGCTGCAGAAACCCGTATCTCCGGGTGAAGTCCCTCTCTTTGATCGCGTGGCCGCGATTCTGGAGCAGGCGCGGGGCAATGTCGTTCGGGCGGTCAACACGAACATGGTGACGGCCTATTGGCTGATCGGCCGGGAGATT
>MWEM01000151.1 GCA_002071085.1 Thermotogota bacterium ADurb.Bin062 | reverse complement strand
TCATTGAATGGGACTTGTTCAATCGTGCTTTCCACGTAATCCTGGTATTCGTTTTTGAAATAGGTGAAACCGTTCACACCGGGATTCTCAACCACCAATTTTCCTTGGATAAACTTCTTTTCTCCTGAAAAAGTCATCGGAGAACCATTTAACAAAGACACGTTGCCTTCAACTAAGGCATTGCCACCCAACGACAACCCTTCCCTGGAGTAAATCAGGTACTCGTTTTGCGAGACAAAAGGAGGATTGACGGTAGGAACCAAACCTCCTCCTGAAGAAGGTCCGAAAATACTTGTCGGCGTGCCCTGCGTCGAAGAGACCCAGAAGAAATTGCCCGTCGTCGCGGATAAGATACTAACAAATAAAACGCCTATCACGAGTAAAACGTTCGTTTTCGATTGCATCATGATCTCCCTCCTTTCTCCTCTGATTATAGACGAAAAGAGATTAAAAAATCATTAATTAAAAAATTTTAGTTATATATTATAAAATATAGTAATATAACGATAACACCGAACAAAACACAGAATCGGTGTATCAGTTTATTGCCCGCACTCTTGCTACAAAAGTCGCTAAAAAAAGAGCGCTGCTAGAAACCCGCATACGCTCTTTTCCCTATCGAAAGTGAACTAAAAGTAAAAGTTAAAATACAAATTCGACTTGTTTAATATATTTCCACTTCGACCATTTTCGCGCGATCCGTACTGCTCGTGAGGTCGATCGTTTGATTAAACTTGTAGCTTTTCCCAGAAATGGCCAAAGTAGTTTTACCGTGTACCACATTTCCAAACGTAACGAACGCGGTCCCGCTTATGGGTTTCAAGATCACTTTCCCGTTTCCGTCATCTTTCATCGAAATATCAGAATGAAAGTCGAATACATTCGAAATAAGCGTTAATTGGTTGTGTGTCGGGTCTAAATCGCTTATGAAAGTTAGTTTTGGGGCTTGCCACGTCATAATCGGATCGTTTTTGTTGGGGTACTTAACTTTTTTTCCACTTTTCGCTTCAATCTTGACCGGATTACTCGAGATTTTATGGTAAGGCGTCGTTGTGTAGATTTGCCCGCTTTCATAGTCATACCACCCTAAACCGTGACCAGAAGCGTCAGGAGGCAAAACGATATCGGGATTAGGGACTAATAGGCATTCAGGAGGTATTGGTTTATAAGCCGGGCCGATAACGGGGGAGTTACCGCTAAGCAAGACTTCTCCGGCAATGATGGTCCCATTGATTTGGGAGCTTCCGGATAAGGTTACCTTCGCGAGCGGAGCATAAATATACTTAAAAGGCGAAGGCCCGCCAGAGACATCCACTCTCGTCCCGCCGGTAGAAACGCCCTCTTTCAGGAAAGCGCCTCCGGTAACAAAAACATTGGAGTTTTTCGCATTTACAGTGCCGGCAGTTATTCCGGATCCACTTATGTTAATTGTCCCCCCGGTACTCGCGATCGCTTTGACTTTTCCGGATCCCGTAACGGTAACCGCACTGTTCTTTACGTATACGGATCCGTTGAATACGACACTGCCGCCAAAGACGATATCATCTGATCCGAGATAAAAAAGATGGACGTAATCATCTTTTCCATCCGTCGTGCGGATCTGCCCGCTGCCCGATAGAGTAAGGCTTTCTTGCACGACGAGAAAGACTTGTTTTTCGCTTCCGGGTTTTCTTTCGATAACCAATTCTCCTGATCCCGTTATAGACAACGAGCGTATCAGAAGAACGATATCATGATCGTCGACGAAGATTTTCACGCCGTTGGTATCCGTATAGTTGA
>MWEM01000150.1 GCA_002071085.1 Thermotogota bacterium ADurb.Bin062 | reverse complement strand
GTGTTCAATCCGGATGACGTCCTTTCCCTTTTCTTCCGGGATTCGATGCACCGCAATCATTTCTCCGTTGTCCATCAATTCTATGCGATCTATCCATTTGCGAATGGTGATCACTTTCGGCCGATAGGTGTCCGGTACACTGTACCCATGTCCGTCTACTTGGATCATCGAATATCGATTTATATGACGCGTTTCTATCTTGTAGTTCTCCCAAAGATTGCCCGGAAGCGGGCGTAGGTGTTTTCGTTCCTCTTCCAGCCCTTGGACGCGCGTCTGTTTGCGTGTGGTCGGTATCCGTTCGTTGATGTCGGCGCACGCTTTCTCAAGATATGCGTTCGCCTCTTCTAAGCTTTCGAACGCTTTCCTCTGACTGAACGCCTCTCGACGAATCAGTCCTATCGCGTTTTCGACCGTTCCTTTCTCGTTCGGCTTGCGTACTTGGCACAGCCGGACTCGGAATCCATAGTGGCTCGAGAAGTCTAAAAAGCTGGGATGGATCGTCTTTGTCCGTAAATTGCTCACCACGGTTTTCATGTTGTCGTAGACGATCTCTTCCGGTACTCCTCCAAACGTTTCCAGAAACCGTTGGTGTATGTCCATCACTTCTAACTGCGTTTGTTTCGGATAGAGCCGCGCATAGTAGTATAGGCTGTTGTTTACCGCAAATGCCCCAAGCTGGTAGGTGTCTTCTACCCCGTCGATGGTGAGCTTGACTTCTCCCCAATCGAATTCTACCGTCCTTCCCGCCGGATGCACTTGTTGGATGTAGACCTCCCGTGGCCCATTTCGCTCTTTGTACTCCCGTACCCGCCGTTTGACCGTCGAGTAACTCACGTTCCACCCTTCTTGTTCCAGTATCCGGTACACCTTTAGCGCTGTTAACCGTTGTTTCTTCGGAAAGTTCGCGTTCTGCTCGAGTAGCTCGTTCAGCCGTAGGTCATATTCTTTTTTCCTTAGCCTTACGATGACTCGTTCTTCGTTTTCTGGGCTGATTCGGCTTCTTTCTCCGTTCTGTAGCTCCCAATAGCGCTTCAGATACTTCTTTACCGTCCCTTTCGCGATTCCTAACGCTCGCGCTGTTCCTTTAATCGTCCCGATCTCGTCATACGTCTGTAGAATCATTTTGATTTCCATAGATGTTTTCATCTCCCTATTTCACCTCCGAGTGTATTTTACTTCCTCGTATATTTTACATCCTCGGCGGCTTTTTTGTGGGGTCACCCTTTGCGCGTTGAAGGGGGTTGTTTTTGGGTCGATTACACCCGTATCCTACGAACAGGCGAGTTTTTTCTCCTAGAGCCACTCCGGTTATTTGTGTGGGCCAAGTTATGAGATGTAATCAAGAAACAGGCTCTTCGACAATTTACAAGACGTACTTAATAAACAACTTTTATCGTAATAATTCTGTAGACCCATAGACCGCTTCGATAATCCGCTCTAATCGCATATTCGTCCACCTGGCGGTCTCTTTTTATTTCTCGTATTTTAATTTATATTTTTCGGATGGTCACCGAGCTTCAAATAATGTATCGAAGAGCCAAGAAACAAGGCCAGGATCGATCGCGCGATATTTAACTCATAAAGTCATCGCGGCGTAAGCGCCCCTTCTTTTCGCGACGGCGCGATGCGGTTTTATACGAACTGATCGCGGCGTAAAAAAGACAAAAGGGGGATCGCGGGGTCGTAGTATGTCCAGATAAGGCGGAAATGTTCAGCAGGAAGAAAGCAAGCCTGCCGGGGAAAAAGTCAGAACCCCGTAGCTTGGACAGCAGGCAGGGAGGAAACGAACTGT
>MWEM01000149.1 GCA_002071085.1 Thermotogota bacterium ADurb.Bin062 | reverse complement strand
GTGTATGTGTCGAGCGCTACTGGAAAAATCGTAGGGATGGCGTCCGACGTCGCGCTGAAGACGGAGTGGGGTGGGATGTTCAACAACCCGGATTTCTCCATTCTTGATTTCTTCAATGCCGCAACGCAGGGAAAGATGCTGAAGGCGTATGTCGGAAGCGGAGATAACCGCACCATCGACAGGGAAGCAACGGACAGAGCCAATATGCTGGTGGAGATGATGTCGAGAGAGTTCGAGAAGTGGGCTCGCGGCGACGCCGGGATAATGGACAAGATTGTCGATGCGTTCAACGAGAAGATGAATACCCATGTGGAGCCGAAATTCAACGGGAGGGAGCTTCTTGTCACAGCCGGAGCGAACCCTTCCGTCGAGTTGAGGGATACGCAGAAGGACGCGGCGTGGCGGATGATCAGGACGGATTCCGTGCTGCTCGACCACGTGGTCGGCGCGGGGAAAACGTATGCGTTGATCACCGGAGCGATGGAGCGTCGGCGCATGGGAGCTTCCAAAAAACCTCTTTTCGTGGTTCCGAATCACCTCGTGGGACAGTGGACGAGGGATTTTTACAAGCTCTATCCTGGTTCGCGCGTGCTTGCCGCTTCCGAAAAGAGTATGAAGCCGCAAAACAGAAAAGCGCTTTTCGCGCGGATAGCGACGGGGGATTTCGACGCGGTTATCATCGGGCATTCGCATCTGTCGTTTATAGAGAACGCGGCGGTCGACGAGAAGGCGATTATCGACGAGCAGCTTTCCGGGCTTCGGGCCGCGCTTGAGGATGCGGAAGAGACTGGGAATTCGAGAAGCGTCAAGCAGATTCAAGAGAGGATAGATAAGTACAAGGCGAGGTTGGCGGAACTCGCCGAAGGGAAACGGGACGAGATAGGATACGATTTCGAGAAAATGGGAATCGACTATCTTGTGGTGGACGAGGCTCACTTGTTCAAGAACCTGGAGTATTCGTCGGGGAATCCACGCATCGCCGGAATGAACGACCCGAAAGGGACCGCGAAGTCGTTCGACATGTACGTGAAGACGCGCGGATTGCGCAAGCGCGGCGGGGGAGTCGCCTTCGCTACGGGGACGCCGGTGTCGAACAGTCTCGTCGAGATTTACACGATGATGAAGTATCTCGCATACGATGAACTTGCGAGCAGGAATCTTCAGCACTTCGACGCATGGGCCGGAGCGTACACGATCACCGAAACCCGTCTTGAGTACACTGCGACGCAGAAGCTCAAGCCGAGGCGCGTTCTTTCGTCTCTGGTGAACCTCTCTTCGTTGCAGCAGATTTACAAGCAGTTCGCGGATACGATCACTTTGCAGAATTTGAAGGATGCGTACCGGATTCAGATGGAGAGGGAGAACGAGTCGCTTCCGGAAGGGAAAAAGAAGAGGACCGAGTTTCCCGTTCCCAAGATAGTGGAGAATCCGGATTCGGGGCGGAACGAGAGGAAGCTGGACATCGGGGAGCCGTCGGAGGAACAAACCGAGTATTTCGATTACCTCACCGCGCGGATGAACGCCATAGAGAGCAACGCGAGGAACTCCAAATACAGACGCATCGACAATCCGTTGTGGGTTTTGAACGATGCGCGCATCGCCTCGCTGGACATTCGGACTATCGACCCAACCCTTCCGAGAAATGAAAACGGGAAGGTGATGCGGGCGGCGAGAAATATCAAGCGGCTGTACGATCAGTGGGACGATGTTCGAGGAGCGCAGTTGGTGTTTTGCGATGATTCGGTGCCTTCCTCCGGGTCGAAAGCGAAAGCGAAGAAGATGTTCAAGACTTTTGCCGAGGGTGTGTTCGGCGAAGG
>MWEM01000148.1 GCA_002071085.1 Thermotogota bacterium ADurb.Bin062 | reverse complement strand
GATTATCTGAATAGGTCTAATCGGAAGAAAATCCCGATTCCCTTTCAATCAGGTCGACCTTGACGGTCTTCCCGTGTTTCGTGACGTCGAATAAGCCGTATCCCTTGAAGGCGATTTCGATTGACCCGGTCTTGACCGTCTTCCCGACGGCGGCCGTGAAGACCATAAGTCCAGGAAGCCCGCCCAGGGCGTCGCCGACTTCCGGGGTGAAGACCCACTTCGTCCCGTCCTTCTGTGTCATGGTATATTGTCGCCTTAATCCTGATTCGTTGGCCATTATCGACCCTTTCCTTGTGTAGAATCGTTTCTGACAATAAAAAGTGACAAAAGGTGACAAAAAGTGACATTTTTAATCATTCCGACCGCCCTGGTAAGAATCGACGAAGGCTTGAAGTTCTTTTCGCATTGATTCTTCCCGCTTGACGGCTTCCGACCAGGCGATATTATTCCGAAGCCTTTCGACGGCGTTCGTGACAAGGCCGGCCAGTCGCCGGGGTTCAAGGGCGTCGAGTTCCCATGAATCATTCCCGAATCGGGCGATATATCCTTTCGACCGTGAATCAGTAATCTTCGCCGGGGCCGGGGGAAGGTTGTTTTTAATGGTGACACGGTGTCACCATTAAAAATAATCTTCGCCGGGGCCGGGGGAAGGTTCAATCCCTGAATCTGGTCCATATTCAAGGCCAGTCGGTCGACGTTGACATAAGTCAAGCCGGCGAAAAGATTCAAGCGTTCTTCGATATCCCTGGTCATATCCATTCCCGAAGGGTCATGGTCGCCCAGATACAAGACCCAGACGGCTTTCCCTTTTCTGGAATAAGCGGCAAGCCGCTTGCCGATTTCATACATCGAAGAAGCCGAAGAAAATCCTTTGTTTGACGTGAAGCGAATTCCCAGTCTTTCACATACGGGAATCAAGACCCCTTCAAGGGCTTGCTTTTCGACCATGACTTCGACATGATTTGTCTGGTCCTTCCACTTATCCAGGGCGAAGGAATCGGCGGCGGCGGTGACGATTTCGGCCGGGTCTTCCCATGCCGGCGGGGTGACGGGTGCTTTGCAAATTTGCAAAGGTTGCGCGTTGCGGTCTTCCCATGCCGGCGGGGTGACGGTCTCCCGCCCCCGGTCGACAATCATATCCCAGTCAATCAAGCCGGCCATGCGTGCTTCGGTCAGAATTTCGGCAAGCCACTTGTAATTCGGTTGGGCGTTCTTCGTCCCGTTCGGGTCTTTGACCCACTTCTTCGTATTTGGGATTTGTCGCCATCTTCGGGCTTCTGGGAATAAGTCACGGGTGACGAATTGATAATAGATTTGTCGGACCGTCAAGTCGTATCCATCGGCTTGATATTCTGACAAGATATCGTTGACCGTGTTAATCAAGGTCTTCTTTTCTTGTTTGAATCGCTTGACGACAAAGGCTTCTTTCATTCCCTTTCTTCCCGACCCCATTCGCCGGCTTCGCCCCATGCGACGATTTCGTCCCTGGTCGCAGTCAGAAGCCAGGAATAATGTTCTTCCCCTTCTGGCCAGTCGGCGAAGATAAAAGCCTTCTGGGTCGGGGTGAATCCCATCTGGTCGATTCGAATAATCGCCGCTTCTTCGGTCCCGATTCTGTAATTCGCTTGATTCTGTGACATTCTTGACCCCTTTCCTATTCCGAATGATTTGACTTCCCATATCTTCGCCCCAAGTCGGCGGCGACCTTTTCAGAAGCCTTCCCCGTTGCGTGAAGATATATGGTCGTGACTTGAAGACTTGCATGACCCAGAAGGTCAGACACTTCGGCGATTGTATGGTCCTTCGATGCGTTGACGGCCGCCGTATGCCGT
>MWEM01000147.1 GCA_002071085.1 Thermotogota bacterium ADurb.Bin062 | reverse complement strand
CCCCCCACTATTGCCCGAAGGTTGCTTTTGTGTGTCATTGCAACGCTCCGACTCGATCCGCCTCCCGGCAAAAAGTCTCTACAATATGTACAGCCTGCCAGCGGGTCCTCCGGTAGCAGGATATAGGCCCCGGAAACGCTCTCGATCAACTTCTCCGGGTTCTTCTGTGTCCTGCGTATCCATTCGACGGCCTCCTTGAGCCGAATAAGCGTGATATACTCCTCGCCCGCGTCGTCCACGCCTGCCAAAAACATTTGAAACGTGCCCCAGACAGGAGTGTGTTCCGTCCGGTAAAGCCCCTCCCCCCCGTGGACAGCAATCCTCTGCGTGCTGTATCCCCCGGTATCGTACAAAAATGAATCGATACGTTTTTGGATGCGCGTCATATGATCGCGAACCCGTCCAGGAGCAGGTTAGCGGTCGCCGCGTTCTCTCCCTGCGTCAATTCGATCCATTCTCTTGCTTCTTGCATGGATATGATATATCCGCCTTCTCCTCCTATTTTCCCTCCCGTCTCTTCGTTTTTGGCGTATCGTCCACGAGCTCCTGATTCTCCTGCCAGGAATAGCACGCCGTCCTGCCTATAGAGCCCTTCGCGGATATAGTCGAGGTCCATACGTGGTAAGCCGGTATCGTATGTTGCTATTCGTTCCGCTTTCAAAGTATCATATGTTCTCCCATTCATCTTTACCTTCATTTTTTTTCCTCCTCCCATTCTTTTTTAAGAACGGCCAATGGTCCAATCACCGGAACCTTCGGCCCGTAAGCTGTATAATTTATAGTTAGTTTTCCCCTCAAGATTCCCTGTATCTCTTCTTTCTTTTTTGCGTTCAACCATTTCGCGAAGTTTTCCCCTGCGTCTACCGCTTTTATTGCCTCAACCGCTTCTTGAAATACTTCGTTTATCTCGCTTCTGTTTTCCGCCCAACTGAAAAACAACCCCCTATCGTTTACCGAAGGCGCGACGTCATGACACTTCTTACAGAGTAGAAAAAGGTTGTCAAGGTCAGCGGTTCCACCTAAACTCTCCGGCGTCACATGGTGCCGTTCCAACTGTTCAACGCTTCTAACACGTTTCCCGCAAACCCAGCAGTGAGATATAAGATAATCTTCCGACTCCTCCCCGGCCCAATGTGCGGCAATCTTTGCGCGACTCGGCAACTGTTGTTTTTCCACGTCCTATCCCTCCTCTTTTGGTGTCGTTTCTTTCAACAGCGCCAGTACTTCGGCCCTCTTCACGCGCACGTTGCGCCCGGCGGTGATCTTGTAACCTTTCAGATTGCCTATCCTAACCCAGCGTTGGACCGTTCGATAAGACACCCGAAGAAGCTCTGCGGCCTCTCCGAAGGTCATGAATTCATTTGGTTGTGCATTCACTCTATCCCTCCTTTATGCAAGGGCGGCCAGGGCGTTCGTGGCCTTGCCTTGGTAATTTTTCCGGTGGTCATCGTAAATCATAAGCGTTTCGATCTTCGCGTGCCGTGAGAACGTTTGCGCGGCCCGGGTGTCTCCGTTTAGCTCCCCGAGGGCGGCGGTGATCGACGTGTGGCGTAACCGGTGCGGAGTTACTTTGCGCTCTATCCCGGCGTCCACGGCGTAACCTGCCACGAGCCTTTCAAGGGATTTCCCGGTTAACCTGTGGCCTGACGTGCGGTTGTCGAGGGATACAAAGAGCGCTCCGGGTTGCGAACCACGAACATCGATCCACTCGTTCAACGCGTCTATTGCCTTCGTCGAGAGCTCTATCCACTCCTTCTGTGTCCCCCGGCCTTTGCCCAGGACAGCAAGGCGCGTACCGTCGAAGTCTGACAGGTCCAGCTTCTCTATCTCCCCGCGG
>MWEM01000146.1 GCA_002071085.1 Thermotogota bacterium ADurb.Bin062 | reverse complement strand
CCTGAAAGTCGGATAAAGCGCACACTATAGGCAAAAATGGCTTCATGGGCACGGTTATTTACAGAAATATCGTGTTTTTTCTTGACTTATTAACATGTACGTATTATATAAATACAAACATATTAATAAGGAGTATATGCGATGTCTAAACCAATAACTGGAAAAACTCACATCGGCGAACGGCGTGAAAGGCGACCGAACGGTGACATTTACATCTATGAGCGGATTACGGCCTATAACGAAAAGACCCGGAAGACCTATACCGTCAGTCAGAAGCTCAAGGGAAAAATCAAGTCGGGAACGCAGGAAATGACGCCTACTCGCCCGAAGAAACGCAAGGGAGAAGGAGGCATGACCAGCGCAGTACGTCGGCATACCGGTCTCACGGATATTTTGGAATGGATCGGCAAGTCATCCGGCATTGACCATGACGTGCTGTCTTCGTTCAGCGAGGGAGATGCAACCAAGATTCTCTCCATTGCGCGCTACTGGATCGGCTCTGGCGGCAACACGCTGCCGCGCCTTGAGAGCTGGCAGGTGATGCATTCTCTTCCGTATCGTGAAGCGATCACCGAAGACGTGTATAGTGAGCTGTTCAAGGAAGTCGGTCGTAACGAAGACGGTGTTCAGAGGTATTTTTCATCCCGGGCGGCACGCATCGGCAAGTCCCCCGTGCTGGCGTTTGACTCAACCACAATCTCGACCTACTCCGAAAACCAGTCGGAAGCACGGCGCGGGTTCAACAAGGATGGCGACGGGCTGAATACAATCAAGCTGTTGACCTTATATTCCGTAAAGAGTCGCGAACCGCTGGCGTTTGCCAAGCAGCCCGGCAATATTCCGGACGTCATTTCCATTGAGAGCACCCTGGAGCAGCTCAAGTGTCTTGGCCTGGAGAACCCCCTGATCGTCACCGATAATGGCTGCTACAGCCAGAAGAACATGATGGAATTCGCCTTGCGCAACGTGAAATTCCTCACCCTGGTCGATCCTGACGTCGTTTGGGTTCGCGAGACAGTGGATGCACTTCGCGGGACCCTGGCGGGTATGTCCAGCACTTGTCCGTTTGACCCGTCCGTCTGCGGCGCCACGGCGTTCAGAATGCACGAGTTCAGTCGAGTGCGCCAGCGATCACGTAATGGAAAGGTCGCCGGTGAAAATGAAACTTTTTCTCGCCGCCTTTACGTCCATGTCTACTATTCTCCTGACAACGATGCCAAGAAGGAACTCGCCTTCCGCAAGGACTTGCTTGAACTGAAGGCGCAAATAGAAGACGGCGCTGTCGAGTTCACGAAATCTGCGCAAAGGAAAATAGATAAGTACTTGGTCTGCGCTAAAAAGGGGCGTGACGGACAGATGAAGGTAGCTTTTAAAGATGAATCTATAGCCGAAGCAAAGAAGTACTTCGGCTATTTCGCCCTCGTCAGTAATCAGACCATGGACACGTTTGCCGCGCTTGAAAACTACCGGCTACGAGAAAAAATAGAAGAACTGTTTGCCGTGCAAAAAGGGGGGCTTGACGGCGCAAAACCGCGAACTTGGTATCCCGACAATCTCCGGGGAAGGCAATTCGCGCAATTTGTTTCGCTTTGCTACCATTGCTTTCTGACGAAGGCCATAAAGGCTGTGCGAGCCAAGCTCGGAAAGGATGAAGCTGAGAAGACAAAGGCATTACTCAAGCTCGAAAAGAAACTTGACAATTGGCTTGAGCAACGTTCCCTGTCACAAATTCTAGACTGGTTCGACTGTATTGAGACGACAGATGTGCAGACGGCCATGGGCAAATATCGATGGTCCACTGAATCCGTGGCCAGAGACCAACTGTTCCTAAAGTATTTGGGTGTCAA
>MWEM01000145.1 GCA_002071085.1 Thermotogota bacterium ADurb.Bin062 | reverse complement strand
ACCGCGTCTTGGTGTAGCAAACACGTTCTATGCACGTTCTATTGGCGTTCAATTGGCGTTCTATCCCTTCCGCATCAGCCGCTCGATCTCGATGATCCGCGCGAGGTCGATCTTCTCCAATTCCACCTCGATCGCTTTTAGACGAGCGTAGTCGGGCGGGAGACCGCCGGACAGATTAGGATTATCGGTAAGGCCAAGTAAATAATCTGCGGACACTGCAAATAGTTCTGAAAGCTGGTACAAAACATCCGGCGGTGGTACACGATGCCCGCCCTCGTAAAGAGAAATCAGGGATACGCTTTTGCTTAGCGTTTCGGCCAACTTCTCTTGACTCATATTATTCTTCCCTCGAATATCCGCGATTCTTTTTCCTGTTGTTTTAGCTTCAAAGCCCATTGCAATCAATTTTAGCACCCTCTTCGCTCTTAGTCAAAAGACTTTAAGTAAGGTTTTGTGCTTAGTATTGACAAAGAGTAAAATACGTGATATACTACTCTCTGTAAGAAAGAAGGTGATTTAATGACTCTTAGTGATTTACGGAAACAAAAAAATCTTACCAGAACTGAACTGGCCGCAAAAGTCGGCGTTAGTGAAAGCTATATCTTCCACTTAGAACGAGGCGTTAGAAAACCGTCTCACGACACAATGATCAAACTTGCTGAAGCCCTTGGTGTATCCGAGCGCGACTTCTACTCGTTTATGCGCTCGTTTTCAAGCAGCGAATCACAAATACAATAACACGTTATAACCACGCCGCGGCACTTTGATTAGTCGGGTCTTTGAAAAGTGAATATGGGTACCACGAAGGAGATGACGAGAGTGACAAAAGAGCAACTATCCCAAACACTCGCTCACCGGCTCTTCTGCTGGGAGCAAAATCAAAAGGAGGAGGATAGAAATGGAGTGGAGACTTCAAATTGCAAAGTTGTTGAAGATGTACATTCGACACGGAATGAACTCGCAAATCAAAACATTAGATGACGCAAAAGAAGCGCTAAAACGAGGCGAGGAAGTTTATAAAATTTGCTCGAAGTACGGGATAAATGAACTCGAGCTCTATCTCACGGCGTAGGAGGGTGATGAAGATGGAACGATACCGCGCGAAATATGATGACCTTAGTGGATCGGATGCGGATGCTGGCGGAGATCAAGATGCGGAATCAAAAACAAACATTTATGTTCAAGGAGGAGAAGGATGCTAAAAGATTTGTGCGCGTATCCACGGGAAGACCGTTTGAAAGCTATCACCGAATTGGAAAAAGATGCGGGTTGGCCGGCGTATCCGCTCCATGTGAGAGTTCAGATGCTGCATTCGTATTTGAATAAAAAACGCGCTCATCCACGAGCGCGCTCCGTTTCTCAACCAAAATATATTACACCACAACTTAAAAGATAAAAACCTCGAATCGGGAGGTGATACGGTCGGGCTCTCTCTGCTGATCCGGATCGGAGCGCCCCGGATCTCTGCTAATTCCGGGAACAAGAAAGAAGTTCTCTCTCCAAGCGACGCACAACAACCCGAGAGCCCGCCCCTGACGGGGACACTTACAAGGAGGGATAATGTTTCCAACTCGCATAAATGTCGGCCAGCTGTTGCTCACATTCGGTAGGTACGTCGCGATTGGCGCTGTGGAAGGGTTGTCGGAGAAGCACACGCCTGTCAATAAGTACATCCGAGATGGCGTCGAACCGGAGGATATGGGTTTTATCCTCAAAGGCGTTAAAAAGCGCCGGCGTGAACTCGGGATGACGCAACTGGATTTGATGGCAAAGGCAAATATATGTGGCGCGACGATCACCAAAGCCGAGGGCGGCGGCCGCGTATCGTACGAAACCGTGGCCCGCATTGCATACGCGCTCGGCGTGACGTTCGA
>MWEM01000144.1 GCA_002071085.1 Thermotogota bacterium ADurb.Bin062 | reverse complement strand
TGGCTTTCCAGCAATTTCCGTTTATACATCATCGTTTCAGCTTCCTTCACAACTTCTTGGAGATCGCGTTCCGGTTCGTTTTTTGTGGCGTAGCCTACTGAAATGCTCACAAAAGCCTGACCGGCACATTCGTTATGGCAAAGTCGATGAATACGGTTCACAACCTGCAAGGCCGTTTCACGATTAGCCCGCATCAATACGATGATGAATTCGTCTCCGCCTGTTCTGGCCACAACGTCTTCCGTACGGCAAGCGCTCTTTAAGAGAGTCGCGGCTTTTTGAAGGATTATATCTCCTTCAACGTGTCCAAAAGAGTCATTGTACATCTTTAAGCCATTGATGTCGGCGACGACCACGGATATGGGCAGATGCTCGGGGTCATTTATACTCTCAAGTACTATTTTGAGGTAAGCCCGATTGTATAATCCGGTCAAACTGTCGTGGAAGCTGATATATTCAATCTCCTCTTCCCGTCTTTTGCCTTTTTTGATTTCTTCATACAGATGTTTGTTCGCCA
Source organism: Thermotogota bacterium ADurb.Bin062 (assembly GCA_002071085.1). GTDB lineage: Bacteria > Thermotogota > Thermotogae > MWEM01 > MWEM01 > MWEM01. Next base: position 1,395 of record MWEM01000144.1, on the reverse strand, counting down.
ATACCTTCAACCAAACGGCATATGTTAGGATGGCAATGACAGTAACACTAATCAGAGAAATGGGTAATCCGTAGCGTTTGAAAATCTCCTTGAGGGTCACTGCCCGTTCCACTTCCGCCAGCGCGGTGAGTATTAGACTCTGTCTTTGTTCTTCGTCGATAGCTTCTATGGACTTATTGATTATACTCAAAAGGATTTCATCATCTTCACGCACCGCCACGCCATACGCCCTGTCTTCCATTTTTTGGGGTATGGTGATAATGTTGTCGTATCCGCTTCGCAGGGCGTAGAACACCAAGGAATACGTATTCGAATAGCTATAGTCGGCTTTTCCGTCGTGTACGGCTTCGAAGGTGTCTTCTCTTTCGTCAAAGTACAGGACATCCTCTTCTCTAATACCTTCAGGTATCGTCCCTCCCCTTACCATCGCGAACCGTTTTCCGGCCAGTTCATTGGGGTTTAAAGAGGAATTGTAAAACAAAACGGCTTCCGAGAACAGAAAAGGGGTAGAGAGGGTCCTGTTGGGTAGCGGGTATTGTTTTGCAGCAGGGATAACTAAATCAGCATCGCTATTTATAATATCATTAATATTTTCGAAAGGTTTGTACTCGAACTTAAGCCCCGATATCTCTCCGATCGCTTTTAGAAAACTTACAGCAATCCCTTTTATTTCTCCTTTTGAGTTTGTATACGAAAGGGGGGCGGCGCCTTCAGCAGAAGCAGCCTGAAGCACGTTCGCGTTTTTGATGTATTCTCGTTCTTCTTGGGTGAAGTCAATGTTTGCGGCGAAGACAGAAATCGGAGAAATAGAAAACATCAATAACGCCATCAGAATGGCTACGTATTTGTTAAATCCTCTCCCTATTTCCACGGAATGCCACCTCCATCAATACAACGAAACCCTGTGTAGCGTGGAGCGTTTTGTCTTCGAACTGCCGATAGCGCTCATCACTTACCTATGTATTATATAACATTCTATGAAGAAATGCGGATTATGGCATCAGATAGACTTCCGAAGAGGCTTGAAGAAATCTCTCTTCACGATCCGTCAACGAAAGTCCCTTTGAGAGTCAGGGGAAGTTTTTCAGCCCGTCGCTTTTACATGATCAAACCCCGGCGTCTTCATCGACGAGAATGACGGTTAGTCCACGCCGGGCGGCAAGTTTTTCGGTTTTCTGAGAACGCCTTCGGGGCGCGCCGGTTTAATCTTTCGAAACGCTGTCTTCCTGCTCGTAGTAGTAGGAACAGTCTACGCCTTTCATAAAGACCTCACGGTCGTCAATTTCATCGGTGAATGCCCATTTCAATAAGGCTTTTATTTGTGCCGAATCGGTAACGCTACTTTCCATTGCAGAGAGATAATCTGTCTTGTTGATTTTACTCCAATCCACACAA
>MWEM01000143.1 GCA_002071085.1 Thermotogota bacterium ADurb.Bin062 | reverse complement strand
TCGAGGCCTAAGCGCAAGGTTTTCTCCTTGCCTCGACAGCGAAGCTCGCTTGCGTTGACATCTGGTGCAAGTACGCTAAGGCCCATCCTCCTACATTCGCTCACATAAGCCAGGGTCGAATAGAATCCGCCTCGATTACTCAGAACTGCAGCCATGAATTCCGCTTGATAATGGCATCTCAGATAAGCAGACTTGAAGGACAGCATAGCGTAGCTTGCGGAATGTGCCTTCACAAAGCTGTAGCCTGTAAAGGAACGCATCATGTCCCAGACTGTATCGATGGTAGCGCTGTCGACTCCTTTTCTACGAGCGCCTTCCTCGAAGGCTGGTCGATATGCTTCGAGCTTACGGTTTGCTTCTTTCTTGGTGAGAATTTTGCGTATTCTGTCGGCTTCTCCCACGCTGAAGCCCGCCAACGCAATAGCGGCCTTCGACACATCTTCCTGATAGCAGAGAATTCCGTAGCTCTCATCGAAGAGCCCGGCAAGAAGAGGATGGACGGGTTTCCATGGCTTTCCATGGAGTCGTTCGATGTATTCGTTGATATATCGATTCGCCGCAGGTCGAATAATCGATGAGTGGATGACAAGATGCTCGAAATCCCCACAGCCTGTTTTCTGTTGTAATAGGCGCATGGCGGGGCTCTCGACATAGAAGACGCCCATGGTATCTCCTCTAGCGAGCATGGCTATTGTTTCTGCATCGTCGGCGGGCTGCCAGGCGAGTTCGTCGATTACGATGCCGTTTTCGCGCAGGTTGGAGAGGGTATCTCGCACCACGGCGAGAGAGCGATTACCGAGGAGGTCGATTTTAACAAGGCCAGCAGCCTCGACGCCTTCTTTGTCCCAGGCGGTGACCTTGATTCCTCCTCCGGATTTTTCGAGTGGCACATGATCGGAGAGCCTGTCGGGCACTATGATTACACCTCCAGAATGCACACCGATATTGCGTGGCAGACCCACAAGGCGGTTTGCGATATCCAAAATTTTAGCCCACAGCTCATCCTGTTGTGTGAGCTTCTCGCTCGATTCTATTCTAAGGCGACGCTCGATTGCGGATATTTCTTCATCGGGGATGCCATAAGCCCGAGCCGTCTCGCGGATAGCCGCTCGCGCTTGAAAGCAGACATGATTCGATACTCTTGCGACATGGTCATCGCCAAAACTTTCGAAGACAGAGTCGAGAACGGCATCGCGCTCGTCCCATGCGAAATCGATGTCGATATCGGGAGGATCTTGGCGTTCGGGGTTCAAGAATCGCTCAAAGTAGAGATTGTAGCGGATCGGATCGACATCGGTAATTCCAAGGCAGTAGGACACGATGCTCGCCGCAGCGCTCCCTCTGCCACAGGTGCGCGATGCCCGCCTTGCAATATCTCGCACAGTTAGAAAATAATCGGCAAAGCCCTTCTGGTCGATGATGCCTAGTTCGTAGTCGATGCGCTCTAGCACAGCGGCATCGAGCGATTTGGAGTCGAGCGATTTGGACTTGGGCGATCCGAGGCTGGGCGATCCAGAACTAAGCGATCCAGGGCTGGGCGATCCGTATCGCCGCACTGCTCCTTTGAGAACCTCGCTGCGCAAAAAAGCGCCGGAACCGCCTGTCTCATCTGCCTTATGACGAGGAAAGAGAAAACCGTCGAAAAGACTGCTATACGAGGCCATCTCGACGATGCGCTCGTTTTGGCGTATAGCCTCGGGAACCTCCTTATAGAGCGCATAAAACTCGTCTAAGGAAGGAAGCACAGCCTCCGGTGAACCCAGTTCGCTTTCCTTGATATGTTCTACCGTAGTCTTTTTGTCTATGGCGCGGAGCACGCGCTGTACCTGCCGATCTTCTGGCTCGAGAAACCGCACCTCCGCCGTTGCGACGCAGGGTATGCCAGATTTAAGAAGAGCCCCCCAGCGCGGGCGATTGAAAGGCGAAAGAAGGCCATAGACATCTGGA
>MWEM01000142.1 GCA_002071085.1 Thermotogota bacterium ADurb.Bin062 | reverse complement strand
TTTTGCGATATCGGCTGTATACGAGCCTTTGATGGGTTTCAATACCACCATGGTCGACGAGGGACTCGCCCCTGTGGAGCGTTCTATCCACTCCTACGTGAGTTTCAATACCACCATGGTCGACGAGGGACTAGCGTTCGCCGTGGAGCGTTTTAGCAGGGCGACATGAGTTTCAATACCACCATGGTCGACGAGGGACTAACGAAACCGTGGAAAACGAGGCTTGCCGGTGATAGTTTCAATACCACCATGGTCGACGAGGGACCCGAGGAGCTTCTGCATGGCTGTGATGCCGAGCAGTGTTTCAATACCACCATGGTCGACGAGGGACTAGCCTTCTACGCGGATATAGATTTTATCTCTGACGGTTTCAATACCACCATGGTCGACGAGGGATATACGGATACAATCACGTATTCGCTAACGATGCCTTGGTTTCAATACCACCATGGTCGACGAGAAAGGCGAAAACAACGACGAAAGGAGCCTATAATGCAGCTTACAATCAAAAACAAAATAAAAACAAATGATCGCGGGCTTTATGACTTTCTGCGAGAACAATGTCACCTATCAAAAAATATCTATAATCAAGGGATATTTTTATACCGTATGAGGTTGGACGCTTATTCAAAACTTACGTCGGAAGAGAAGATGTCTCTTTCTCCTGATGAGAAGAAAAAATACTATCTATCTCCATCGGGAGTATACAAAATAATAAACAACGAAAATCCAGAAAATTTGAAGCTTCTTCCAGCATATACTGCAAATATTGTATGGCGTGCGCAGGGCAAAGAGATGGAGTCTTACTTCGCGTTACTTAAAAAGAAAAAAGGTACCACGGGAAATGACAAGATCAACCCGCCGGGTTTCAAACCTACCGGCGATAAAGGATACCACACTTTATTCTATGACCTTGACCAGCAAACAACAAAGGCAGTAAAGGAAGGCCTCGAAAACGGATACTTTCAGATTCCGGTATCTCCAACCTACGTTAAGGCACACGCGGGATTTGAACCGTTCAAGATTCCTATACCTAAAAATCTGATGGGTAAAAAGATTAAACTGATTCGTATCGTGCCTAACGAGAAAGGCACGGCATTTGAGTCGCAGTTCATCTACGAAGCCGGTGAACCGGCAACGCCAAAAGAAAACGCAACCGGAGCCCTTGCAATTGATATAGGCGTTCACAATCTCGCGTCATGCGTGAATACCAACAACGGCCATTCTTTTATCGTGGACGGAAGTTATATCGATGGTGTGAATAAGGAATATAACCGGCGTATCTCTTACCTCCAACGCATCAATTCTTTCCAAAAGAAGAAGGTAAAAGCCTCTCACACTAATCAAATGAACGCTATCACAGAGCGTAGGAACAATCAAGTGAAGGAATACATGCAATTGGCCGCAAAAAAAATCATTGACTATGTTATAAGCAATAACATTGCCAGAATAATCGTGGGCTATTCCGTTGACTTCAAACGTAATAGCAATATCGGCCGAAATAACAACCGGAAGTTCAATCAGATACCGTTCGGGGTTCTGCGCCAAAAGCTGGAGTATCTTTCAGAGATGAACGGAATAGCGTATATCGAACACGAAGAATCGTACACGTCTAAAGCGTCTTTTCTCGATAACGATCCGATACCGGTCTACGACAAAGAGCGCAAAAAGAAAGCAAAGGTAAAAAAAGGCGATGCAATAAGTGTAAGCGAAAGCGAAAGCGTCCCGGAGCAAAAGCATGTCTTTTCCGGTAAGCGTGTAACCAGAGGAAAATATCGAGCATCAGACGGTATAGAAATAAATGCTGATATAAATGGTGCAGCTAATATAGGAAGAAAACAAGGCGAAGAATACTCTCCAGAGGCTATAGAAAACATAAAACGCTGGCCGAGACGGGTTAAGGTTATCTAAAAAACGATGAAACCACCAAATTGCGACTAACGAACGCCCCGATAAAACTCCTCCTTTCTACACGTGATACCTCCGTTTGCCCTCTGTTG
>MWEM01000141.1 GCA_002071085.1 Thermotogota bacterium ADurb.Bin062 | reverse complement strand
TGTGGCGTTCCCAAAACGCCTGGGAGCGTCAATTTTCAAGTTGGCATGTTTTACCGGCCTTTGGAAGGAAAAAAGCACAACCCATGCCACACTAAAGTGTGGCGTTCCCAAGTCCCGAAGTACTCACAATGCGCCACAGCGAGACACATTCAATAACCAGGAGGTAAAAATGAGCAGATACAAAAAAATAAAAAACCCAACAGCGAAGAAGGACGGGCCCGTCGTCAGCGTTACCCCGGTGAAAGTCGCGAAGGGCTTCTTCGAAAGCAACCTGAACTTCCTCAGGCAGCGCGATCCCGCGCTCGCGCAGCGCGTGGAGACCCACGCCCTTTCCGGGCAATACCGTGTGATGAGCACCGGAAACCCGCCACGCCTCAACCTCTTGCTCCCGGACGGGAAGAGCTTCTTCTACGCCGCCTCCGACCCGGAACAAGACACCCGAAACGAGCTCGAAAAACTCAACCTCAAAAACACACAAGCGGCGCTCTTCCTCGGGATCGGCTTAGGATACGAGCTCGACCTCTTCCTGCGCGACCACGTGAAAAAGGCCGGGACCACGCACCTCATCATCATCGAGAAAGAGATGGACATCTTCTATATGACGCTGAAGACCCTCGACTACGCGTCGATCGCGAAAGCCTTCAGCCTGCACTTCGTCGTGGGTGAGAAAGAAGACGACCTCTTCCTCAGGCTACAAGAGAAGTTCGCGTCGGATCAGAAGCTGCTCGTCCTGTTGAAAGCGATGCGCCCGATCTTCCACTCGAGCTCGATGCGACTAGGAAAGGAATACTATCTGCGCGCGCTCCGCGCCTTCCGCGAAGCGGGCGCGTATCAATTGAACAACTTCGGGAACAGCATCGAAGACTCGCTGATCGGCGTGCGCAACATGCTCGAAAACATCAACGAAATCATCTACAACCCGGGGATCAACCTCCTGTTTGATCAATTCAAAGGAAAACCCGGCATCGTCGTCTCCACCGGACCATCTCTGAACAAAAACAAACACCTCTTGAAAGGTTTGGAAGACAAGGCGGTGATAGTCTGTCCCGACGCTTCCTTAAGGATACTGGTAGACATAGGTGTTAAACCCCATTTAATCACGTCACTTGAGCGGGTATTGCTACTGGTGAAACTTGTTGAAGGCTTTACTGCAGAAGAAGTGAAAGACGTATTCTACGCCGCCTGTCCCGTGGTATTCAACGAAGCCTATCAAGCCTACCCCGGCCCGAGGATCATCGTATACAGGAACTTCGACCACTTCAAGTGGTTGAAAGTCGACCGAGGTATACTCGACATCAAGCAGTCCTCAGGGAATATGGCCTTCAAAATACTGGACGCGTTGGGTTGCGACCCGATAATTTTGATAGGTCAAGACCTGGCGTATAGTCGTGAAGGGACGACACACGCATCCGGGTCGACCTTTGGCGAAAAACAGACGGCTAATAATGTCGGGACTTTCCAAGTTATGGGGAACGATGGGCAGCCCATACTCACGAACACGATATGGAATGGGTTTAGGAAATCCTATGAAATCGATGTCGCCGAATACAAAGGCCAGTGCATCAACGCCACCGAAGGCGGCGCTTTCATAAAAGGAACAACCGTGATGACCTTTCAGGAGGCGATCGATAAGTATATTTCCGAGCCGTTCTCACCGTTGGACCGGATAAAAACCTTGGTTTCGGGATTTTCGAAAGAGGAAGCCGATCGCGATGCAGAGAAAATTGGAGGGTTAGTAGACAGGACCCTCGACGATATGCAGCACGTGTACGATACCTGTAAAGCTGGTTTGGATTGGCTATTGAGTATCGACGAGGTGTTGGAAGAGATCAAAAAAGGCCTGCTCGATGAAAGAAGGGCAAAAGAAAAGATTAATCTGTTTCAATCCACCTTAACGGGGTACAAAGCCAAAGTCCACGAGCGGAAAGAAAATTTCCAGCTGTTCTTTATGCACATCATACAATCTTTTTACCTCAACTTCGATATCGAGCGCAACGCTGTACCGAATCAGTTTGAGAAT
>MWEM01000140.1 GCA_002071085.1 Thermotogota bacterium ADurb.Bin062 | reverse complement strand
AAGAGTTCGACTATCGTGAAAGCTCTTCTCATTCCTATCCCTCCGCAGCGCCGTTTGAAAACCGCCGCTCGAAATCTTCAAGGAACCGTTCGATGTCTTTCATATCTCGATAGAGCTCGTATCTATCCGCGGCGCTAATCTTCGTCTCTTTCGATTGTAAGGCGTTATCCATTTCGCGGAAATACCCTTCCATTTCTCGATATCGCCGGGCGTACTCTTCAAAGACCTCGATAAATCGGTCTCGATAGGTCGGGCGTCCCGCAAAGTAACCGTCATCCATTTTTTCGACAAAGTAATTATACCATTTTTTGGGAAATCTCCAATCTTTTTTCAGAGTATGCTGGGCAAGCCGTCGCCTGAAGCCTAGTACCTCGGTAACGCGCTCTTCGACGTCGACACCGTGGCGGATCACCGCGTCTAAGTATTCGAGGTCCAGGTGGTCCAGCTCGAGGTCTTCGGTGTACTGACGGGCGCCGTTCAGCCGGAAAGCCTTCTCATACCCGTAGAGCATCCAAGTTAACCAAAGCGCCCTTTCCTCGGGTTCCTCGACATCCCATTCTTCGTACAGCACGAGCATCTCATTCGCCGAGCGACCGATATTGAGGTAAACGGCGGGGTCGATCATCGAGTTGATAGAAAGGCAAAGGCCCCGGAAGTATCGGTAAAGGTACTCGATTCGCTCGCGTTCTTGAACTTTCAATTTGAAAACCCAACGCCCAAGTTCGGGGTATTCAGTCGGTGCCTCCCGCAAGGCGGACACACCCGTGTATCGGAAGGGCGGGAAATCAAACAGCAGGAAGGGCGGACGCGGGACCAATTCCTCCATCTTGCCGATCAACGTAGCAATTTCGTAAGTCGCGCTCGAAAGACCGGGATCCGCGATCAGGGCATTGGTGAAAAACAGGTATTGGCTATAATAAGAGGAAGACAATCGTTCGGCGGCGGCGGCTTTTTCTTTGCGAATCGCATCCTCGAGCCATTCGGGCGTTTCTTCGCTTCCCTTCGAAGAGAGCACGATCGCCCGGCCGACGGATTCCATATCTTTCAAGTATTGATTCTGCGCCTTCTCCCTTTGATAAATCCCATACGCGTAAAAGCTGTCCGCAAGGGCCGTTTTCAGGGCGATGAAGGAGAAAAACAGGGTTAAAAACAGGAAGGCCAATCCGACGGCTCGTGGGAAGGTCTTCCGTTTACCCTCGCTCACCAAAAACCCGCTGAACACCGCGAAAATCCCAGCGGAGGGCATCATGTGCAACGGGAACTCCGTTAAAGCGTGGACGAGGATCATCAACCAGCCGCTGAGGGCGGCCAGTATCATCAGGTTTTTCGTCGCGAGCCAGCGCTTGACGCCTAAGATCCCGATGTACAGCAGTAACGCGATCCATACCCCGAACCCGATGATTCCCGTCTCGGCCAGCATCTGGAGGAAGTCGCTGTGCGCCTCCGCGCTTTTTTCGTAGAACCCGAAATAAGCGGGGTCTTTTTCGGTCACTTTCACCTGGAAATCCTGGGAGAGTAGGATGTAGGAGCCCCAACCCCAACCGTACAAAGGAGAGTGGGTGAACATCTCCAACGCGGTCTTCCATTCGAAGACACGACGGTAGAGGCTGCCTGTGGCTTCGTCATAGGGGAGTTGAAGCTCTTGCGCCCGACTCACCGACAGCCGCAGGGGCCTTCGGTTTTCCGGCACGCCGGGCGGAAAGGCGTAGAGCGCGAGGATGATGACCAGCCCGAGGGTCATACCCGTCAGTTTGCGTTTGGTCAGCAGGCGGCGCCGGTCGGAAGTCCCCAATAAAGAGAAGAGGACAAGGAAGGCGACGAACAGTCCAAGGTAAACGGAGCGGGTCTGCCCCCACAGAACGGTGACGGCAGCGGCGACGGTCGCGATGAAGGCGAGGAAACGCCATCGCCTGTCTTCCATCGTTAAATACGTGACGATCGTGACCGGCAGAATCGAGGCGAGGTAGTTGGACACGTAATTGACGTTCCCGACGGTCGCGATGATCGAGGACCTATCGAAAGCCGATGGGACGTAGATGTTGAAGAAGGTGATCCC
>MWEM01000139.1 GCA_002071085.1 Thermotogota bacterium ADurb.Bin062 | reverse complement strand
GACGGCATGGGAGGGTGGAGCGAAACAGAATCCACCCTCCTGACCGTTTGGGCGCAAGTGCTGACACCGCGCTCGAAAACGGGAGTTGTAGCGCAACAGGACGCAGAGATTAGGACGCACGAAGTCGCAATCAGGTACAGCGCGCTCCCGGCGATCAACGACATTGTAAAGCATCTCGGCGACAGGCTGGAAGTCAAAGGCGTGCGGTACGACGCCAAAAGGCAGTGGACATTTCTCGACTGCGTGCCGGAGGTGGAATAGATGATCACTATCCACGTGCAGGGCACGGAAGAATTGATACGCGATCTTCGAAAAGCGGCGATAGACGTTCAGGACGCTGCCCGAAAGGTGCTTAAGGAGCAGGCTGAGAAGATCAAGTACGACGCTCAGGAGCGCGTGCCGATCGGCGCGACTATGGCGCTGCTCGCAAGTATTCGTCATGGAGTCTCAAAGAAAAAACTGACCGCGTGGGTATCGGCTGGCGGCAAGGTCGGCGGAAACGATACGTACTATGCGCAGTTTGTAGAGTTCGGAACGAAGAAACAAACGGCGCAACCCTTTCTTTTCCCGGCGGCTCGGGCGCATGACGAAGAAACCCAACGGCGATTGACTGAGGTCATGTTTGCCGCGCTTAGAGGTCGGCCGATATGACGCAGCTATCCGTTGCACAGAACCTGTACACAATGCTCACAGGCTCGACCGCGCTCATGGCGAAAATCAAAGGCGTGTACGACGTGGTACCGGAAAACACCGCAGGGCCGTATATCGCCATCGGACAGCTTCAAAGTTTGCGCGGTCGTTTGCTCTCGGACAACGAGCGGGCATGGTACGCGGATATTCACATTTGGAGCAGCTATCAGGGCCGGAAAGAAGTGCTCGAAATAGCGGACCTGATAAGCCCGGTTATACCTCCCGGCTGGTTTGCGGAGGAGTTGACCGTTATTCAAGACCCTTCCGGCTGGTACCACGGCGTGCTGACACTCAAAGGCTACGACAGATAAGCCCCTCTCCGGAGGGGCATTTTTTTTGAATTCAAGGAGGTAATTTAATGAGCGCAACTGCATCGAAAGTAAGCGTTCTGAAATTGACGGTGGGGGCGACGCCTACCGCTCTCGGAGAGGTAAGGAGTTTTTCCATTGAAACCTCTCTCGGGACGATCGACGTCAGCACTCTTTCCACGGACTGGAAAAAGTACCTTGTCGGACAGGCGGGATGGAGCGGATCGCTGGAATGTTTCTATGATCCCACGGACGCGGCGCAGGCCGACCTTGTGAGCAAGGCGCGGGCGGGCACGATCTGTACCATCACCGTACAGCCTCTCGGGGCGGGATCGGGAAAGACTCAGCTCTCCGGCACGTGCTACGTCACGAGCATGTCGATTACCGGAGCAACGGAAGACGCGGTAGGGGTATCTTTCAGCTTCCAGGGCACCGGAGAACTCGCGCTCGCTGCCAACGCCTCTTAGGGGGTGGGCTGAATGGGAGCTTTAGCGGCAAAGAAAGCTATCATCAAGTTCGACATTCTGGGGACGAAGACGCCGATCGGAGAGGTCCGTTCCTTCTCGGTGGAGACATCGCTCGGAACAATCGACGTTTCTACCCTTTCAACCGACTGGAAGAAATACCTCGTTGGTCAAGCCGGGTGGACCGCTTCCATGGATCTCTTCTACGACCCGACAGACCCCGGACAGGAAGAACTCGTAACCCGCGCTCTTGCAGGTACGCCTTGTGAATTCACGTTTCTACCCTTCGGAGAGGACGAGGTGTATGTGCTCGATCTCGGAGGCGCGACCGGAGGCACGTTTACGCTCGGAGACGGAGACACGATAGTCACATCCGCTCTGGACCACGACGCGACGCTGACGGAGATTCAGACCGCACTGCGCACGGCCTATGACGAGCCTGGAATCTTCCTTGCAGAGGGGACGGGCACCATCATTGTCTCCTTCCCAACGGGTGTGGCTGCTGGACTGGCTATTCAATCCTCTCTCACGGGCGGGGAGGCGGCGACTTGCGTGTTGCAGGACGAGCCCGCCGTATACGTTGGGACGGGGAGCATTACTTCGTGGAGCCCTTCCGGGGCGACCGAGGAC
>MWEM01000138.1 GCA_002071085.1 Thermotogota bacterium ADurb.Bin062 | reverse complement strand
CTTTCTACACGTGATACCTCCGTTTGCCCTCTGCTGGCGGGACACCGGCAGGGGGTATTTTTCGACCCCTTTTTCTTGAAATAAAAACACCACATTGGTTCCCCGTTCGCACCACCCCCGCGGGCGGGGATAATTTTTTTGGCATCACAAAAACGGGTGGTTATTTCCAAAATGGAAAGAACCACAGATATTAAGTGTAGGTGTTAGTTGCAGGTAAGTAGAAAGTGGTTATTTCCAAAATGGAAAGAACCGCGTCTTGGTGTAGCAAACACGTTCTATGCACGTTCTATTGGCGTTCAATTGGCGTTCTATCCCTTCCGCATCAGCCGCTCGATCTCGATGATCCGCGCGAGGTCGATCTTCTCCAATTCCACCTCGATCGCTTTTAGACGAGCGTAGTCGGGCGGGATGTACTCCTTCGGAATGTCACCCTTTGGTTCCGGGTTATCCGTGAGCCCGAGAAGATAATCGGAGGAAACACGGAAGATTTTGCACATAACGAATATCACATCCGGAGGCGGAACACGTTTCCCAGATTCGTAATACGAGATCATCGGAACCGATTTTTCCAACACTTCCGCAAGTTTTTCTTGCTGTACCATATTCTTTTTTCTTAACTCGCACAATCTTTTTCCAAGAACGTTCGAATCAAAAGCCATGCGCATATGGTATCACCCTTTTTGGCTTAAAGTTAATACACTAAAAGCTAAAAATGATTACCACTTGACTTTTTGTTATATTCGTGATATACTGACTCATAGTTTATTGAGGTGATAACATGACTTTGAGAGAACTTCGGCTTCAAAAGAACCTTACACAATTAGAACTTGCGGAACTAATAGGCGTTGACCCGGCTCACATCAGCTATATGGAATCGGGAGACAGGAAACCATCCCTCAAAACGCTTACCAAACTCGCATACGCCTTGAACGTTTCGGATCGCGATTTTATCAAATTCGTGCGTTCATTTTCGGAATCAGAATAACACGCATCCAGCCTTGTGTGCCACTCCGGTCTTTGAAAATTGAATAGCACCGTAAAGGAGATGATGAACTTGACGAAAGAAAAGCTCGCTCAAATACTCGCTCACCGGATCATATGCTGGGAGCAAAAACAAAAGGAGGAAGAACATGGAATGGAACGAGGTAATCAAAGACTTGCTACGAGCTTACATCCGCGATATGGAGACCCGGACAATCAAGAACAACTACCAAGCGCGTGCAGCGAAAGCGCGCGGTGAACGCGTGACAAAAATATGCCGTAAGTATGGGCTCGACGAACTCGAGCTGTACTTGACGGCGTAGGAGGGATAACGATGGAAAGATACCGCGCGAAATATGATGACCTTAGTGGATCGGATGCGGATGCTGGCGGAGATCAAGATGCGGAATCAAAAACAAACATTTATGTTCAAGGAGGAGAAGGATGCTAAAAGATTTGTGCGCGTATCCACGGGAAGACCGTTTGAAAGCTATCACCGAATTGGAAAAAGATGCGGGTTGGCCGGCGTATCCGCTCCATGTGAGAGTTCAGATGCTGCATTCGTATTTGAATAAAAAACGCGCTCATCCACGAGCGCGCTCCGTTTCTCAACCAAAATATATTACACCACAACTTAAAAGATAAAAACCTCGAATCGGGAGGTGATACGGTCGGGCTCTCTCTGCTGATCCGGATCGGAGCGCCCCGGATCTCTGCTAATTCCGGGAACAAGAAAGAAGTTCTCTCTCCAAGCGACGCACAACAACCCGAGAGCCCGCCCCTGACGGGGACACTTACAAGGAGGGATAATGTTTCCAACTCGCATAAATGTCGGCCAGCTGTTGCTCACATTCGGTAGGTACGTCGCGATTGGCGCTGTGGAAGGGTTGTCGGAGAAGCACACGCCTGTCAATAAGTACATCCGAGATGGCGTCGAACCGGAGGATATGGGTTTTATCCTCAAAGGCGTTAAAAAGCGCCGGCGTGAACTCGGGATGACGCAACTGGATTTGATGGCAAAGGCAAATATATGTGGCGCGACGATCACCAAAGCCGAGGGCGGCGGCCGCGTATCGTACGAAACCGTGGCCCGCATTGCATACGCGCTCGGCGTGACGTTCGA
>MWEM01000137.1 GCA_002071085.1 Thermotogota bacterium ADurb.Bin062 | reverse complement strand
TTACGAGGTTGCAGATTCATTACCAGCTCCAGATCGAGTTACAATCGAAGGAATTGTTCAACGAGCGGATTTTTTTCTGCTCTGCTTGAGAAACAACATCAGCGATTCAGCATCGAAGGAGTGTGGGATATGAAGCGGAAAATTCTGTTACTGACGTTATTATGCGCCATCATCGTCTTTTCGATCCTTTTCTCTGTCCTCGGTTGTACGACACAACCTGGCTCCGGCGGTTCTTTTTCCGTCACGGTTCATAACCTGAACGATACGGATACCTTATCGATAAGAATAAACGGTAGAACTTCGGGCGAGTCGACAAAAGGGCACCCTTATTCCCAGGGTGGCTTCTCCGCCGCCGACCGCGTGACGATTTTCAACACCCGTTCCGGTGTTCATCTCAAAGGTGAAATTACTAAGCAAAGCAGCTGGACGATACACGGCAATCTTATTTTCACGTACTGGTTTGGACCGTATATCGATTTTGTTTATACTACGGACGAACGCTAGAACGGCCTTTGATTCGCAAACTCCACCTTTGAAGGCAGCTCTCCGTGTGGGTCAAACTGTGGGGTGTAATCAAGAAACAAGGCCCGAATCGATGACGCGATGTGCTTGGGAACGCCAACTTTTAAGTTGGCAGACCTTAAAAATAAAACAGGGTTCGCACGGAGGGCACAGAGGGTACGGAGAGTCCATGGGAAGAACTGGCAAGGGACAGCGTTCTCTCGGGAGAAGAAAAGACATGCCACACTAAAGTGTGGCGTTCCCAGGCTTTCCCAGGGCGGATCGCGAGACTTCGTGGGCTTCCGAAGTCAGCCCGCTGGTTACCTTACACTAACCTATGTTCTCTGTGCGAAACACCTTTGTTTTTTTGAAAAAACATGCCGAACTAAAGTTCGGCGTTCCCAACCAGCTCTCCCGCAGAACCGTCTATTATGCTATAATAACCACATATCTCTCCGCAGTTTTCCTAACCAAGCCATCGAACTCTTGGCCTTACGAGGTTGCAGATTCATTACCAGCTCCAGATCGAGTTACAATCGAAGGAATTGTTCAACGAGCGGATTTTTTCACCCGGATTGAGAAACAACATCATCGATTCAGCATCGAAGGAGTGTGGGATATGAAGCGAAGAATTCTGTTACTGACGTTATTATGCGCCATCATCGTCTTTTCGATCCTTTCTTCCGCCCTCAGTTGTACGATACAACCCGGCCCTGGCGGTTTTTCCGTCACGGTTCGTAACCAGCACACCTGGCAAAAACTATGGTTTTACAAGAACGGTACAAGGATTGCTATTATCAATTCTATGACAGACTATGTACGAAACGATTTCATAGCCTCCGACATCGTACGAATTTGGAACGCCGATGCCAGTGTTTTCCTCCATGATAGCGGCTTAAATGACAGCTGGCTGATAAACGGCCATCTTACTTTCACGTACACGGGTGGCGCCGTAATCCAAGTTACTGCTGTCTTGGATGACGAACGTTAGAACTGTCATTAATTCGCAACACCCGCCTTTGAAGGCCTATTGATTCGATCAATCTATGGTATAATCCTCTCAATAAAGTAAACAGAGAACCCAAAAGGACGGATTCATGGGCAAAAGAATCGTGCTGGGCTGCGCGGTTTTATTCATTTCCATTTGTTACCCACAGATAGCGTTCTGTGCGAGTTACAGTGATCACTATATCGGACTGAGCGCAACCCTCAAAAAATCCGATGCCTTGGGTTTGTTTCAAGGGAAACCTCTGTTGCAGGACTTGTCGTTGGACTTTGAGGCGACGTATGGACCGCCGTTTATGAAACCGTTTCGATTTCGCGCCGGAGTGGGTTTTTATGAGCTCACGAAGATCTGCCTGCTCGCCGGTATGGAAATCCCGATTTTCGAGCGGCTGAACGATTACCGCGCGAAACTTTTCGGGGTCTACCTGATCCCCGAAGCCGCTCTCGGTTTTTCGTGCTGGGATGCGAGCTTACGGTGCGAAGTTTTGATACCTGTGAACGTATTGGGAGGGATACAGATCGGTCTGGGAGTCAACAAAGACCTCAAATTGCTGTTCTCTCTGTCCTACTCCACGGGGCTGCACCCGTTGGTCAAGTGATCGATCCAAAATACCATAAGGGGGTAAAAACATGAAAAAGCTGGTTCTATTGTTGTCG
>MWEM01000136.1 GCA_002071085.1 Thermotogota bacterium ADurb.Bin062 | reverse complement strand
GTATTACCTATACGATTTTTCGTCAAATAGTGGAGAGGAGATCAAAGGGCCGGACGATCTACGCCTGTATCTGGAGACGATCAGGATGGCCTCGATCAAGGATCCCGAAAAGTTCAATGAAGCGTACATAAGAATTACCACCTTCTTCGTCACGCAGGGAGAAACGGAAATAAGCGATCAGCTTTATGAGACCTTTATTCACTATATCTTCTATTTGACTGCGCGAGAGGATTTCTTGAGACTGATACAACTGACGCGAACGGTATCGGTAGAAAGGAGTGAAAGGATGCAAACGATAGCGGAATGGCTTAAGCAAGAAGGAATGGAAAAAGGTATGGAAAAGGGATTAATAAAAGGCCGAGAAGAAGGCCGAGAAGAAGGACGGGAAGAACTTCTTTGGAAAATGATCGCCAAAAAATTCCCACAAATCCCTTCAAGGTACTACGAAAATTTGAAAGCACTCACGATAGACCAACTCGATACCTTGGGCTTGGATCTGATAGATATGCAAAGCGAGGAGGAGCTGAAAAGACATCTTCCGATGTGAGACGTTTTCTGGTCAAACTGAGAGCGCCTGGGAACGTCGCACTTCGTGGGTCATCGCGGGGTAAGTGGTTTTTACGACCCCGCGATCCGCTCTTTCTTCTTCCCAAAATCGTATCGCACCGTCGCGAGAAGAAGGGTCGCTTACGCCGCGATGTCTGTTTACTTCGTGCCCTCTGTGCGAAACTTCCTTTTCTCGTTTTTCACTCCCGGAAATACGAGCTTCCCCTCTTTATTAGTGTATAATACCCGTGAAATGATTTCCCGTAGGGAGGAAAACGATGGATAGACTGAATAACCCCCACGATAGGTTTTTCAAAGAAGTGCTGGGGAATGTCGCAAATACTCAAGCGTTTTTAGAGACCTATCTCCCCTCTGATGTCTTACAGACTATCGATGTCGGCACGATACAAGCAGAAAAGGACAGCTTCATAGAACAAGACCTGAAGGAGTTCTACGCGGATTTGTTGTTTCGGGCTACTATTCGAAACCGAGAAGCCTATGTCTACATTCTACTGGAGCACAAGAGCTATAGCGACTATAACATAGGTGTGCAGCTGCTCAGGTATATGTCTGCGATATGGGACAAAGAAATAAAGAAACGAAAGAACAGGCGACTACCGCTGATCTTACCGATAGTGCTGTACCAAGGGAAAGAGAAGTGGGGAGTGTCCACGCAGTTTGCGGACAGGATCGAAGGGGTCGAAACGATGGAAGGGTCTTTGAAAAAAGCTATTCCCCACTTTGAGTATTACCTATACGATTTTTCGTCAAATAGTGGAGAGGAGATCAAAGGGCCGGACGATCTACGCCTGTATCTGGAGACGATCAGGATGGCCTCGATCAAGGATCCGGAAAAGTTCAATGAAGCGTACATAAGAATTACCACTGTCTTCGTCACGCGGGGAGAAACGGAGATAAGCGATCAGCTTTATGAGACCTTTATTCACTATATCTTCTATTTGATCGCACGAGAGGATTTCTTGAGACTGATACAACTGACGAGAACGGTATCGGTAGAAAGGAGTGAAAGGATGCAAACGATAGCGGAATGGCTTAAGCAAGAAGGAATAGAGAAGGGATTAATAAAAGGCCGAGAAGAAGGCCGGGAAGAACTTCTTTGGAAGTTGATCACCAAAAAATTCCCACAATTACCTTCAAGGTACTACGAAAAGTTGAAAGCGCTCACGATAGACCAACTAGATACCTTGGGCTTGGACCTGATAGATATGCGGAGCGAGGAGGAGCTGAAAAGGCATCTTCCGATGTGAAAAATTTAGAAGACCGAACAGGGAGCGCCTTGGGAACGCCGTTGGCGTTCCCAGAGCCTTCCCAGAGAGACAGGCCGACTGGAAGTCAGCCCCACGAGTTATCCCCAATCTTTCCTCTGTGTCCTCCGTGCCCTCCGTGTGAACCCGTGTTTTCTGGGAACGCCGGACTTGAGTCCGGCAGGTTTTTTTTTTCTGGGAGAATCCTATCCCTTGCCGGTTTTTCCTCTGTGCCCTCCGTGCCCTCTGTGCGAACCCGTTTTTAATCTTTGGAACGAACGAAAACCGGGGTATCGCGCCTGGGAACGCCGGACTTTAGTACGTCCAGATAAGGCGGAAATGTTCAGCAGGAAGAAAGCAAGCCTGCCGGGGAAAAAGTCAGGACCCC
>MWEM01000135.1 GCA_002071085.1 Thermotogota bacterium ADurb.Bin062 | reverse complement strand
GCTTATTATTGAAGCGAATCAAAAACGATAACCCTCGAATAAGCCCATCTGTGAGGAGCACAGGAAACGCTGAATATTAGTTCGTTAGTGTTTCCTAGGAGCGGCAGCTTTTAAGTCGGCAGGTCTTGGAATATGGGTGTTCACACAGAGTGCGCAGAGGAGCGCGGAAAACATAGAAGACATGCCACACTACAGTGTGGCGCCACCAAGGCGCACCCAGCAAAAATCTCTCCTCTGTGCACTCCGTGTTCTCTCTGCGAACTAGATCTTCCTTCCTTGGCGACCCAGCAACGCTCTATGTTATAATCGTCCAAAACGGGAAAAAGCGGGTGAAAGCGATGTTCGAGATGCCGGAAACGATAACCTACGCCTTACCGGAGCTAATCGGGAACACTGACCTCTTCGTCGGGAGAAAGAAGGAGTTCGATTACTTTCTTGGGGTATGGTACAACCGTTTGATCGGAAATATGGCGCAGAGTCAAGCGATCGTCGCCAGACGAAAGAAAGGAAAGACGGCGTTTCTGCAGCGGTTGTTCAATATCCTGTGGAGCTGCCCAGAAAGCAAGGTCATCCCGTTCTATTATAGTATCAAGGATTTAAACATCACCCTTGCGGAATTTGCAAAATCCTTTTTTGCCACTTTCACGAATCATTATCTCTCTTTTTTGGAAAGAAATGTAGAGTATCTACAACACCCCTATTCTTTTGAACTGCTGGATACACTCATAGAAAAAGCGCCGGAGTTAAGGCGACACTATGAATCCATAAAGAAATCGAAAGCTGAAAACGAATGGGGATTGATGTGGGAAGCGGCGAGTCGCGCGCCTTCTGAGATAGCGGTAACGCAAAAGATTAAAATCGTTCAAATCATAGACGAATTTCAAAACATCAACGCTTACATCGTCAATAAGCGTGAAAATACGATCGACTCAATGAGCGGGACGTACCTGGACCTTGCGGAGAAGAAAGAGGCGCCGCTCATCATTTCTGGTAGCGAAGTCCACGGGTTGATAAATATCATCCAGCGTTTGACCGGCAGGTTCTCCGTTTACCCCTTAGGGAACTTGCCGGAAGAAGAAGCAAAAGAAGCCGTGCGGCAGTACGCGCAGGCAACAGACACACGCATCGATGAACATGCTGTTGAGAAGATATGGAACCTGACCCAAGGGGATCCATTGTATCTCAAGGCGTTGTTCACCACTCGATACAACGATACAAAAGACTACACGAACGAAGACAACATCGTCGCGACGTACACGCAAGAGATCACGGAAGGAGAGATCTACGGCACCTGGGCCGAATACATCACTAAAATCTTCGTGGAAGTGAACGAAAGAAACGCGAAACGAATCTTGCTGTACCTGTTTCAGGCAGGCGAAGAGCGTACGCGCGCTCAGATAATCAAAGACCTGAAGCTCGATATGACCGACCTCGAGCTGCAGACGAAGCTACAAAAGTTAATGAAAGCGGATTTGATCTCGCGAGGTGTAACATACTTCGACTACAAGATAGCGAAAGATAAAACCTACGAACTCGTTTTTCGACATCTCTTTCAAAAAGAAATAGACAACTGCGTCCCGGACATCCGTAAAGAGCTCCGCCAAGAAATGGGAAGGACGAACTACGAGAAGGGGAAGTTCAGAGAATACCTCGTACGAGAGCGGATCAAGAAACCGTTCAACCTGAAAGACCTTGCGGAAAACGGAATAGACCTCACCATCAAACCGAAAACGATCTTAGAGCGAGAAACGGTCAAAGTCGGGTTACGAGACCGAGAAATCGACCTGATCGTGAAAGGCAACGTCGAGTTGTGGATCGACGTGAAAGACACGAAGGGGAAGTACGGAAAACGCGAAGCGGACCGCTGGATTGAGATCAAGAATGTAATCAACGAAAAAAGCCCCAAAACCTTATTCGCGACTTACTCCCAAAATGGTTACTCATCTTCCGCGAAAGGGCTCCTCGAAGCGAACGGGGTGTACGTATTAAAAGGAGAAGTAGGGAAATAACGAGAACACAGCTCACCTGGGAACACCTGGGAGCGCAAAACGGTTGGGAGCGCCTGGGAAGGCCGAACTTCAGTACGTCCAGATTAGGCGGAAACGTTCAGAGGGAAGAAAGCAAGCTTGCCGGAGAAGAAGTCAGCCCCCGTAGCTTGGACAGCAGGCAGGGAGGAAACGAACTGTCTGGAGTCTGTTGACAAAGCCACTCTAAGGGTGGT
>MWEM01000134.1 GCA_002071085.1 Thermotogota bacterium ADurb.Bin062 | reverse complement strand
AAGGTCCGCGTTAAGGTAGAAATCGAAGCGGACTCCACTGCGGGATTCGACGAAGGCGTGCAGCGCGCCGTGAAGGAAAACTGCAATGTCCTGAAGTTCAAGAACGCCGAATTCGAAACGGGGGCATAACGGACTAAAGGGATCGAGAAGAATGCCAGGACTCAGATTCAGTGAAACAGATTCGTTCCAAACGAACTGGGAAGCTTTCCTCACTGAGATGGAGAGTCTCGATCCCGCTATGGGCAGCATCCTTCGAGCGAACTCGGGGAAACTTGCTGCCATTGTCCAGCAGAGCAATCGCAACAGCCAAGCACGTTCCGACTTCAACACGGCTATCGTGGCTGCGCTGGACAGCCTAGACGCGCCGACTTCTGAGGAGCAGCAGAGCTGATGCCACGTTACTTCTTGACCAGAATACGAGTTGAAGGCTTTCGGGGTATCAACAATGAAGCCAACCCTCTTGATCTACGCTTCCGCCCTCAAGCCGTCAATTCCGTCTTTGCTGTCAACGGGATCGGGAAAAGCTCTATTTTTGAGGCCCTTTCCTACGCAATCCGAGGCTCCATCCCCAAACTTGATGTACTCCTAGATCAAGAGCATGCTGACGACTACTACTGCAATCGCTTCCATTCCCGAAAGCACGCGATTATCGATCTTGATTTCGAACCTGATGACGGCTCAAGCATTGCTATATCCATCCACGTCGAAAGAAACAACGCTGGCCGCCGAACAGTGTCGAGTCCTTCTGGTCATCCAAATCCAGAAGTGTTTCTTGCGGCTTTGAATGAGGATTTTACGTTACTCGATTATCGGACCTTCTCGCATTTCATCGATGATTCTCCACTTGAACGTGGGCGGTCTTTTTCAGCCTTACTCGGTCTATCCGCTTATTCTGACATGCGCCAGTCTCTTCAGGCAGCCTCAGATACCCGTTCGCTCAAGAACGACCTCAAGACTGAGATCATAGGCACATCCATCAAAGCCTCCCAGCAAGCAAGCCAACAAGCGCTGGTTACGGCGCGCCTTAATTATGAGCGCGTAACAGGCGAGACTATCGACGACGTTGACCGATTGGACGAATGCCAAGACAAAGTCAGCACGGCACTCGGCAACGTCGAATTGCTTAAGTCGCATTTCCAGGGGAAACGGCTCGCGAACGTTGACTTTGACGCTCTCAAGAAGGCCATCCGAGAGGCTGAGGGTGGGGAAAAACGCAAAGAGCTTGAACGCGTTATCGAATCACTAACGGGACTGGAAGCCCTTGGTGCCAGTGACCCTGCCACCACCAAAGAAGAACAGCAGAAACTCTTAGGGCTTCTCGAGGAAAGAGACGCCTTGCTTTCTGCAACTCGCGGCGACCTTTTCAAGCGCCTTTATGAGACTGCCGACAGTCTCATCAGCCAGGGCCTCTGGACGGATAATTCGACTTGTCCTCTGTGTCTCAGTCCGCTTGAAACATCAATCAAGGTACACATAGACGACCAATTGGGCCAGTATCGAGGCGTTGTTGAGAAGATCTCAGAGATAAAGCAAACCTCACATACAGCACTATGGACCAAACGCCTTGCCGTCTTGGAAAAGGCCGCGCCGCTTGCGGTGCAAGAGGCCGACCGCATTGCGGAACAACTTTGCCGGAACATCACATCGGGCCAACTAACTTCAGGCGAATTGGCCGTCGCCGTAACACGGCTCACTACCCTGGAGGAATCCCTCACAACAAAGACCCAGGAATTGACTGCCACCAAGGAGCGGTTGGAGAAAGAGCTTCCGCAGTCTCTTGTTCAATTGACGGAGCAGGTCGAATACGGCCGCCAATTCAACGAAAGCATCCAACTTTACAGGAAGAAACAAGACGAAGAGGCCAAGTATCGTGCCAAATTAGACATCCGAGAGCGTTGGCGTAAGTTCATCGTTAACGCGACGACTATCTTCTCAGACGCCGAAGCGGCGCTTTCCAAGGTGAAAATCGACGCTATCGAGCCTGAGTACAAATCTATGTTCAGGCAGATCATGAACGTCGGTGACGTCGTACCCGACCTTCAACGGGCAAACGACAAGGAAGACCTTCACGTACAATTGAGCGATTTCCACGGTCAACACAGGCTTTCTGCCCGTGCACTCTTGTCCGAAAGTTACCGCAATGCTTTGGCGATTTCGGTCTTCTTGGCTGCAGCCTTGAAACACTCAGGAGTTCCACGTTTTGTCGTCTTAGACGACGTAACGTCCAG
>MWEM01000133.1 GCA_002071085.1 Thermotogota bacterium ADurb.Bin062 | reverse complement strand
ACTAATTTGATGATCATGAAACCGCCACCCCCAAGACCGGATGCGTTCGGTTCCAATACCCCTAAAGCGAAGGCGGTAGCGATGGCTGCGTCCACCGCATTTCCGCCTTTCTTCAAAATGTCGACCCCGACCTGTGAAGCCTCCGGTTTTGCCGCGGCAACGACGCCATTCGTGGCCCTCGCGCCGCGTCCGTACAAGTTCGGAGGTTTCGCGCCAAAGACGGCGCTGGTAAGCAACACGGCCGCAACCAAGCCCAATACCACCGGTTTTTTGCTTTGCATACAGACACCTCCAGATCGTTTCAACCATAGCCTCGAAGAACGAGCCATCCCGAGGGTTTGATAAGGAAGAGGTGACCTGTTCGTATCAGGCTTCGGAGCGGCCGATTAATTGAAGTATTTTGGCTATGAGTTCCTCTTTTTGTATTGGTTTTGAAACGTACTCGTTCATCCCCAAAGCGACGCATTTCTCTCTATCTTCTTGCATCGCGTAGGCGGTTAACGCTACGATAGGCGTGACCGTTCCCGCGCCTCTGGTTTTCTCCTCCTCGCGGATCATCTTCGTCGCTTCGTACCCGTCTATTTTCGGCATACGGATATCCATAAGGATCAAATCGGGTTGCCGAGTTCGCCACTGATTCACGGCCTGTTCGCCATCTTCAACCTCAATGACACGCCAACCACGACGCTCTAAAAGGGTTCTAACGATTCGGCGATTGATCGGATCATCTTCAGCCACCAGAATCGTGACGCCAGAAATTTCCCCATTGCGAGTGGTTTCCGGACTTTCCTTAATCTGATGCGGGTGTTTAAAAAGCCTGAAAGGCAGTTTAAGCGTGACAACAATGCCGAGCCCTTTCTCTGCGTGTAACTCTACCCGGCCTCCAACCTGCTTTGCCGCTTCTTGAGCCTGTTGAAGCTCTTTGGCCAAGAGGCGTTTGTCTTTTTCTGATTCCGATTTCACTACCTCGGCTTCGCCATTTGCGCTAGAATAGCCTTTGGTTTGCGACTCGTTCTCTCTTTCTTGGACAACAATATCAATCCAACGGATATTTGAGTCTTCTTTTTCGAGAGGGCGCGATGGGTAAGCGGAGACTACGATCTCCTCTTTGGTTCGGTGATTAGTCACGGTTTTCAAGATAAGACCGACTACGCGCTTAACCGAAGCGGTATCATCTTCCAAAACAACTGGTACCTCCGGATGAATATCGCAATGAAAAGATACGGATCCCGTCGCGGCTTCGCGCAAATCGCCCACGGCTTCTTTGATCAAATCAGTTAAAACCATAGGGCCTAGTGGTGCGGCTTCTATTCCCGAACTCAGCAACCGCTCCATTTCCCCCGACCGTTCAGAAGAGGATGGTAATTCTTCTCCCTTGCGGTTGATTCTCATTGCGGTAGAAATGAGAAGAGAAAAGGTATCCAAAAAAGTCGAACCCAACGATTTGAATCCACCTATACGATTTGCAAGCGCCAGTAAACCGATTACCTCTCCATTGGAAAAAATCGGGGAGATGATGATGTTTTCTAAAAAAATCGGGGGATTCCCTGGTTCTCGGATCCATCCAATTTCTACATTGTTCTCGTAACGAACGCGTTTTCCTTTGTATACCGAACTTTCCAGTTCACTTACGAAAACCGGGAAAGTCAAGATGTGCGTCGGATTGATCCCGGCCTGCAGTGCCATAATCTGCTGCGTTTCTTTATTGGGGTTGAGGAAAGCCACGTAGCCGTCCTTCGCGTCCACTAACTCTCGACACAGATTCAAGAGTTTCGATACCACACCCGAGAGAGAATTCGGTTCCTGTAGAGCCCGCAGTCCTTGCAGCAAGATTTCGAGGAAGAGTTCTCGGTCCTCGTCCGCGTGAATCAACTTCGCAAGTCGAGACTCAGTATGAATCAGCTCCTCTCTTTGTTTATCCACCAGAGCGTCCAGCTCTTTCACCGGTTGCGCGTCGGATAGGATTCCGATCATACGAACGGGATTACCGTCGTCATCGCTCTCCACGAGTATCCCTTTTGAAGCGGTCCATCGCCAATCTCCCGAGCGCGCTTTCACACGGAATTCTAAGGAAAAGGGCTGCTTCAACTCATAATGTCTTTGAAACGCTCTTTCTACGAGCGGCACATCTTCCGGGTGGATCAAAGCCAACCATTCTTGTAGATTGGATATCGTTTGAACCCCCTCGTACCCTAGCAACTTATAAAAGGCATCGTTCACGACGATCTTTTCCTCTCTCACTCTCCA
>MWEM01000132.1 GCA_002071085.1 Thermotogota bacterium ADurb.Bin062 | reverse complement strand
CTGAAAGACCTCGCGGAAAACGGGATCGATCTCACCATCAAACCGAAAACGATCTTAGAGCGAGAAACGGTCAAAATCGGGTTACTGGACCGAGAGATCGACCTGATCGTGAAAGGCAACGTCGAAATGTGGATCGACGTGAAAGACACGAAAGGCAAGTACGGAAAGCGAGAAGCGGACCGCTGGATAGAGATCAAAAACATAATCAACGATAAAAGTCCAAAAACCTTATTCGCAACTTACTCTCAAAACGGGTACACGGCTTCCGCGAAAAACATACTGGTATCGAATGGGGTATATGTGCTTAAGGGTGAAGAGGGGGAATAGGAGCACCCTGGGAACGCCGAACTTTAGTTCGGCATGTTTTTTGGAAAAACAAAAGAAGTTTCGCACTGAGTACACGGTGAACACAGAGAGAACACAGAGAGAACACAGAGAAATGCCCTGGCCCCCCTGGGAACACCGAACTTAATAGGTAATCGCGGGGTAACTAACAGGACCCCGCGATCCGCTCTATGTCTTTCTCAAAAGCGTATCGCGCCGTCGCGAAAAGAAGAAGCGCTTACGCCGCGATGCTGCGCTTGGGAACGCTTCCCACCTCCGTGCCCTCTGTGCCCTCTGTGCGAACCCTGTTTTTAAGGCATGCCAACTTAAAAGTTGGTGTTCCCAAGAGTGCGTTCCCAAACCCATGGCGAACTAAAGTTCGGGGCTCCCAGAAGAGAAGCGTTCCCAGAATGCACGTTGGCCCGATCAGTCTCCAAGCAGCCAATCGATAACATTCATCTTTCGGATGCCTTGGTAATCGGCGCTCGCGAAGGCCTCGTCTAAGGTTAAGAGGTATTTCGGGTAGTTGTCGACGATTTTTCTGAGCGGGAAAAGCTCTCTTTGCAAGACGTTTTCATTCAACGCGCTTGTGGCGACTTGAAAATACGCCGTTCCATCCGGGGTCTTTGTCACGAAATCGACTTCGCCGTCATCCAGTTGCCCGACAAACGTCTCATATCCACGCCGGATCAGTTCCAGATAGACAAGGTTCTCCAAGACATAACCGTGATCCGCTTCCTGACCTCTGACTAAGAGGTTTCTCAGTCCAATATCCACGGCGTAATATTTACTTTGCGTTGTCAAATGCTGCCGTCCTTTGATGTTGTACCGCCGCGCTTCGTAGAGCAGCAAACCGTCTATCAGTCCGCGCATATACTTCTCAACGGTTTTCTGATCCACTCCTTTCCCTTGGGATTTCAAGGTATCGGCAATTTTCCTCACGGAGGCCCTGTTGCCGATATTGTGGAACAAAAACTTCGAAAGGTTCTCGAGGTTTTGTATATCCGCGATTTTTAACCTCGTGACCACATCTTTGAGCAATACGGAGTTGTAAATGTCCCTCAGATACTCTTTTGCCTCCCGCTCTTTGTCCGCGAACTGGGCGATAAACGGGAAAGAGCCGATTTCCACGTACCGGTTGAACTTTTCGGTTTTCGGCAGCCGGCGAACCGAATCGGGCACCCCCCTGCAAAACTCATCGAAGCTCAAGGGCAGCATCTTCAGCTCGACATATCGACCGGATAAAAGCGTCGCCAGCTCCCCCGATAGTAAATAGGCGTTGGAACCGGTGATATAGATGTCACAGTTGCTCTTCAGGAAAAGGCTATCGATGACTTTTTCGAATCGACTGACGTGTTGTATCTCATCGAGAAAAATATAGTTCATCTTATCCGGCGACAGCGCCGATTGGATTGCCTGATACAACGCCCGATACTCCGTGAGGTGTTCAAGTTCGATGTCCTCGAAGTTAAACGACAGAATCTGCTGTGGGTTCACCCCTTGCTCGAGAAGGTATTCGCGAAACATCTCCAGCAACGTCGACTTCCCGCAGCGCCGTACCCCGGATACGACTTTGATGACCCGTTGACCACTCCAGCGTATCAACCAATCCAGGTATTCCTTCCGCTCTATGCGCGCCATTTCCTCCCCCCTTCTGACATTATTGGGAGTATACTCCATATTTTTTCAGAAATTGGTATTTTTGAGGAATGCATTCCTCAAAAAAGAAGTCGCGCACAGAGTACACAGGGTATCGCGGGGTAGGTGATTTTTACGACCCCGCGATCCGCTCTATGTCTTTCCAAAACCAAAAGAAGTTTCGCACTGAGTACACAGAGATCACAGAGAGAACACAGAGAAATGTCCTGGGAACCCCCTAGCCCGACTTTCGACCGGTTTTGGAGAAAAAGGGAAAAAATAAGAAAAAACAACGCTGAAACCCGCATGAAATCGTT
>MWEM01000131.1 GCA_002071085.1 Thermotogota bacterium ADurb.Bin062 | reverse complement strand
CACTCACCGTCAAGGGAGATATCGTCATCGAAGGGAACGGTTTAGTGATTATCAAAGTATTGGAAACCTTGATCGTGGAAGGGGACGTTTATTGGAACACGTTCCCGAACGTCAATCCCGGCAGTGAAGGCGACCCGAAAAATTTGCTCATTTTGTACGACGGAACGGAGTATGCCCAAAACGGGGGACGTATCAACGGTTATCTGGGATTCAGCGATAGCGTGACTTCAGTAAAATTGGCGGGAAACATGATCCTTAATGGCGCTTTGTACGCCCCCAAAGCAACTGTCGAAGTGAATGGAACCGTAGGGGTTAGTCAATGGATGTATGGCACAACTTTTGATATCAAAGGAACCGTAAACGTTTATCCTTAAAAAACGATTATTTGGCTCATAAAACCGGCGTAAGCCGGTTTTATTAACGGAATAACTTGTTTTCGAAAAACAATACTATAAGGCAATCCTGAGTTTCTCGAATTCTAGGAAGGAGGAAAGACTATTCGCCGTTTATTCGTTTTTTTGGTATTATTGCTCTTTTTACTGGTCGCAATGGGGTTTTCGGAAGAGGACAACTATATCCGTGTGATGGATTCCCAAGGATCGGCGACGGTGGATGTTTTCAAGTTTCTCTCTCAAAACCAGAATCCGATGAATTGGGTGGTCTTCTCGACGGGCGGAAGGTTAGAGTTACAGGGATCGGGGAACATTTGGGGTTTGGCGGGCACCAATGCCACCACACTTCTACCGAGCGGACAACGGCCCGTTTATTTCGATTCGGGCGCCTATATCGCGACCCCGACGCAAAATTTTTATATCGGACCCAATGCGGTATCGACGCAGATCGCCTATATTGCGGCGGGTTCGGGTAACGATTACCAAACGACGCTTCGTGAGTTGATAGAAAGAGATCAAGTGAAAAAACTGACGGCTCCCGTGGTCTACGCGGTTCCTTCATGTTTTCTGGCGCTGAACTTTCAACCGGTGTATACGGAAACGACCAAGATTACTTCGATGTACAAAGCGATCGATGGGCAAAATGCTCTAACCTATATCCTGAACAGTGGCAACTTTTCTCTCGTGCGGCTGAACGCCAACCAAACGGTGAGGATCGTCGTCGGGGATAGCGATATGGTGCTGAATATCAGCGAACTGATTATGGGCAGCAATTCGAAGATAGAGATCGAAAAACTTTCTCCCGCGAGTATGGGCAACGTCTTTCTCATGGTCTCGAAGATGACGCTGGATAGCACGGCCAAGATCCTCCCCTTAGATGGGAATCCGGATAAAGTATTCTTGTTTTACTCCGGTTCTCAAGATGTCACCTTCGGAGTCGGGAGCGAGTATTACGGTTCGGTCTATACCTCGGGGCCGTCCAAAATCACGTTTTCCGGGAGAGGTGTCTTAAGAGATGTCCTCGCGCTGGAAGGTTCGGTCACGGTGAACAGCGCCAATATGACGCTCGGAGGCCTGTATATTAAGTCGGGGGAAGCGACCGTAATCGGCGCCACACTCCTAACGGGGATATTGTCGGGCGGAACGAAAGTGGCTATTTCGGGAGGCGTTCCCACATTTAGTTTTATCTTCGCTCCTTCCGCAGTCGTCACCATCGACAATAACACCGGAATCAACGCGAAACCGGCTACCTATGAAACCGTTAAAGGCATCGTCGTTGGGAAAGAAGTCATCATCAAGGATTCCCGAGTAGTCGGGCCTGCCTACCAACTGCCCCTGTGCTTGGGGATTCCTGTTCCCGTGATTGAGGAGGAAGTCTTTATCGAACCGTCCAAAGACTGCTCTTCCGGGGGTTGGTATGTGGAGACGAGCGGCCAGATCTGTCAAGCCTCGCCAAACGTAAGGACTTCTTCGCAACCCGCGATCATCGGAGCGAAGGGGGTTCAGTACGGAGGTCAGAAAACGATCAGCAATAACCCGAACGAGATCGTTATGACTTGGAAGGCCCCTTATATAGAGTTCCTCAGTCCTCTTGCGTTGATGACTTCCCTCAAGTTGGAATCGAAGTATTTTATCTTCAACAATTATCTGGGGCTTTATAAAAACGATGTCCGGGTTACCTTAATACCGGCCGTAGGCGGGGAATCGATCGTCCAATTCGGAAATGTTTACTCAAGCTCAAACAATCAAAGCCAGGATCGGCGGATGGAAATTTCCAATACAGCTTTTCGATTCAACAAAGAATTGATCATTACCCCGAGCACAACGGTGAATTCGTTGAAAGCTCAAGGCGCGGTGTTGTACGAAGGCACCATCGCCGTGGAGTTTTATTGACATTTCGGAAGATAGAGATAATAGAA
>MWEM01000130.1 GCA_002071085.1 Thermotogota bacterium ADurb.Bin062 | reverse complement strand
GAACGGACGCAGGCGCATTTGTTTATTTCGATATTGGCGTATCATCTTCTGAACTGGATCGAGCAACAATTGAAAGAAGCGGGAGACCATCGACGATGGTCGACGATCCGCAAGACGCTCTCTACCCATCAACGGTGTACGGTGGTCTTTCGGGACGAAGAGGATAAGGTGTACCATTTGAGGGTATCGGGTAAACCGGAATCTCTTCACGAGGATATCTACAAGAAGCTCGGTGTTCCGATGCTTAAGAACAGGCAACTGACTTACGTGGCTCGTCGATTGTAGTGGCCAACTTTTTTGAGAAAGTGGCTTTTATCGCCGTTTGTAGCACTTTTAGTCGAAAGTTGGGATAAGAGCGAAGAAGGAGGGTAATGCCTCTGGAGCAAAGGGGCCCTACAAACGGACAAAGCTTCGTACGGGAAGTGATGCAGGGATGAGACTGATAAAACCATCCAATAAGCTGCCGGAACGGAAGGCGAAGCTATATCAAAAGGTGAAGGCCGAAACCCAGACTAACGGGGATGACTGGCAGAGGTGGAGTAAGGAGGCTCCTCGCCGACCGAAAGCGCTCACTGGTTAAAGGTCACATAACCCTTTTGACGAAGACGTTTGGAAAGCCGTATGCGGGAAATCCGCACGTACGGTTTGAGGAGGCAGGAGAAGGAAACCGGGAGGGGGTAAGCTGCCAGGTGGTGTGATGGACACTCACACACAGAAATCGAGAGCGGTGCATCTCCGACTCCACGGCGCCTTCTCTTGACCCTACGTGCGGCACGTCTTTTCGGTTTTCTTTTTTCTATAGACACAAAAGTTCCGCACTCCGAGGGCGTCCTGGAGTTTCTCGTATCCGCTTGAGACTTCGTGGATTTGCGCTCTAAAAAAGGGGCGTGCGGTGGTCGAAAAGTATCTTTGCGAAACCGGGGCTCGGTAGATTGTCTGAGCGCTCCAGGCGTCTATTTGAAACACTGGTGATTTGTGTGGGTCAAGCGCCGCCCGCAACGAAAGAGTATGGGAATCCAGCTGTTCGGGCTACGTTTATCAGGGATAGAAACGGGTTTCGCTCAATCGGATTTTATCGTTCGTTTTGCGCGAGGTACTTGCTTGATGTATACCTTCCGCGGTTTGAAATAGTCTTCGTATTCCCGTACCCGCCGTTTGACCGTCGAATAGCTGACCTTCCAACCTTCTGCAACCAGTATCTCATGCATTTTTGCCATTGTTAACCGTTTTGCCTTTGGAGCGATCTCGTTCTGTTCGATCAATTCTTTGAGCCGCAGGTCATATTCTTGGTTCCTCATCTTTACAATGACGCGCTCTTCATTTTCCGGACTGATTCGGCTTCTTTCTCCGTTCTGTACTTCCTTGTATCGTTTCAGATACCTCTTTACCGTCCCTTTCGCGATTCCTAAGGCTCGCGCCGTCCCTTTGATGGTTCCGACTTCTTCGTATGTCTGTATGATCGTTTTGATCTCCAGCGCCGTTTTCATACCCTTTCATACACCTCCGAGCGTATTTTTCCTCCTCAGTAGTCCATTTTTTACGAGTCTATTTTTGAACGAAAAGCGAGTTGTTTTTGGCCATTTACAGACAGTGTTGCGCGCCTTTTTCGATTCTCGGTTCTAATCTACGCACGCGCGCACATTTGGAGAGGAAAAGTCATTCTATGTCTAAACGCACTGAGTTTCAAGTATTGACCACCGAAATGAAGATCGGTACAAGTTCCGGATCGAACTGCGTCCCGCTACACCTTTCCAGTTCCGCGATGGCGGCCTTTTCGCTCATCGCTTTCCGATATGGTCTGTCGTGCGTCATCGCATCGTACGCGTCGGCGATAGAAATCACCCTCGACAACAACGGGATCTCCGTTCCTTTCAATCCGTGGGGATAACCCGTGCCATCCCACCATTCGTGATGGTGTAAGGTATATGTTGCGATATTGGCCGCGATTCTGCTGGATTCCGCTATCCGGAACCCCGCCTCCGGGTGCTTTTTTACTTCCGCCATCTCTTCATCTGTGAGCCCACCTGCTTTCTTCAAAATGCGTTCATCTACGACGACGTATCCGATGTCAAGCATCCGAGCCAAAAGGTTCAGGTCGACAGTTTCTGTCGATGAAAGTTGTAACCTTTCCCCCAGCCTGCTTGCTGTTTCAATGAGACGAAGAGCGCTCTCGTTCGTCTTGATGTCTTTTTCCTGAAGGGTGGCTTGTAAGGCCGATAACATCGCGCTACGCGTGCTTTGGCTTTCCAGCAATTTCCGTTTATACATCATCGTTTCAGCTTCCTTCACAACTTCTTGGAGATCGCGTTCCGGT
>MWEM01000129.1 GCA_002071085.1 Thermotogota bacterium ADurb.Bin062 | reverse complement strand
CAATATTCCCTGCACCCGTTGGAAAAAGTGTTTATTTTAGTGAATTAAGGCGGTGTTTATTTCAACCCACGCCCCCTACAATGTCATTAAAATGGCATCTTTTTCGGCGATATTCGTATTCAAATCCCCGAAAGGATGACACTATTCGCCGGCGATAATGTCCCTTAAATGTCCCTATATCAAGCGATTTTCATATTGAGAATTCGGAAAAGGGGACAATCTTGAAAAGTGACTCCGGAGTCACTTTCTTAAATTTTCCCCGACTTCATGATTACTACTTGACACTTCTGATAACATGTGATAATATAGATACATCAAAGGACACCCGACGACCACGAAAGACCCTTGATGTAAGACAAAATCAAATCGAATAGGGAGACCAGGAAGATGACAAGGATAATCGCTTTTGTGAGAATTCAGAATCAGAAAGTCGCCGTCGAAATTGTCAACGTCTTCACCGCCGGGGATGGACGCCGAATCGCTTCGGTCGAAGCCCTTCCCGTCAACGGGAAGACTATTCGCCCCTTCACCCAGTATTCAATCGGGGGACCCGTACAATCTTCCGAAGCCCGAATCCCGGTCGCCTTCTTGACCGATATCGGCTTCGCCGTTGATATCCCGGTCCCGACAATCGCCGAAGTGGGAAGCCTTTGACGGGCTTCCCGCCTTTCCTTTTCTTTTGGAGAATGAACCATGAAACTGAATGAACTTTTTCCCAGTAAGTACGCAACGGGTCAAGACCTGGCCGGGAAGTCGGTCGCCTTGACAATCTCACACCTTCGAAGCGAAAAGATGATACCAACGCCGGGGACGCCCCCCGTTGATAAGTGGGTCGTGTATTTCAAGGAAGCCCAGAAAGGGGTCGTCTTGTCGAAAATCCTGGCGACCCAAATCGCCCAAGCCGTCGGGTCGGAAGATACCGACGCATGGCCGGGAAAGCGGGTCATGTTATACCCCGAAGAAGTCAACGTCGCCGGCAAGCCCCGGACGGCGATTCGGGCAAGGAAGGCGATTCAGGAATGACCAGTCTTCAAGCGACCATGACCGACCCGAAGGAAAAAGCCCGAATCCTTTACGGCCGCTTATCGAAGGGTCTTGACCTGATTCTGGAAGCCCAAGCCGCCGGCGACGACAAGAAGGCCGAATCGCTTCAAGCCTTGTATGACCGACTGGAAGCCGAATACAAGGCTTCAAAACGGGCTTACGCAAAGACCCCGGAAGACCTTCTTCGTTGTCCCGATTGTCCCCACTTGGGGGAAGGACTTCTGGCCGGCGGGGTGATATGTGATATCCCTTGTCACGAAGCGGGGACAAAATGAACTTCAAGCGGGGTATCTGGGATATCCTTCACGGGAAGAAGTCAAAGCCGGCCGACGACGGTCCGACCTGGATTGTCGGCGGGATTCTGTTATTAATCGGCGTGATTCTACTGCTTATATTCGGGGATTGACCATGACTTCGATAATTCCAAAAGACGACAATTCCTTATCGACCGACGTCCTTCACGACTGGAAGAAGGCGGCGGCTTCCTGGCTTGACAACTTTTCAAGCGAAGACACCCGGCGGGCTTATCGTCAAGCCTGGTCGGGATTCCTTGACTTCGCCGGCACGCCCCCCGACAAGGTCAGTCAAGACGAAGTGATATCTTATCGCCGTCACCTTGAAACTTCGACCAGTCCGAAGACCGGGGAACCTTACACCCAAGCGACAATCAATCTTCGCTTATCGGCCTTGTCTTCCTTCTTCGAGTGGGCGAAGGGGCGGGGTCTTCGGTCAGACAACCCGGCCGACGGGGTCAAGCGAAAAGCCGTCAATCCTTACGGGAAGGCGACCTGGCTTCGGTCCGAAGACGGGGAAGATTATCGCCTTCTTGAATCGATTGACACTTCGACGACCAGGGGAATTCGGGACCGGGCAATCATGCTTCTATTCTTGACCCTTGCACTTCGAGTGTCTTCGGTCGCCGGCTTGACCGTCGGGTCCCTTCGCCGGCAAGGGAAGACGACCTTCTTGACTTACACCCAGAAGGGCGGGAAGACCAGGGAAGTCGGACTTCCAGAACCGACCGCCGAAGCGATTAACGCTTATCTGGATACCCGAACGGGACTGACCGATTCTTCCCCGCTTTTCACGGCAAGCGAAGCCGGTCGAAAGGCCGCCGGCCGTCTGGGTCATGAAGCCGAAGAAGAAACCCCGTTGACGACCAGGGCAATCGCCGCCCTTGTCGATTCATACTGTAATAAAGCATTGGGGAAGGGTCACGGGATACACCCCCATTCTTTACGGCATACGGCGGCCGTCAACGCATCGAAGGACCATACAATCGCCGAAGTGTCTGACCTTCTGGGTCATGCAAG
>MWEM01000128.1 GCA_002071085.1 Thermotogota bacterium ADurb.Bin062 | reverse complement strand
ACAAAAAAGTTCGGCACCGCGTAGTTTTTCACGGGGCTATACCATTGCCATTGGTCTTTGAACAAATGCTTGAAGGATTGAGACGGGTCGTCCGAATAGGAACCGGATATCTGAATGCGCGGCGTTTCTTCGTCCTCATCGATCGTGAAGTTCGCCGATTGCGACACCTTGCCTATATCCGGGTTTTCGCCGCCCCAACGCCAGTCGGCTATTTCTATCTGCATCTGGTAGTCCACGTGCTGGTCGCGCCAGGTTCCGGGTCCGATCGAGACGTCCACGACGTCGAGGACTTCGGGTTTGGTCACGCCTGCTTCGATGTCCGCTCGATTCACACGCACCACTTCCGGATAGATCCACACTTTGAAGGTCGTGTTTTCCACGAAAGCCTCTTTGCGGATTTCGTTGACGCGCGTCGTGTCCAGGTCGGTGAACTCATAGACGTAAGACCATTTTGGGAGCGCCCTATGGTCTAGTTCATCCGTATTGTGGCTCGGTGTGGGATCGTAGGGCTCTTCGTCCGGGGTGCGGTTGCCGGGCCAGCGGCCGTTGTCGTCGTCTTCCGCAAGGATATGGCCGTACCCGTCCGTCTTCCACCAGTATTCGGAACGACCCGCCGCTGTTGTGGGCATACCGGGGATCTTTCCGTGAAAGACGTCGAACCATTTCGCGTTCTGGTGCGCTCCAGTTCCGTTGAGGGATGCGATCGCGTTGCTGACGATGTAGTCGACGCCGTCGTCCACGAGACCGCTGGCGTAATTGGTCAGCCCCGGGAAGACTTGGACCTTCACATGGTAACGAACCGCGAAGAGCCAGCCCTCTTTCTGATCGACGGCCGGGTTCATGTCGCTCACGACGTCTTCGAGGTCTCTCCACCCTTTTTGACCGATATTGACCCGAACGCGCAGGTCGGTGATTGCCTCGAGAAACTCATCGGTCGCGCAGATCGTGAACTCTAAAGGCACGCCTTCGCGATAGTCCTTCCCCGAATCGATGATCGAGACCATCGGTTCGAAGGTGTCACCGAGCGCCTTGATGTTCCAAATATAACGCACTATAGGGGTTCCGGCGTTGTTTAATATTTCCAGAACGAACCATTTGGATGTGTCTAAATCGACTTGGCGCCAAAAGTTGACCATGTCGAGGTAGAGCATCTTGTCGGCACCCACGGCCCCTTCCGCTCGCCATACGTCCGGTGTCGCATCGAATATCTCGCTGGTGGTCGTGAAGATATACCCCCTGGCTTTGTAGCCTGCCAAGACGATAGAATCCATCAGGTTGATGCGCATCTTCGATACGCCGAACTGCATCGGCAAGCGCTGGTCTTCCTGAAGCTCGCTGATAGCCGGTGGTGTGGCGCCTGCCAATACACGATAGTGAGATGGCATATTCGGCTCACTCGGCGTTCGGACGTGACCGATCGACTCTATGACCGCCAAGTCCATCCGCTGGGCCGTTATCGATTTGTTCGTGTATTGGGTCACGTGCCCCTGGGCATCTCGCGCGAGCGCGTACCAATAGAGGGTCTTGGAGAAGTCTCCGGGCCCCATCCCGAGCATCGCTAGAGTGATTTGCTCGGTCGTAATCGTCAAACTCGTCGTACCGGTGGAGGTCGCCATTCTGGAAACCACCGTCGCGGTGTCCGACAGAATGTAGAACTCTAAATAAGTGAGGTCGCCGTCTGTATCTGCGCCTACGACGGTCGCCGTGAACGGGATACCCACTTTCCCGCCTGAAGTAGGCGTGTACGTCACGTTGATCGTCGGAGAATGCTCGGACGATTTTTGCACGGTCAAGTTTTGAGCTGCCGTCGCGGACTTCGGTTCGGCTTTGTTCAGCTTCACGTCTTGTACTACCGCCGAAGCGCTGAAAGAGTAAATCCCGACCGGCAACGTGATGTCTGAGCCCAACAAGTTCACCGAGAAGGCTGCGGTTGCCGTTCCGGTCTTAGCCGCCGGATAGGCCACCGTTTTCGTCACGCTTCCCCTGTCTCGCAAGTCCGTACCGACGGTGTTCCAAGTTAAGGTGATCACCGCGTCTTTCAGGTTGCTGTGCGCATCTTGCGCCGCAACGCTGACCGTCACCGTCATACCGCCGCCGGTATCCGGAACCGTCGTGGCTGATAAGGTGATGACCGGAGTTTCCACCACCGGCGGCGTCTTATCGGGTTTTACAACGGGGAAACAGCCGATGAGGGCCAACAGCAGCACGAGGAGAAATACGGGTAAAGAATAGAACCTTTTCGAACGCATAATTCCCTGTCCTCTCTTTTTAGAAAGGATCAGGACACCCCCTTTCCTTATGTATTTTCCTAAAAAAAGCATTTTCCACGCTTATATGTAGGGCTATTATATCACCTTTATTTCGGCCCCTGCAAAAAA
>MWEM01000127.1 GCA_002071085.1 Thermotogota bacterium ADurb.Bin062 | reverse complement strand
TGGCATGTCTTTTCTTCTCCCGAGAGAACGCTGTCCCTTGCCAGTTTTTCTTTTGAGCTCTTCGTGCCCTCTGTGCCCTCCGTGCGAACCCTGTTTTATTTTTAAGGTCTGCCAACTTAAAAGTTGGCGTTCCCAAGCGCATCGCGCCATCGATTCTGGCCTTGTTTCTTGATTGCACTGCATAACTTGTCGCGCATGGAGAGCTGCCTTCAAAGACGGGGTTTGCGAATCAAAGGCAGTTCTAATGTTCGTCTATAGTATAAACAAAATCGATGTACGGGCCATACCAGTACGTGAAAAAAAGATTACCGTGTATCGTCCAGCTGTTTTGCCCCGTGAGTTCATCTTTGAGATAAACACCGGTACGGGTGTTGAAAATCGTCACGCGGTCGGCGGCGGAGAAACCACCCTGGGAATAAGGTTGCCCTTTTTTCGACTCGCCCGAATGTTCACCGTTTATTCTTATCGCTAAGGTATGACTGTCGTGCTCGTTAAAAACCATTACGGAGAAAGAACCGCCGGGGCCGGGTTGTGTCGTACAACCGAGGACAGAAAAAAGGATCGAAAAGACGATGATGGCGCATATTAATGTCAGTAACAGAATTTTCCGCTTCATATCCCACACTCCTTCGATGCTGAATCGCTGATGTTGTTTCTCAAGTAAAGCAGAAAAAAATCCGCTCATTGAACAATTCCTTCGATTGTAACTCGATCTGGAGCTGGTAATGAATCTGCATCCTCGTAAGGCCAAAAGTCCGATGGCTCAGTTAAGAAAACTTCGGAGAAATATGTGGTTATTATAGCATGATAGAAGGTTCTGTGGGAGAGCTGGTTGGAAACGCCGAACTTTAGTTCGGCATGTTTTTTCAAAAAAACAAAGGTGTTTCGCACAGAGTACGCAGAGAGCACAGAGGAAACATAAACCTGGTGTTAACTCTCCTAAATACCTCTCTTCTTTGTGACCTTCGTGGTCTCCGTGTGAGCTTTCTTTGGAACATGCCAACTTAAAAGTTGGCGTTCCCAGGCGTTCCCAGGCGTTCCGAGGGCCTTCCCAGAGAGACAGGCCGACGGGAAGTCCGCCCCACGAGTTTTCTTCAGTCTTTTCTCTGTGTTCTCCGTGCCCTCCGTGCGAACCCTGTTTTATTTTTAAGGTCTGCCAACTTAAAAGTTGGCGTTCCCAGGCGTTCCGAGGGCCTTCCCAGAGAGATAGGCCGACTGAAAGTCGGCCCCGCGAGTTTTCTTCAGTCTTTTCTCTGTGTTCTCCGTGCCCTCCGTGCGAACCCTGTTTTATTTTTAAGGTCTGCCAACTTAAAAGTTGGCGTTCCCAGACGTTCCCAGCCCACGAAGTCTCGCGATACATCTTCGCGCTTAGCGCTTACGCTGCGATGATTATCTGGACAAAAAAAGAAGGTCTTTAGAAAAAATTCAGGGTGTTCGGAGGTGAAAACCCTAATAAACGGCGCGGTATCTAAGTGTCCTTGAGAAGGTCGGTCAACCTCTCGTAATCGTATTGCTTTGCCAACGCCAACAGGGCTTGGGAGACCTCGGGGTTTAGAGCCTCCACTTTGGCGAGGGTGTTTTTCAATTCCGTCATCTCCCCTTCTTCCACATAGCGGAAGAGCCGTTGCCTCAAGGGTTCGGGTAGGATGGCGAGGTCTTCTTTCGTCAGCCTTGCGACGCCAGCGGTTTTTTTGGGAGTTTCCTCTTCCGGGCTTTCGTAAAGATAGACGATTGGCAGCAATCTGCCGAGTTCTGAAAGCAGCTCGTCCGGTCGAAAGGGTTTTCGTATATATCCGTCCGCGCCGGTCGCGAGCACGGCCTTCTCATCTTCGTCGAACGCGCTGGCCGTCACTGCGATAACAGCCGTTTTTGAGCCTTTTTCCGTTCCCTTAATCAGCCGGGTTGCCTCATAACCGTCCATAACGGGCATACGCATGTCCATCAAAATGGCGTGCGGAGACCATCGCTCGAAGAGTTCGATCGCTTCCTTTCCGTCGACCGCATCCTCGGTTTCGAAGCCGATGGGTTCCAACAGAGCCCGTAACAGTGTCCGGTTATCCGTCAGATCGTCGACGATCAAGACACGAACGGGTTTGGAACTTGGATGAAGCGCCTTAATCTCTGCGGTGGGCGTCGCGCTTTTATAAAAACTTCCTTCTGCTGGCGTAATCGGAATTTCAAATCGAAACTGCGAACCCGTTCCGACTTTACTCTTCACGGAAAGCGTTCCTCCCATCAATTCGATCAACCGCTTACTGATCGCCAAACCCAAGCCGGTTCCACTGGCCGACGAGTTCTCGACTGAGGTATTGAAGGCTTCAAAGATGCGCGATAGGGCTTTTTCGGAAATGCCGATTCCAGAGTCCTCCACCTCCACCTGCAGCAAAAGGCTCTCCGGTTTGGCGACGGTGCGGGTCGGGTCCGGGACC
>MWEM01000126.1 GCA_002071085.1 Thermotogota bacterium ADurb.Bin062 | reverse complement strand
GGGGTCCTGACTTTTTCCCCGGCAGGCTTGCTTTCTTCCTGCTGAACATTTCCGCCTTATCTGGACGTACTAAAGTCCGGCGTTCCCAGGGCTTCGTAAAAAATTACAAAAAGCGTATCGCGGGACTTCGTGGGCTTCCGAAGTCAGCCCGCCGATTACCCCGCGATGAAACTCGGAGGCATCGCGGCGTAAGCGCTCCTTCTTTTAGCGACGGCGCGATACCCCGGTTTTCATTCGTTCCAAAGAGCAAAAAACAGGGTTCGCACAGAGAACACAGAGAGCACAGAGAGCACAGAGAGCACGGAGAGAACATAACACAGGCCGGACCAAAATCCGGCGTTCCCAGGGCTTCGTAAAAATTACAAAAAGCGTATCTCGAGACTTCGTGGGTTTCCGAAGTCAGCCCGCTGGTTACCCCGCGATGAAACTCGTAGTTATCGCAGCGTAAGCGCTCCTTCTTTTCGCGACGGCGCGATACGTTTTTGAGAAAGGCGAAGGGCGGATCGTGGGATCGTAAAAACCACTTACCCCGCGATGAAACTCGTAATCATCAAGCACCGGACTTTAGCCCGGCGCTCCCAGCAGCGTCCAGCTATATTTGAAACCGGTAGTTCGGCGATTCCTTCGTGATCGAGATGTCGTGCGGGTGGCTCTCTTTCATACCCGCCGGGGTGATTCTGACGAATCTGGCGTTCTGTTGCAGTTGTGGGATCGTTGCGGCGCCGCAATAACCCATGCCCGACCGCAGCCCGCCGCATAACTGATAGACGATATCGCTCACGCGCCCTTTGAAGGGTAGCATCCCTTCGACGCCTTCGGGAACGAGTTTCTCCGAGTTGATTCCGGACTGATTGTACCGATCGCTGCTGCCGGCTTGCATCGCGCCGATGCTCCCCATCCCGCGGTAGGCTTTAAATGTTCGTCCATCATAGATGATCGTTTCGCCCGGCGACTCTTCCGCTCCTGCGAAGATAGACCCAATCATCACCGTAGAGGCCCCAGCGGCGAGGGCTTTGGCGACGTCACCGGAGTATCGGATACCGCCATCCGCGATAATTGGGAGATCCAATTCCCGGCTGGCTTTCGCGCAATCGAAGATGGCGGACAGCTGTGGGACTCCGACTCCCGCGACAATACGGGTCGTGCAGATCGATCCCGGCCCGATCCCGACTTTCACCGCGTCGACGCCGGCTTGATGCAAACTGACGGCCGCTTCGTAGGTCGCGATATTGCCCGCGATCACCTGCATCTGGGGATACAGGCGCTTGATCTCGGCTACACGATTGACCACGTTTTTGGAGTGGCCGTGCGCGGTGTCCACGACGATGGCATCGACCCCGGCGGCGATCAACGCGCGAACGCGTTCCATTGTATCATCGGAGGTCCCGACGGCCCCGGCCACCATCAACCGGCCCTTGGAGTCCCGTGACGCGTTGGGGAATTCGACGACGCTTTTAATATCTTTGATCGTGATCAACCCGACAATCTTCCGCTGATCGTCAATGATTGGCAGTTTTTCAACCTTGTGTCTGTGGAGCACCTTCTTCGCTTCCTCCAGTGAGATGCCGGATTTCGCTACGACGAGTCTCTCGAAGGGCGTCATGAGGTCTTCCACAAGACGATTCTCGTCATCCTCGAACCGAATATCCCGATTCGTCACGATACCCAGCAGGGTGTTTTCGTGGTCGATAACGGGAAGGCCGCCGATCTTGTACTCTCGCATCAACCGTTCAGCCTCTTTCACTTTCATCCCGGGGTGGATGGACACCGGGTCGAAGATGATACCGTTCTCCGTACGCTTCACCAGGTCGATCTGCTCCGCTTGCTTCGCGATCGACATATTTTTATGGATGACCCCGATCCCTCCGACGCGGGCCAAAGACTTCGCCATCGCGCTTTCCGTCACCGTATCCATCGCCGCGCTCACGAGCGGGACCCGAACGGTTATCTTGCGGGTGAAACGCGAAGTCAGGTCGGTTTGCGTGGGTACCACTTCTGAGTAATGGGGACATAGCAGCACATCGTCAAAGGTCAGGCCTTCTAAGAATTCCATTTTACGCGCCTCCTCGATTTTTCGATATTCTACCACGTCTTCGATGAAAGCGAATTTTCGGGCTTTTTTCAAGGAACGCTTGGGAACGCCTGGGAACGCCAACTTTTAAGTTGGCAGGGATCAAAAGGGGTTCGCACAGAGAGCACGGAGAACACAGAGAGAACACGAAGATTTTCTCGGAAAGCGCCCAGGTAACGTTCTGAATACACTCTGGGGGCGCGGAATTTTCGCTCGGCATCGTTTAAAAGAAAAAAGGGTTTCGCTCATAGAGGACAGAGCAGCAAGACAGGTAAAACACGCCATACTAAAGCGTGATGTAACCATGGGGACAAAAACCCGTGCCGGACAAAAGTTCGACGTTCCCAGACGCATTCGCCCTATTTGTTTACAAACGATAATTAAAACAGTCTATATTTTAAACCGCTTGATCTGCGTGTCGAGG
>MWEM01000125.1 GCA_002071085.1 Thermotogota bacterium ADurb.Bin062 | reverse complement strand
CTTCCCCCAGATAAGCCGCTTCGACGAAATCGGGAAAGATGATTCCTGGTCCCCGAACGCCTTCGAAGCCGCCGGGAAGGAATGACAATGACAACGATTATCAACGTCGCAAACCAAAAGGGCGGGGTCGGGAAGACGACGACCGCCGTCACCCTGGGTCATGGCTTATCCCTGGCCGGCCGGCGGGTCTTGATTGTCGACCTTGACCCACAAGGTCACGTCGCCTTCGCTCTGGGAATGAAAAAGACGAACGGACTATATCGACTTCTTGTCGAATCAGAACCGCTTCACAAGGTCGCCGAAGTCGCCCGTCCGAACCTGGATATTATCGCAAGCGACAAGACGGGGGAAGCCGTCGGCCGTTATGTCACGACTTTGAACTTCCGGGAACTTGTAATCAAGAAGGCCTTGAAGGGGTCGACTTACGACGTGATAAT
Source organism: Thermotogota bacterium ADurb.Bin062 (assembly GCA_002071085.1). Taxonomy (GTDB): domain Bacteria; phylum Thermotogota; class Thermotogae; order MWEM01; family MWEM01; genus MWEM01. The sequence continues at coordinate 2,065 of MWEM01000125.1, read as the reverse complement.
TCTTGATACCCCGCCCAGTCTGGGGGTCCTTCACGTCGCCGCCCTGGTCGCTTCCCATTGGATAATCATTCCAACGAAACTTGACGCTATGGCCGTTGACGGGGTGAATGAAATCCTTCGGTCAATGGCCGAAGTCGAACAAAGCGAAGACAATAATCACAAATTCGAAGGATATTCAATCCTTCCAACCTTCTTTGATAGGACGACGAAAGAAACGACGACACAACTTCGGGACCTGGTCAACGCCTTCGGGAAGATAGTCTGGCCGCCGATTCCCCAGGACACAAAAGCAAGGGAAGCCGCCGCCTTCGGGAAGACGTTATGGGAATATTGTCCCGATTCACCGTCAATCAAGGGGTATCAATTCAACGGGAAAAGGGCGGGGGGATACCTTGACCTTCTGGATAGGATTCAAGAGGTGATTCAATGACCGAATTGAAAAGACAATCTATTATCGACCCCGCCGTCCGGGATATCATGACCAACCAAGAAGAAAGGACCGTCGGGTCAAAGTCTGACCGGGCGAAGAAGGCGAAGGAAAGAAAGAAGGCGGCAAACCGTCTTCCTGGTCGGGTGAATCTTGACCTTCCCCTGGAATTGAAGAAGCGGGTCTTCGACCTGGCCGAAGCCGAAAGGATTCCCGCTTCCCAGATTGTCGCCTTATTACTGGCCGACGGTCTTCGCCGGCTTGAATCGGGGGACCTGATTCTTGACCCTTATCGTCGCCCGTCGGGGTCGCCCCGCTATGATTGGACGCTTGATATATCAAGTCTTGAAAATTCAGAATAATTCGATTCAAGGGACGCCCCTGGGTGAAATAAGGGACGCCCCTGACAAATATTGACGAAAAAGACCAGGGACGCCCCTTGAATGGTATCAGGGACGTCCCTTGACCTTCCAGGAAGCCCCACAAGGCTTCAATTCGGGCTTCAAGGTAAATTGATACATCATACTGGAAAAGTCGAATTATCGGCTTTATAACCCGATTCGGGACACTTCCAGACGGTCGGAAATTTTAAGATTAATCCTTGAAATTGGTCCCGAAAACACTTGACAACGGCATATCACTTGTGATAAGATTAGAACATCAAAGGACACCCGACGACCACGAAAGACCTTTGAAGACCACCAAGACCAATTGAAAAGGGAGACCAGGAAAATGAAAAGGATTATCGCTTTTGTCACGACACAGAATCAAGAAGTCACCGTCGAAGTCGTCAATATCTTCACGACTGGGGACGGCCGGCAAATCGCAACGGTCGAAGCCCTTCCCGTCAACGGGAAAAAGATTCGACCCTTCACAGAATATTCGATGGGGGGACCCGTTGAATCTTCGTCAACCCGAATTCCCGTCGCCTTCGTCAAGATTCTGGAATTCGAATCGGTCCCCGAACCCGCCGAAGTGGGAAGCCTTTGAAAGGGCTTCCCGCCCTTCCTTCACCTTTGGAGAATGAATCATGAAATTGAATGACCTTTTCCCCCGCAAGTATGCAACCGGCGAAGACCTGGCCGGAAAATCAGTCACCTTGACTATCTCACACCTTCGACTTGAAAAGATGATTCCAACGCCGGGGACCGCCCCGGTCGAAAAGTGGGTCGTCTTCTTCAAGGAAGCACAGAAGGGAATCGTCCTTTCAAAGACCCTTGCCTTCCAGATATCAAAGGCGGTCGGGTCGGAAGATACAGACGACTGGGTCGGGAAGAAAGTCGTCTTGTATCCCGAACCCGTCAACGTCGCCGGCTATACCAGGACGGCGATTCGGGCGAAGGCGGCTTAATGAATGACCCGAAGGAAAAAGCCCGAACGCTTTACGGTCGCTTATCGAAGGGTCTTGACCTGATTCTTGAAGCGAAGTCGGCCGGCGACGACAAGAAAGCCGAATCGCTTCAAGCCTTGTATAACCGACTGGAAGACGATTATCTGGAAGCGAAGAAGTCTTATTCGAAGACCCCGGAAGACCTTCTTCGTTGTCCCGATTGTCCCCACCTGGGGGAAGGGCTTCTGGCCGACGGGGTGATATGTGATATCCCTTGTCGGGAAGCGGGGACGAAATGAACCCGAAGA
>MWEM01000124.1 GCA_002071085.1 Thermotogota bacterium ADurb.Bin062 | reverse complement strand
CGCCTGTTTTCGTGTCCTAGAAAAGCAAAGGGCATACCAAACTAGGCGCCCCCAGAAAGTTCGGCACGCGTTCGAGGAAGAGCAAACAAGACCGTCTCCGAAAGGGTATCCGACTTATGATCCAAATACAGCACATAGTCCGGGCAGAGCTCTTTCACGAGCCGAGGGATTGCGATGATATCATCAAACAAATGGTACACGCAGATCGCGAGTTTCGGCCGGAAGTATCGGATCGTGTGTTCCATCCCCAATAAAGCGCGGCGTTCGGCGCCTTCGATATCCAACTTGATATAGTCGACCTTTTCCAACCGTTCCCGTTCGACTAAGCGGTCTAGCGTGATCACGGGCACAGGCTTGGCGCAATCCCCTTCCGCGGCCCTCGAAGCGGAAGCCTGTGAGCGGAACCCGATCTGCCCTTCCGTATCCCATAACCCAACAGGAACCGGAGTGACGTTTTTTAAGCGGTTACGGGCCATATTCTCGCAGAGCATCCGGTAACTATGCGCATCTGGTTCAAACGACCAAACGTGGCCGGCAGGTCCCACGGCATCCGAAAACCAAAGCGCGGTTTCACCATAGTAACCCCCGCCCTCCACGATACTCTCACCCGAAGATGGAAGTACGATGTCCCGATATGCGTAATCCCGGCGTAGAAAGACGGGCTCGATAACCGGCTCAGAACAATGAAACTGATATTTGTCCACGAAATAGCGGTAGCGAAAGAACCCGCGTCTTTTTACCGCGATTGGCGGATGAGTAGGCGCCTCACCCCTTTCCACGAAGGGAAAAATCTTTGGGGTAAAGCGGCCCAAGAACAAGCCGCTCATATGGACTTGGACGAACCAATCGAACACACGGCGCGAATGCTCATCGGCGAGCCATTCGTACACTTGATCGAAGGATTCGCTATTCTCAAGAAGCAGGAGATAGAAAGGGAGATTGAAAGTGCGACAGGACCATACCGATTCTTGGAGGGTGTCTTGGAAGGTGGCTTTTTTAAGAATATGAACGCCACACCTTTCAAAAACCCTTTGAAAAGCGGGATATAGGGCTGTAAGGATTCTGTGGGCGCTTGAACTCGGGGTAATTTGAGACGAGTCATTAGAGAGCAACGCGATCGTCCCGGTGTCTCGAATGCGGTTCATCGTCTCTTCGAACAAAGTTTTCGTGTGCCCCATACTCCTATCCACCTCCCGTGCGGCAAGTGCTTCCTGGAAACGCCCTGGGAACGCCTCTTGGGAACGCAGGACTTCAGTCCGGCATACCTGGGTTTTGATTTTTCAGCTTTACGCTTCTTGGGAGCGCCGCACTTTAGTGCGGTATGTCTTCTTTTTCATATTTGTTTTTTTGCTTCTCTGAGTTCGCTTCTTGGGAACTCCTAGGAACTCCGCACTTCAGTCCGCCATATCTTCTACGTTTTCATCTTTCTCCGTGCCCTCCGTGTTCTCTGTGTGAACCCCTCGTTTTCTTTCTCCGTGCCCTCTGTGTTCTTCGTGCGAGCCCTTCCTTTTTCTTTCTCTGTGCCCTCTGTGCTCTCCGTGCGAACCCCTTTCTTTCCCCTCCGTGCGAAACCATTTTCCCGCGTTTTAAGAAGAAACCCTCTCCATCGTATAACAGCCGAGATTTCGTTTCTCCTCATCGATTCCAATCCCCACGAGGAACAAGGCCCGCCCTTTATACCTGTTCGCATAGCCCTTCTCTTTGATCTGCTCCAGGCCTTGTTGCGCGGTGGCCTTCACCGCCTGGGGATTCGGCGCCTTCTTCAGTTCCAGTAGCCACACATCCTGCCCATAGCGTATCGCCAGATCGCTCCTGCCCAGGTTTAAAGGTTCTTCCGCCACTGCATCGATCCCGCACCCCCACAGTAGTGTCAGCAACACCACGTGGTAATAACGCTCCAAGCGCTCGATCCCGCCCGTCAGATCTTTCTTCTCTAGCCGATTCAGGTATAAATGATATGGAATCGCGGAAAAGACCTGTTGCATCTGCGCGAAAATCCTGGGAAAGTCCCGATTGCGCAACCCTTCGATCATCGCCGCTCGTATCGCGCCCGCCTGATAGTCGTCCAGTTCGTACGAATTCAGCAGGATCAACTGATTGAACGCATCCTTCACCTCTTGGTTCGGAAAGCCCAACGTATATCCCAATTCCCTGTCATAATCCTTGAACGTCAGATAGCCTGACTGCACTAAGAAACTCTCCGGAGGAGACTTCTCTATCTCATAGTTGCTGAAGAGGCTCTCGGTCACGGGATGGTCGGTGAGTTTGTCAAATTCGATCCGGTGTGTCCGGATATACTGACTCAGAAAGTATGGCGAACCCGATTCGAACCAATAGTTGCGGTAGCGATAATCGCCGAAGAATCCCAACACCGAGAAAGGATTGTACACAAACTCCTGCCCATCGAAAGAAAAGCCATTGTAGTAGCGGCGCAGATCGTCCAGAAAGACCTGGCGGTCTTGATCCAGTTTATGAGACGCGGCATCGATATGTTCAGAGAAGACCTCTTCCAGTTCCTCCTGCGTATACCCTAACATCGTGGCATAGG
>MWEM01000123.1 GCA_002071085.1 Thermotogota bacterium ADurb.Bin062 | reverse complement strand
GAACGTCCGGGTCACCGAACCGCTCGGCTACCTTGACATGATCCGCCTGATGGCGCATGCGAAAAAGATCCTCACTGACTCCGGCGGGGTCCAGAAGGAGGCCTACATGCTCGAGGTTCCCTGCATCACGCTCCGGGAGAACACCGAGTGGGTCGAGACGGTCGAGGCCGGGTGGAACGTGCTTGTGGGGGCGGGGAGGGAGGAGATCCTCCGGGTGATCCGGAATTTCACCCCTGAAGGAGAGCAGAAACCCTGTTTTGGAGACGGCGATGCCAGTGCTAAGGTTGCACAGATTCTATCTGAGTATTGCTAAGGACAGAAAAATTCATCGTAGACTTATGCGGGCGCCGACTCATATCGGAACAGGATGTGAACTGATACAATTCCCTCGTTCTTCCTGGTATGTGCGATTTTATCCCTCATCCTCATTGCAGAATATATGAACCGTTCGCGCTTCACAGCATCTTTCAGAGCTATTTTATCATAGCAAAGCAGATTTTATCGTATGGAAAAGACCTGCTCCCGCTGCATTCTGGGCGATACATTTCCAAATATTTACTTTGACAAAGACGGTGTATGTAATCACTGCCACCGGTACGATCAAAGATGCAGCAAATACTCCGTCAATCCGGAAAACCAGAAAAAACTCCGATTTCTCGTTGAAAAGGTGAAGTCGAGGGGTAGAGGTCTGGAGTACGACTGTATCCAGGGTGTAAGCGGGGGCCGGGACAGCACGTATACCTTATACCTTCTCAAGCAATGGGGCCTCAACCCGCTTGCCGTTCACGTCGACAACAGGATGGACTCTTCTATCGCTGTGGAGAACATGAAAAATACCTGCCGGAAACTTGATGTCGACCTGCACAACCACACTGTCGAATGGGAAGAGTTCAAAGATCTGCAGAGAGCTTTTCTTTTCGCATCGGTGCCCTCTATCGATATCCCATCTGATCACGCGTTTGTTACGGTCTTATACGATATAGCGGAGAAAAAGAATATCGAGTATGTCTTTAGTGGCGCATCGTTCCGAACAGAGGGTCAGGGGTCGATCGAGTGGTCACTTCATGACGATGAGCGCTTCATACTCGACATACAGGGCCGACACGGCACAATGAACCTGAACAACTATCCCCTGCGGACTATCGCTGACGTCTTCAGATGGTACCGAAAAGGGATCCGTGAGATCCGGCCGCTTTATTGGATGGACTACCGTCACAGCGATGTGGACTCGCTCCTGGAGAGGGAGCTCGGTTGGAAGTACTACGGTGGACACCACTTCGAATCAATTTTCACCCGCTGGGCCTTTGCCTTCCTATTACCCAAGAAGTTCGGGATTGACAAGAGAATTACCGATTACGCAACGCTTGTTCTGTCGAAGCAGATGACAAGGGAGGAAGCATTCAGTAAAATGAGGGAGTCAATATATTCGGCCGAACAGGAAGCAGAAGACAGGAAATTCATTGCCGATACGCTCGAACTGACTGAAGAGGAGATGGATTCAGTTCTCCATGCGGCCCCGAAGCGGAACTTCGATTACGATCACCACTCAAGGTTCCACCGTACGCTCCAGTATCTGATCTCTCCGTGGAGGTATTAGGCTGAGTGCCTGTAGCGGACATTGGATCTCTTCTATTTTAGAATAACCTGATGTTTGGAGATATAAGTCGTATTGGGCGGCACATCGGTGAGAACAATTGAACCTGCAGCGATGACGGCGTTATCACCGATGTGAACCGGTCCGAGGATGATCGCACCGGCGCCGATCTGGACGTTGTTGTCAATGACGGCCCGTTCTTCTTCAGTTGACTTCTGCCCGATGGTGACATTCGATCGGACAGCACAGTTCTCCCTGAATCTGGTGCCGTCCCGGATGGTGATCCCGTATGGATGCCCGAACCAGGTGGATTCCGGGATCTCCCGACAATTCACATCACAAAGGAGAAGGCGAAGCGGAAAACGCTTGCGGATGCACCAGTATGCGTTTTTTGCGGAATCGATGATATGATATTGGATGAAATCTAGAACCGCCATTGAACGTCGACCTCGTCTATCATAGCGGTTTAAAATAGGCAGTATTAAAATCCTCGATTGATCCTCACACCTTCCGGATACGCGAGTCTGACTGTATGCAGTCCTTACCAATCCAGTGCATTCACAACGGTTCGCACGGTAGCGTAACGAAGTTTATGTAAAATTGAAATGGCCCTGGATCCAACCTCGATTTGCACAAAGGAGAAACAGGGCCATGGATACCTTAGACCTTATCGCAGATTATCTTTCCGATCAGGAGGAAGGCATGAAGAACCTCATCGCTGCTTTCCTCAATAAGGTAATGATTGTAGAGGCACTCCAGCAGGCGGGAGCCATCCCGTATGAGCGCACTGATTCCCGGAAGGCGCATCGGAACGGTTACAAGGCCCGATCCCTCAAGACCCGATACGGGGAAATGACCCTCCGGAAACCACAATTCCGGGAGTTCCCCTTTGAGACGCAGGTCTTTGGACGGTATGCTCGAGCGGAAAAGGCTATTGTGAATGCCGTGGTGGAATCCTACCTT
>MWEM01000122.1 GCA_002071085.1 Thermotogota bacterium ADurb.Bin062 | reverse complement strand
GAGGTCCTGCTCTCCACCTATATCTGCCACCCTTCTCTGGCCAACGACAACCTATCCGGGCCCGTGGTGCTCACGTTCTTATCCGAGTGGCTGCTCTCCTTACCGAAGCGGAAGTACACGTACAGGGTCGTCTTCATCCCCGAAACGATCGGCGCGATCGGATATATCCACAAGAACCTCGAACAGTTGAAACGGCGAGTGATCGCCGGGTTCATCTTCACGTGCTTGGGAGACGACCGGGCGTGGTCCTATTTACCCAGTAGAAACGGAAACACGCTATCTGACCGCGTGGCAAAATACGTTCTCGAGCGCGAGGTTCCTTCTTACACAGCATACTCGTTCTTAGAGCGGGGCAGCGACGAAAGGCAGTACTGCAGTCCCGGAATCGATTTACCGATCGCATCCATTATGCGCTCGAAATACGGAACCTATCCCGAATACCATACCTCGTTGGACAACCTTGACTTCGTCACGGCTGAAGCGCTCGACGAAAGCCTCGGCATTTACAAGAAAGCCATCCGGATCATCGAACGGAATGAGAGGTATAAGGTCACCTGCCTTTGTGAGCCCCAGCTGGGCAAGCGAGGACTGTATCCAACGATCAGTTCAAAACAGACGATGGGATCCACGAGGGATTTGATGAACCTGATCGCCTACGCCGACGGGACCCGGGATTTACTGGATATCTGTCAGATCATCGATGCCGACTTCGACATCTGCGTCGACAGCGCCGACCGCCTGCGGGATGCGGGCTTGTTTAAACCGTGCAAAGCGCGTGAAGAGAATAATTGATGAGGGAGGGAATGTCGTGAACTGTCCTTACTGTTCTTCAACGAACACCGCCGTGTTTCTGGAAATGAAAACCCCGAATTTTTTAGCCGCATATGAGAAGAAACACGCGAATCTGATCAAGCCCTTTCCGTTTGAGGCCAGTTTGTGTTTGGACTGCCTTTTAGGGTTTAACTCAAAACCCCTTCCAAACGAAGAGCTTGATTTGATTTATGATAATTACAAATATATCAACCCCAATCGCGGCATCGGGACTACCAAATATGAAGGGATGAAGCGATTACTACGGAAGGCTTTAGGTCCAAGCGAATACATTGTCGATATTGGGTGTTCCGATGGCTATTTACTCTCTTACCTGTATGATCACGGATACCGAAACCTCGAAGGTATTGATCCGTCGCCGGTACCATTAAGTCCCGGCTATAATATAAAAATGCGCCGTGAGTACTTTGGCGAAAATACCCGTTTCGATAAGAAAGTCGATTCATTTCTCCTTATCCACGTTTGGGAACACTTCCCCACCCCGTTGCGAGTGCTCGAAATGATGAGAAGTCATCTTGACGCAGAAGGCAAGGTTGTTATGGAATTCCCGAATTTTTCTGGGTTTTGTCATCAGCATCTGCTCTATTACAATAAATATTTCCTGCGCAGGCTTTGCATAGACCAAGATATCTCGATAGAACACTATGAAGAAGAGCGCGATGCGATCAGATTGATTATGAAATTTGGAGAGAAAAAAACAACCCCTGATTTTCATAAAAGTGAAAAGGAAGCATTCCGCCAAAGCGTCTTCAAAATCCGTGACAAATCGCAAACAGCGAAAAAATCGTTGATCTCGTTCATCCAATCTCGGCAGAACTCCCCTATCATCTGGTGGGGAAGCGGTTCAGTTTCGGTAATCGCTCTGAGTCAAATCCCTGAAGAAATACTGAGAACGGCAAACATCACTGTGGTCGACTCGGATACAACCCGAAAAGGATTATTTCTTCCCGGGTTCCAAGGTCAAATACAATACGCTGATGAAACGCTGAGGGGTAGCCACATAGAAACATTGGTGATCGCCACTTCTTTCCGAAAAGAAATCCTCGAAAAAATCGCATCGCTTGGATGCACGGTGGGGAGTGAGTATCAGATTGAATACATATGAACGAAAATACTTGACGCTACTGGAGGCGCTCGAAATAATCAATCGGAAGAAAGAGGAGACTCAAAGAGAGTTTCCCGTATTCTACGCGGCAGGCTACACTCCGTTGCACCTCCTATCCTTTACCCAAGCGTACCTTCAAACGTCTATTCCACACGAAAGAGTGATCATCAAGAGCGGCCTTTTCAATGATCTCATAGGAAATATCTCGATGTCGAAAAGAGAAGAATACAGACATTTACTGATACATATCGAGTGGCCGGATTTGGATCCCAGGCTGGGATTACGTTCCAGTTCCGGATGGGACCTATCGATGTTGACAGACGTCATAGAGACGATAGAAAAAAAGACTCACGCGCTAATCGCCGAGGTCGAAAGCGCGGCGGCCAGCGTCCCCATCACGCTATGTTTTCCGACCCTGCCCATATTCCCGATGTCCTACCAACCGCCCCACTTGCAACAGGCGTTACGCCTGAAAATGGACGGACTCATGCATCGTATCCAGCAGAGGTTTATAGACTCCTCAAGAGTGCAAATGATCGACCCGTATTGGTTGGACCTTCATTATACGGGATACGACCGGTATGACGCCGAATCCGAAATCTCCTTCGGGTTTCCGTTTACGTTGCCCTTCGCGTCGTTTCTGGGCGCCCTATTCGCGGATACGATACGGGTTCCGGCTCCAAAAAAAGGATTGAT
>MWEM01000121.1 GCA_002071085.1 Thermotogota bacterium ADurb.Bin062 | reverse complement strand
CACAGAAACGTTAAGGGGAGGAACACCGACGTCTCGATCGGGGATACCGCTCTGCGGTATCCCGCGGGGGCCGGGAACCCCGATCGGCATCGTGTCCCGGCTCCCAACAGCGTGCCCGGAAGGCAATGGTGCTGTTGGCTTACATTGGGGATAGCCGTTGCGGTTCCGGGGCACACATGAAAGGAGGAATGGAATCATGAAACCAAAAGTTCTTTCCGGAATCAGCGTCCTCATCGTGACGTTGCTGATCGTCGGTGCGATCTTCGTGCCAGCAGTGAGTGCGGATGAGATTAACCCGGGTGCAATTGATGGAACCGGCGACGACGGTGGCACCCCTGAAGTCGGTGTTGAATGGAGTACTGCTGGTGGTCTTGATAATAGTGATGATTCTGCAGGAGGCTTTTATAACACATTAGGAGACGCAGGATGGACACGTAAGTTTAACAAAGGCGATGCAAACGCTTTAGAAAGTCATTTTGAGTACTTCAACAATGGTGATAGAAATTACATAGACGGCGTAGATATTGCATTTTTTAACGGCCACGGATCAGACCAACACATCAGTCTTGGCCCGGGTAAAGATGTGTTCTTTAGTTCTGAAATCGAATGGGGGGACTACGATTTAGAATGGATTGGTTTGCATTCATGTCATTCAACCGCAGAACCCGGTAATTTTAAGGGAAGCCACTATGGTCTCAACGGAGTTCATCTTATTTGTGGATTTGAAACCGAATCTTTAAATTATGCCGAGGACGGACCCAGTTTCGCAGAACGTTTGCTTGACGGGGAAAACGTGCCGATAGCATGGTACCATGCCATGGATGAGACGCACCCGTCAGATAAAGTAGTCCAGATGGTTGCTGAGGACAACAGCGTATGAAACGACTGTATCTGGGGCCAGGGCTCAGTCGCCTCTGATCCACCCGTAGATGGACTCTGGTCTGCATGGAGTTATAAACTACATTAGGGGTGAGAACAGATGATTAAAACCCAAGTATTGTTTATACTGAGTCTAGTCCTTGTCGCAGGTGTCACAGCAACCGCGATTCCAGCGTGTTCGATCCAAGATCAGGATGATCCCACCCTGCCCTCCGATAGTCTTTACGATACGAAGTTTACATTAAATACAGCGCTCCCAGACGTGAATGAATCTTATGTAATCTATCGGACAGTGACTCCAGATGTGTCTGACGAGTATGTAAAAAAGATGGGAGAGAGATTCGATACGTATGGGAAAGCAGAGAAAAAGAGTGAATCAACGGGTAGGATACAAATTATAGATAATACTGGAGAGGAGTCCAGATGCCTTTCGGTCTATGAACGTTCTGGTGGAATCGTATATGAAATACCTGAAAAGGCATTTCCAGCGTTTGTTGAATCACAACCCATACTTCCATCCAAAGCAGAAGCAAGGGAGATAGCCACAAATTTCCTTAAAACGAGGAATTTACTCCCGGAGGATGCAGAGATTGAAAGTGTGGAAGTGGATAAGATATATAAAGAGTACATGATTGGACATGAAGGACCTACCTTGTCCTATAATATGACTCTTGATGTACATTATTCCAGAAACTTCAACGGGATTCCAGTCTACGGAGACGAACTTTCAGTCATCATTGGAGACAAAGGCGAGGTAGTGGAGGTAATCAAATCGTGGAGAGATGTGCAACCGTATAAAGAGGTGAAAATAAAAACGCCAGAACTGGCTTACTCAGATTTGATCGCCTCAAGGTTTGCAAGACCCCCCACCGAAAATCTATATGAGAAAGTTGTTGTTGAAGATATCCACATTGGTTACTGGATGGAGCCAAGGATTACTGAACAGAAGGTTGTCCTTCCTGTGTACGTTTTTTCAGGAACCGGGACGGTAAATGGTATCGAGAGGCCATATGTTGAGTTTGTCTCGGCCGCCCTTTCAGAAGAGGAGAGGGTTATCCCGGGTAATTCCCCGTAATTACTTTTTTTTCAGGAGTAACATCATGAACAAACGATACTTTCTCATCTCCCTCGTGCTCATTGTTCTTCTCTCTGCTGTCGTTCTCCTTTACCACGCCTCTCTTTCTTCGGAGGAAGGAGCGGTTGTTCTCATTCATACCGCAGGGGAAGGGGAGGTGCGGATCGCAGAAGGAGATGATCGGTTTGGACCCCTCTATGAGGAGTGTCTGGCGGTCCTCCATAGCCTGACGCCGCCTGTTGAGATGTACGTCTCCTGGGAGGACCTCTCGAACCATATGGGCGAAGAAGAAGGTACGTATGTCGTACTCACCCTTTCGGAACCGACGGAACTTGTGCACTCGTATCATGTTAGCGAGAAGACAAAATCTGAAACGATCACGCTGCAGAGTGCGATCTTCGGGCTGCACGATTTCGGACCGTATGCCGACGGCGACCTGTTTGTGATCACCGGCGCACCCGACACCTTCAGAGAGGACGGCAGCCCGCAGGTGGTAGCGTATAATTCGGAACGGGGGATCGAGCACCTGAGCGCTCTGGTTAATGGGTCCCTCCCGGGAGGCGGGAGGAAGGGCGGGAACTGAGTCGAAGTTTCCCGACGCCGAAAAAGAGAGCCATAGCCACGGGGCGGCCGGATCAGGTTAACCGCGGCTGCAACGGCGATTTTGAGGGGTGCACAGAAAAGGTATATGAAA
>MWEM01000120.1 GCA_002071085.1 Thermotogota bacterium ADurb.Bin062 | reverse complement strand
AGCGCATAGGCCTTACTCTTGCTTTTACCGTCAATCGTTTCTTCACTGTATGTGAACCATTCTATGAAACGATTTGCTTTTTTACTAGGGAAACCCTTGGCAAGCGCTATAACACCCTCGTAGTCGAAGGTGTCAGTAAGATACTTTTTCCCATCCGCGGCCGTCAATTTCAGTTGGTTAGCGCGACTAACCAACTCGCAATTTTCCTTTTTGAGCTTTGCTTTGAGGTATTTCCAGTAGTTTCGGTTCTTTTCATACTGGCTTTCGCCACGCAAAACTCCGACGATATCGAGGACGGAAAACCACCATTTGGAATGTTCATCATCCCAAACAGCGCGAACTTCCGTATCGTCAAAGAAGCGAATGGATATTTTATTCATTTTGACAGACTCCGGTTCTCTTATGCCTATTCATTCTATACCTTTCGATCGCCTGCGGGTACACCCGCAACGTCCGTATATGAGAACTTTTTCAGAATGACTCACGCGCCAAAGCGCCTGGGAACGTCGCACGCTCCGGAAGGCCTTAGGAACGCCCAACCTCAGTCCGGCACGCCTTTTTTCTTTCTATGAACAAAAAAAGCAAAAGAGCCACACTAAAGTATGGCGCTCCCAGTCCGCCGCTCTGGCGGCGCCCCGTAGGCGTTCTCAGCGAATCTCTTCTCTTTCCTCCGTGCCCTCTGTGTTCTCTAGGCGAACCTTTGTTTTTTCTCTTAAGCCCTGCCGGACTAAAGTCCGGCGTTCCCACCCATCTCTTGACGAATCTCTTTTTTTATGTCCGGTACGAAGTTGTCGATCTCTTTTTGAAAAAGGCGTCGGAAAACCAGTTCGTAGGTTTTGTCTTTCGCGATTACGTATCTAAATGCGGTGCTCCCATATGAGATTAGATCCGCTTTGATCAACTTTTGCAGCTTCGTTTCCAGTTCAGAGTCGGTCATATCGAGCTTCAGGTCTTTGATTATTTGCGCTCGGGTGCGCTCTTCTCCCGCCTGAAACAGGTACAGTAAGAGCCTCTTCGCGTTTCTTTCGTTCACTTCCACAAAGATTTTTGCGATGTATTCGCCCCACGTCTTAAAAATAAGTCCGCTCGTGATCTCTTGCGTGTATACTTCGATGATGTTATCCTCTTGAACGTAATCATTTTTCGTGTTGTGCTTTGACGAGAAAAGCGCTTTGATATACAAAGGGTCTCCGCGGGTGAGGTTCCAAAGCTTGTCTACTCCGGCATCGTCTATCTTCGTGTGAAAGATCTCCGCGTACTTCCAAATCGCTTCTTTCGCCTCCTCTTCAGGGAGGTTTTCCAGGACGTTCTCCTCGAACCGCGCTGTGAGTCTTCTCACGATCTCCAATAGCCCGTGAACTTCACTCCCCGAAATGATGAGCGGCGCCTCTTTCTTCTCCGCAAGGTCCAGATACGTCCCGCTCAACGGGTCGATCCTTTCGCCCCTATAGTCGTATATATAGGCGTTGATGTTTTGGAATTCATCGATAATTTGAACGATCTTCTTTTTTTTAACCGTAGCCAATGCCGCCGGTAGCCTGCTGGCTAGGTTCCACATCCCATCCCAGTCGTCTTCTTGCTTTTTTATCACCATCGTTTCGTATGCATCCTTCAAATATCGGTCGCCTTCAACGAGCGGGGCCAGCTTTTCAAAACAGATCGGAAAGGATAGGTAGTCTTCCCTCCTATCCCTAAATGAAAGGTATTGTCCCATAAAATGGGTATAAAAATCTTCTGCAAATGCGGCTAACGTAAGCGGTCTATCTTGTATCACGTAATAGAAAGGAATCACTCCGCTCGTCGGGCTACTCCATAGAATGTTGAACAACCTCTGCAGAAACGCCGTTTTTCCCTTCTTCCGTCTGGCGACGATCGCTTGGCTTTGCGCGATATTACCGATCAAACGGTTGTACCAAACTCCCAGAAAGAAATCGAACTCCTTTTTCCTCCCGACAAAGAGGTCGGTGTTTCCTATTTGCTCCGGTAAAGCGTAGGTTATCTTTTCCGGCATCTTGAACATCGCTTTCACCCGCTTTGTTTCGGTTTGGTAAGATTATAACATAGAGCAGAAGGCTGGGGGCGCTGTCATAGCAATGGGTCCGTGCAAATGCGTATCGCACCGTTGCACGAAGAAGGAGCGCTTACGCCGCGCTGCCCGTGGGGGGGTAATCGCGGGGTAACCGAAGGGACCCCGCGATCCCCACCCATTGCCGGTCTTTTCTCTGTGTTCTCTGTGCCCTCTGTGCGAACCCTGTTTTTTGCTCTTCGAACGAACGAAACTGGGGTATCGCGCCGTCGCGAAAAGAAGAAGCGCTTGCGCCGTGATGCCCGTGGGGGGTTATCGCGGGGTAAGTGGTTTTTACGACCCCGCGATCCCCACCCTTTGCCATTTTTTCCTCTGTGTTCTCTGTGCCCTCTGTGCGAACCCTGTTTTTCAATGCAGGTACAAAAGCGTATCGCGCCGTCGCGAAAAGAAAGGGCGCTTACGCCGCGATGCCTGTTCTCTCCGTGCCCTCTGTGCGAACCCTGTTTTTCAATGCAGGTACAAAAGCGTATCGCGCCGTCGCGAAGAGAAGGGGCGCTTACGCCGCGATAAACTGTGTTCTCTGTGCGAAACCCTGTTTTGTTCTTTAAAACATGCCGAACTGAAGTCCGGCGTTCTCAGTCTTGCACTCACAGGATGTGGAGTTTTGTTCAGTCTTTTACGCGGGACATCGACACGGCCGTCTC
>MWEM01000119.1 GCA_002071085.1 Thermotogota bacterium ADurb.Bin062 | reverse complement strand
GAGAGGTCGAGGAACCCGCCGGAATCCGCAGCGAGTTTCGCTTTCAGACTGTCGAAGCTCCGGGAGAGCATGTCGAAG
The DNA here is from genome assembly GCA_002071085.1 of Thermotogota bacterium ADurb.Bin062. Taxonomy (GTDB): domain Bacteria; phylum Thermotogota; class Thermotogae; order MWEM01; family MWEM01; genus MWEM01. Next base: position 2,710 of record MWEM01000119.1, on the reverse strand, counting down.
TAGTTTTCATCCGTCATTAAGCCCTGCTGATTCGCCCACGACATTTCAGCCCAGAACTTCCGCACCCCCTGCCGCGCCGCTTCCAAGGCTTCCGCCTGTTGGCGTTCCTTCTCCGCAAGGCGCTCCATCGCGGCGGCGGTCAATTCCCCGACTTCCCGAGCGGATCCAAGCCGCTTTTCTGCTTCGCTTTCCGAGATGTTGAGCGCGGAAGCCAACTTTTGTGCCAGTTCCGAGTACACGGTTGCGGCTTCTTTCCCTGCCGCAGTGAGCTTCTTTACAGCCGCGTCCGCTTCCGGTAATCCCTGGAAGGGGGATAGCGTCAATCCTTCTTCGGTCGCGCCCGGTGCGGGTGTTGCTCCGGGCGTTTCCGTTCGTTGCGTGTATCCCTTCATGTCGATCTGCTGCTGCATCCTCTTTCGAGCTTCCGCGAGCAGTTCGTCAACGATGGAATCCAGCTCTTTAAAATCAGGAGCGGTGACCGGATACTTTCCATGCCGCTCACGGTAGATTTCCCCGGCCATTTCGCGGTATCTCTGCCGGTTCATTACCTGTTCGGGAGTCATCCCTGTTGCTCTTTTTTGTATCTCCGATGTTTTGCTCATCATGTCGTTGAGTGATTTGAAGGCTTCAACGATTGCCCAGACTGCGGCGGCGGTCGCTATGAGTGGAGCCGCCGGACCTGTAGCAAAAGCGAGTAATGCTGTCCCGAGTGTGCGGACGGAATTGAGGGTCGCTGATATTGCAATCAGGAGAGGTCCAATGGCGGCTGTGATCGCGGCGAGTTTGATCGTGGTGTCCTGTGCTTCCGGCGATAGGTCGGAAAAGACCTTCACCACGTCGCGGGTTTTTTCTGTGAGTTTCAGCAAATGCGGTGTCAGCTTGTCGCCTATCTCTTTGCCGGTTGCCGACATTTGATTCCGCATCATTTGCAGCTTCGAGCCTGTAGTGTCGTAAATGATGGCTGTTTTTTCAGTGAGAGCGCTGTTTCTCTCCCATTCATCACGCGCAAGGGCAAGGGAGTTTTTCAAAACGTCGCTTGCCCCGGCGGACCGAAGTAAAGCGTCTCTGACACGAACTTCGGAAATTCCCATCTTGTCGAGCACTTCAATAGCGGATGTTCCAGTACCTTCAAGAGACGCCAGACCTTGAATAAACCTGACCATAGCATCGGCGGCGTTCTGCTCGAAAGCAGCTTTGAATTCCTCCGCGCTCATGCGGGCAACAGCGGCGAAGTTCTTCAAGTCCTGTCCGCCCTTGACCGTTGCGAGCTTCATTTCGATCATGACGCGGGAAAGAGCTGTACCGCCCATTTGCGCCTCTATTCCGACGCTTGCCAGCGCTCCGGCGAAGGCCATTATTTCAGCTTCCGTCATGCCTATTTGCGCACCCGCACCGGCGATGCGCTGCCCCATCTCAACTACGTCCCTTTCAGTCGTGGCGAGAGAGTTTCCGAGAGCAACAATAGTTGACGCGAGCCTGTCAAAGTCCTTTTGACTCATCCGCGTAACATTGGCAAACTGCGCAAGCGCGGCGGCTCCATCGGCGGAATTCAAATTCGACGTTTCTCCGAGTTGTACCATCGCCTTCGAGAATGAGAGGATGTTATCCCGCTGGATACCAAGCTGACCGGCTGCCTGCGCAACCTCTGCTATAGCAACGGCGCTTGACGGCATCTTTTGCGACATGTCCATGATGCCCTTTTCAAGGGCTTTCATTTCAGCTTCGGTGCCTGATACTGTTTTCCTCACACGAGCAAACGCTGTTTCTATCTGTATGGATTCTCGCATCGCGAGCGCACCGATGCCGACAAGGGGAGCGGTGAAGGCTCTGGACATGGTTCTTCCGACCTTCTCCATGTTCGCGGACAATTTGCCCATCTTGTACTCGATACGCTTCCATCCGCGCTCAAGATTCGTGATGTCGGCCCCGAAGAAATACGTGATTTTCTTAGCCATTCTTTACCCCCCTTTTAGCCCGGATGCGCCGCTTTTGATATTCGTGGTACTCGTTCTTGTCCATAATCCTACCGTCCACCCAATAGCCGGAGAGGTCTTCCACTCTGAGAGGCCGCTTCAAGTTGCCGCTGCCGTTGAGTATCCATGCGGCATGCTGAGCTCGTTTCTGCGTCTCCAAGAACTCCGAGTATCGCCACGCATACGCGAGGTCTTCAACCTCTCCCCAAGTCAGCCGCCATACATCTTCGTGAGAAAGTCGCAGCGGACCGAGAGCAACGAGCTTCATTTCCTCGCACGTCGCTTCCCAGTCCGCCGCCGTTAGTTTTTTCCTTCCGACTCCTCGTCGTCTTTCAGCCCGAAGGACCGCCGGAAGGCCGATATCAGCTTTTCAGTTGCCTCGCCTATGAGCGCCACATACCGCCCTTCTTCGGCGTCGCAGAAGTCGCCGACCTCTTCAATCGTCAGGTCGCGGTTCTGCCAGAGCAACCCGGCCCAGATGAGCGAAAGTCCAAAGCCCACATCTCGCGGGTCGAATCCCTCTGTAAAAATGTCTCCCGGCGTGCGCCCCGTCGCCCTCAAAAGCTCCCGTATCGCGTTTATTCCGTATCTGATTTCAGTCTTCATGCAGGGTCAAGCTCCAATTCCCCGTCGCCCTGGACGGATATGGACACGCCGACCGCGTCCTCGGTCGCCCCGGAAGGGCTCCACGAAGTAATGCTCCCCGTCCCAACGTATACGGCGGGCTCGTCCTGCAA
>MWEM01000118.1 GCA_002071085.1 Thermotogota bacterium ADurb.Bin062 | reverse complement strand
CACTTCAGTGTGGCATGAGCTGTGTCTTTTTTCATTTCAAAAACCGGAGAACATGCCAACTTAAAAGTTGGCGTTTCCAGCATTTCCAAAGGCATCGCGGCGTAAGCGCATCTTCTTTTTGCGACGGCGCGATACCCTTTAGTACAGGGGGCTCGCGGGGTCCCTTTGGTTACCCCGCGATGACCCCATAGCACGATACCCTTTAGTACAGGGGGATCGCGGGGTCCTGTTAGTTGCCCCGCGATTACCCCATAGCGCGATACCCTTTTGTACAGGGGGATCGCGGGGTCCCTTCGGTTACCCCGCGATTACCCCATAGCGCGATACCCTTTTGTACAGGGGGATCGCGGGGTCCCTTCGGTTACCCCGCGATGACCCCAAGGCGCGATGAACCACAAAGTCGGCGCTCGCAGGGGTCTTACTGCCCCTCTTCCTCTTTAAGCACGTACACCCTGTTCAAAACGAGGAGCTCTTTAGCCGCCGCCGTGTACCCGTTTTGGGAGAACGTTGCGAATAAGGTTTTGGGGCTCTTCTCGCTGGTTGCCTGCTTGATCTCTATCCAACGGTCGGCTTCGCGTTTTCCGTACTTGCCTTTTGTGCCTTTCACATCAATCCATAACTCAACGTTGCCTTTAACGATTAGGTCGATCTCTCGGGCTCGTAACCCTATTTTGACCGTTTCTCGCTCTAAGATCGTTTTCGGTTTGATGGTGAGGTCTATTCCGTTTTCCGAGAGGTCTTTCAGGTTGAATGGCTTTTTGATCCGTTCCCGCACGAGGTATTCTCTGAACTTCCCCTTCTCATAGCTCGCCCGTCCCATCTCTTGGCGGAGCTCTTTGCGGATGTCTGGGACGAAGTTGTCTATTTCTTTTTGAAAGAGATGTCGAAAGACGAGTTCGTAGGTTTTATCTTTCGCTATCTTATAGTCGAAGTATGTTTCACCTCGCGAGATCAGATCCGCTTTCATTAGCTTTTGTAGCTTCGTCTGCAGCTCGAAGTCGGTCATTTCGAGCTTCAGGTCTTTGATTATCTGCGCTCGGGTGCGCTCTTCTCCCGCCTGAAACAGGTATAGTAAGATTCGTTTCGCGTTCCGTTCGTTCACTTCCACAAAGATTTTAGCGATGTATTCCATCCAGGTGTCGTAGATCTCCCCGTGTGTGATCTCTCGAGTGTATGTTTCAACGATGTTGCTTTCCTGGGTGTAGTCTCTCGCCTCGTTGTGTTCGCTCAGCATCAATGCGCGGATATACAATGGGTCCCCTTGCGTTAGGTTCCATATCTTTTCTTCCGCCTGTTCGTTGATTTTGGTCTGAGATACGTACCCGTATCGTCGAATCGCTTCTTTCGCCTCTTCTTCCGGGAGATTCCCGAGCGTTCGTACTTTGAATCGGGCGGTTAGGCTCTGGATAATCCTCATCAACCCGTGGACTTCACTCCCCGAAACGATGAGCGGCGCCTCTTTTTTCTCTGCGAGATCCAGGTACGTTCCGCTCAACGATTCGATCGTATTCCCTCGCTCATCGAGTACATAAGCGTTGATGTTTTGGAATTCGTCTATGATTTGGACTATTTTAAAGTTTTTAGACGCAGCAATCTCGGAAGGTGCGCGACTCGCGACCTTCCACATCAAATTCCAATTGCCCGTTTTTTCAAATTCGTCTATGGATCGGCATCTCATCTGAAGTTCTGGATACGGAGCGACGTGTTCTTTTAATGCTACGTAGTTTAAAGGGGTTATGACCCAGTCTTTGTTCCGTGTAAGGAATGAAAGATAGTGGCCTGCGAACGTCGAGAAGAATTCTTTCGCGAAGCTGGCGCGCGTGATCGGTTCTTCTTGTATCGAGTAGTAGAAAGGAATCACCTTGCTTTCTGGGCAGCTCCACAGGATATTGAACAACCGCTGCAAAAACGCTGTCTTTCCTTTCTTTCGCCTGGCGACGATCGCTTGGCTTTGCGCCATATTTCCGATCAAACGGTTGTACCAAACTCCAAGAAAGTAATCGAACTCTTTCTGTCTCCCGACAAAGAGGTCAGTGTTCCCGATTAGCTCCGGTAAGGCGTAGGTTATCGTTTCCGGCATCTCGAACATCGCTTTCACCCGCTTTTTCCTGTTTGGAAAGATTATAACATAGCGCGTTGTCGGGCCGTTTGGGAATACCCGGGAACGCCACACTTTAGTGTGGCATGTCTTAAATAATTGTTCGCACGGAGGACACAGAGGGCACGGAGAGAACACGGAGAGAACAGGCATCGCGGCGTAAGCGCTTCTTCTTTTTGCGACGGCGCGATACCACGGTTTTCGTTTGTACCAAAGATTAAAACACGGCTCGCACAGAGGACACGGAGAGGACACAGAGGGGAGATTTATGCTGAGACCGCCTGGGAACGCCACACTTTAGTGTGGCATGGGTTGTGTCTTTTTTCATTTCAAAAACTGTAAAACATGCCAACTTAAAAGTTGGCGTTCCCAGCATTTCCAAAGGCATCGCGGCGTAAGCGCTTCTTCTTTTCGCGACGGCTTGATACCCTTTTGTACAGGGGGATCGCGGGGTCGTAAAAATCACTTACCCCGCGATTACCCCAAGGCACGATACCCTTTTGTACAGGGGGATCGCGGGGTCCCTTCGGTTACCCCGCGATGACTCCATAGCGCGATACCTTTTTGTACAGGGGGATCGCGGGGTCCCTTCGGTTACCCCGCGATGACCCCGTGGCGTGATGCCTTCCAAAAAAAGACCCCGAGGGGTTTCGGGGTCTTTTGGTTATGGTGCGTGTGTTGATTATCTGAGCAGTTGCAGGACGTTTTGGGGCAGTTGGT
>MWEM01000117.1 GCA_002071085.1 Thermotogota bacterium ADurb.Bin062 | reverse complement strand
CCTTTCCAGTAGACCAAAGTTTTGTCAGGAAAAGGATCCCCTTCATCCTTGATTATCAACGGTTTATCCGCGCTCGTTCCCCGGACAGTTTTATATATTCGATACCATTCTTCCAAGCAAGGATGAGGAGGGAAAGAAGAAGTTTGAAAATCGATTTCCGTTAGGATTTTATCGCAATAGTATTCATTGACCCCTTCATACCAAAAACCCATATGATAGTCGTGTGTGCAGGGAATGCCTTTCGCCCACGCATTCCACAAGTGGAACATTTGGTGTATGACCATTTCACCGATGATTCCCCAATTGGACGAAAACCCCTGCCCGGTCGTCCATTCTCCCGCATAGGCGTACAAGGATTGGTCGTTATTCGGTGGGTCGGTGATCATTATCGTGTACGCTGGTATATCCATCGTGCCGCCCCAAAGCGCCGTGAGAAATTGATATATGGTTTGCAGGTCATTGATGATTCGTCTATCAACTGATCCTGACAATATGATATGGAACGAATGGGCGCCATACTGCTTCGTTTCTTTGATAAAGGCATCAGATTGGTAGGCGTAGATATGGCTAGCGTGAAAGAACTCTTCGATTTTTGACGAATAAGTGGCCGGGAACGTGTAAACCCCTGGAGATTCTTCTTCCCATCCCGTTGAAGCATCCCAACCGCCTAGCATATAAAGACTTAAACTGGCGCGAAAGAAATCGGGGTTCTCATTGAGAATACCCGACCGCCCGATGAAGGCGCCGGGTCCGTAAAGGATTTGCTCATGAGAGGCGATCAGGTAATCTGGGCAAAAATAGCCTTGAATTCCGTGATTGGAAGTAACGATCGCGCTTTTATCCGAAGTATAGGACAAACGAAAATACCCTTCGGGGTTGTTTTTTAAGTCGAATTGGATCAGTTTGTTATTTTCCTGAATATCCATAGATATTTCCGGTTCAGAATAGAGCTCTCTCTCTTGGGCTCTGGCTAAGCCCCCTTCAGTATGATACCCATAATTATCTAAATATAGCTCCGATAGATCCTTATAATAGCCGAATACTCCTACTTTTACCTTATGCGTCGAAGGTTCCGTGAGGTCGAGCCAGTAAAACAACTGGAATCCCTCTTCCATATCGCGGAAGGTTTTAAACGATGCTAACCAATTTATCGCTGGTTCTCCATTTCGCTTCAGGCCTACCTGATAACTTTGCCCCTTTTGTAGGTTCGGAAAGGTTACGGGGCGCCCTACATTGGGCTGAAGCTCCTCGATACCGAAGTCGATGGCTTCCCCCGCGGTATCCGCGCGAAGGTAAAGAGAGACGAACGCATTTTCTGCGCTATCCGTCTTCCAGAAGAGTTCGATCGTCGCTAATTCTTTTTCCAACCACGTTAGGGTTACCTTGGGCATCTCGATACCGTTGTCTACTTTTATCCAAACCTGTTTTTGGCTATCGCGGCTAGAAACTCCGGCTCTGGTCGTCACCGTTAAAGGATAAAGCCCGGATTCCGCCTCGGTTAAATCGATATTCAATGTACCGAATTCCAGGTCGTATGCTTTGCCCAAAAAGAGAATGTGAAAGACAGTCCCTTCGGACTTTTCGAGCGTTATGGTTAAGACAGGCGAAAATGGTGAGAGCTCTATCGGAGTTTCGGGAGCAGAATAAAGTGATGGCGTCGCTAAGCCGGCAATGTCCACGTAGGCGTCGAAAATCTCATTTACGGAAATATCGAGGATGCCGTCCGGTAATTTAGGAATTCCTCCTCCGCACGAAAGGAGAAAAACAAAGCTAAGAAAACCAACCAAACAAGATAGAATACCCCTTTTCATTTTATAACCCCCTTTATGCAAAAAACGAGCTTTTCGAATAGGTGAGTCATAATCAAAACTTATTCATTTAGGCTCTATGATAGCTCGGGCAGGCATTTTCTCGTATGGTTCCGGGTATATAACCGATTTCATCGGTTAAAAACGTCTCCGAGGCAGGAAAAAACTTCCTGTCTGGGAAACGGGACTATTTGTCAGAAATCGCAAAGACTCCGGATCTTCGGTTCCTTACGATTGGTTTTCTTAAAATCTGAAAACTAAAGCCCCTCCAAAGCAATCGATCGGGAAATCTGAAAACTTCTTCTCCTCATTCCCCGGTTCTCAATGTTTTTAAGCGGGACTATTTCGCTGTGACCATATCGGGCACAGTATCATTTTGCAACGTTCTTGCTTCTTTAGATAGTTGAAAAGAGAATCAAATTATTATAGCATAAAGTCGGCGGGAAGGGGTTTGATTGTAAATTTTCAATTAAATTACTTAACTAAATCAACAATAAACTAATATATTCGCAGTAAACTAGATCCGTAGCGAAGGCGACTGGACATCAATTCTCTCACTTTCAACATTTGTTTGTTGGCACACAGAATGATGTTGCACGTGAATCGACCGATGAAGCCCGAATCGAACGGCTTCTTGCAAGATTCTATCAGGGGCGCAAAAGATGGTTTCGCACAGAGTACGTAGAGAGCACAGAGGAAACATAAACCTGGTGTTGACTCCCCTAAACACCTCTCTTCTTTGTGACCTCCGTGGTCTCCGTGCGAACCCTGTTTTTTTTAAGACATGCCAACTTAAAAGTTGGCGTTCCCAAGCGTATCGCGCCGTCGCGAGAAGAAGAAGCGCTTACGCCGCGATGGCGCGGCTGGGAACGCCGAACTTTAGTTCGGCGTGTTCAAAAACGCAAAAGATGGTTTCGCACAGAGTACGCAGAGTGCACAGAGGAAACATAAACCTGGTGTTGGCTCACCTAAACACCTCTCTTCTTTGTGACTCCGTGGTCTCCGTGCGAACCCTGTTTTTTTAAGACATGCCAACTTAAAAGTTGGCATTCCCAGAGCGTTCCCAAGGCATTC
>MWEM01000116.1 GCA_002071085.1 Thermotogota bacterium ADurb.Bin062 | reverse complement strand
ATGAACTCGAGCTCTATCTCACGGCGTAGGAGGGTGATGAAGATGGAACGATACCGCGCGAAATATGATGACCTTGACCTGCTGGACGCGCTCGCCGAACCAAGACACAAGATCGGTGATATCGCATTCGTGAAAAGCGAAGCGATTAAGGGGCTAACGACTCCCGTGGTGATCGTCGGGATCGATTATGATGTTGCCGCCGCAAGCGACGGGCGAAAGAACTCGCGAGAGTACAGGCAATCGCCTGAGTACAAGACACAACTTGTTGATATCCGATTCAACTACGAAAAGCTCGAGCCGCCGTTCGATACCAAGGGAATCGAGAACATCAAAGATATTCTTCTTGGCGGCGTGGTTAAGAAGATGATCATTGATGAGTGCCGTTGCTACGACGAGGATGAGCTTATATCCGAAGACGTCGCGTACAAGCTCGTGACCGCATACATAGCTCATTCAATGGAGCGAATCAGCACGTTAAAACACCTCAGCGAAGCGACCAAACGCGCGCTCGCGTGGCCGGATCCCGAGATGCCCGTTACGGTTGAGGATGGCCATGTGAAGTTCCTTGCGGTCAATCAGGAAACCGGTTTCTGATGCGATGTTGTTACTTGAATACCTATTTTTGGAATCCACCTTTAAGTGCTAAAGCGCGCCGGTGCGAAGAAAAAAGAAATTCTTGGCGGTATGAAGACGAAGATATGCCGGAAGTATGGGCTTGATGAGCTTGAGCTCTATCTCACAGCTTAGGATGGATGGGGATGACAAAGTATGACGGTCTCGACTTACTTGATTCGCTTGCGGAACCTCAATACAAAATCGGCGATATCGCGTTCGTGCGCGAGGAAGCATAGAAGAGGGTGAAAAATGATCGAACGATACGCTTTATCCCCGATCAAGGATATTTGGACCCAGGAAGAACAGTATCGCCGATGGTTGGAAGTGGAATTGGCCGTCGTTCAGGCGAAAGAGGACTTAGGGCTGATTCTGAAAGGTATCACCGAAACGATGAGACACAAAGCCCGTATCGACGTGCCGCACATCCATGAGATCGAACAAGAGGTGGATCACGATATGATCGCCTTTATCAAATCGGCGACACGGGACTTTGGAGATGAAGAGCGGTATTTTCATAAAGGCCTCACCTCCTCCGATATCGTCGATACCGCCCTCTCTCTGGGTATGGTGAGAAGCGCGAAATGGATCATAAAAGAATTGAAAAAGCTGATTGAAAACGTCAAAGAAAAGGCGATCGAGCACCGGTATACCCTCACGATGGGGAGAACGCACGGGGTGCACGCCGAACCCACCTCTTTCGGGCTCAAGCTGCTCACCTATGTGTATGAGCTGGAAAGGAATGCAAAGAGGCTCGATCATGCTTTCGTGAACATCTCTCACGCCAAATTGAGCGGCGCGGTCGGCAATTACGCCAATATTGACCCGATTATCGAAGAACGCGCGTTGCGGCTACTAGGATTGACACCGTGTAAAATATCGACCCAAATCGTACCGCGGGATATCCACTGCGAATTCCTGAACGCGCTCGCTTTGTTGGGGACGGGCATCGAACGCCTGGCAACAGAGATACGGCATTTGCAGAGAACGGAGGTTGCAGAGGCCCAAGAACCTTTTAAGAAAGGTCAAAGAGGCTCTTCCGCAATGCCTCACAAGAAAAACCCGATCCTGTGCGAACGGTTGTGCGGAATGGCCCGGATCTTGAGAGGCAACGCGATCGTATCCTACGAAAACGTCACGCTATGGCATGAACGGGATATTTCGCACTCGTCCGCGGAACGGATGATCCTGCCGGACTCCATTCAAATCATCTACTATATGGTTGTCAAGTCCCAAGCGTTGGTTAAGGGCTTAATCGTGAACAGCCAAAAAATGCGGGAGAACTTTCAAGCTTCCCACAATCTGGTTTTTTCGCAAAACGTTTTGAATAAGCTGATCGACGCGGGTATGAAACGTGAAGAAGCCTATACGACGATACAATCGCTCGCTCTGGAGTGTTACCGACAAGAACGCGATTTCAGGCTGGCGCTGAAAGAAACTCCCGCGGTTGCCGCGTTGTTGAAAGAAGCGGAGATCGATCGGTTGTTTGAAACCGATCTCTATCTAAAGAACGTCGACTATATCTTTAAGAAGTTCGAAAATGACCGGCCGTAAAGAACAACTGCTGTTCGTCGAAAAGAAGAAGGGCTTTCGCGATGAGGCGGACCGCCTTTTATGGGATCTAAAATCCTTTTTGAAGATCGAAAAACTCAAAACCGTAAGAGTAATCAATCTCTACAAATTGATCGATGTTCCATACCATGCGCTTCGTGGGATCTTTGATTCCCCCCAAACCGATGCCGTTACCCTAAACACGCTGCCAATAAGCGAAAACGAGCGGATGATCGGCATACGTTATGTCAAGGGGCAATATGACAGCCGAGCCTACTGGGCGAAAGAATGCGTACAAATTTTGACCGGTCGCGAAATGTTTTACTACGATCATGAAAACAGATTTGCGGCGCACCGTATTACAAAGTGGGCGCCGATGCCGGAACACATTATCGTTGATCCCGCCGGATGGAAGAGCGAATTTCGAGGTGACGGGTTGCCAAAAAAAAGCGATTGGTGTCTGGTATGCACTGAAAAAGACAAGCTCGTTCACTTTGCGTGGTTCAACGAAAAAACTCAGGATTTTTCCGGCTACAGAAACCAAGTGATAGCGTTTATGGAAATTTCGCCCCGATAAAACTCCTCCTTTCTTCACGGTAACCTCCTTAGCCTTCGCCCGGTCGGGGGGCCGGATGAGGGCTTTTTACCAAACCCCTTTTCTTGAAATAGAACACACACATTGATCCCCGCTCGCACCACCCCCGCGGGCGGGGATAATTTTTTTGCGAGGAGCAACCCTACCATGGCCGACGAGTTACTGGAGTGTGTAGCGTCAATAAGTTACGGAAAAGACAGTCTTGCAATGTTAGAAGTTATACATCAGAATAAACTGCCATTAACAAGAATCATACACGCGGAAATCTGGGCTACA
>MWEM01000115.1 GCA_002071085.1 Thermotogota bacterium ADurb.Bin062 | reverse complement strand
CGTGAGCACCACGGGCCCGGATAGGTTGTCGTTGGCCAGAGAAGGGTGGCAGATATAGGTGGAGAGCAGGACCTCATCTTTCTCTTCGCCCGGGATCACGAGCTCGCCGTAAGTGAGAAAGCCCGGTTTTAGCTCGCTGTCTATGTAGGCGCGGTAATTCCCGGGTTTTAGAGTTTTTCTTTGCCTGTCCGACAAACAGAACCCCCATCTTTTCCGGTAGTATGAGGTCACGTAGGGGATCGCGTCGGGCATTTCTTCCAAAGAATAGAGGTGCTCTTGGAGCTCTTCGAGAGAGAGTGTGGCGTCGACCGGAATCGAATATCCGACCAGGTGAAGGTTATTTTTTTGGAAATCGAGCACCCTTTCTCCTCTATCATTTTCGAGAAAGGCAGTTTGAACATTCCATTCGTCGGGAACGACCCAGTCGAAGCATTGGGTACCCGAGGGGATTTTCAAGATTTGTAGGCCGTTCAGGGTTTCTTGGATGATCCGGAGCGTCATCTCCACTCCTTTGCCCGTGATGCTTCTGTTTATTGGATACAGTTTCTTCAGGAGTTCGTAAGGGGTCATGAGTTCACCTGCTCTTCAGGTCTTTGGGCGCTATCGTCTATTGATTATCGACCCTTCGCCGTCTTTCCTTTATGAACCCGGGCCGGCGACAGGGTTTGCTGTATAGCCGCGGTTTTATATTATATCACCTTTAATGCATTTCATTGTGGGATTCTTTGATAGGCGGGGCGCGTAAGCGTGTTTTGTCATCTGTTTTCCCGGATGTGGAAAAGAGGAAAGGGGGTTCGCACGGTGGGTTTTACTGGAAGCGCTTGGGTTCGCCGAACTTTAGTTCGCGCTGTTTCTGGGAACGCTTGTTTTTAATTGGCAAGGTTGCTGGGAACGCCAATTTTTAGTTGGCATAGTTTATTACAAGAGAAAAGAGAGGGTTTCGCACAGAGAACACAGAGGGCACGGAGGAAACAAGCACCGCGGCGTAAGCGCCTCTTCTTTCCGCGACGGCGCGATACGCTTTTGTACATGTCTCGAAAAACAGAGTTTCGCACAGAGAGCGCGGAGAAGGTAAAAACCAAAAAATAAAGAAAGTTTCGCACAGAGAACACGGAGAACACAGAGAGAGCACGAAGAAAGAAGAGAAAAGTTTAGCTTAGAGAAGTACACAATGAATCTTGAAAACTCTTTTCTCACCGTTCCCACTATGCCAAACAGGTTTTCGTTTGAATCTACCCGTACTTTCCTCCGAGTCCTCTGTGCCCTCTGTGCGAGCTAGATCTATTGCTTTAAATCCAGGCATTCTTTCTCTGTACCCTCCGTGCGAACTCGATCTTCTGTTTTTAAACTAGGCATTTTTCCTCTGTGTACTCTCCGTGCCCTCTGTGCGAACTAGTCTTTTTTGGCTCTGTGTTCTCAGTGCGAACTAGATCTTTTTTCCTTGGTAGCCCGGCAACGTTCTATGTTATAATCTTATCAAACGGGAAAAAGCGGGTGAAAGCGATGTTCGAGATGCCGGAAACGATAACCTACGCCTTGCCGGAGCGAATCGGGAACACTGACCTCTTCGTCGGGAGAAAGAAGGAGTTCGACTACTATCTGGGAGATTGGTACTATTACCTCGTCAATAATATGGCTCGAAGCCAAGCGATTGTCGCCAGACGGAGGAAAGGGAAAACGGCCTTCCTGGAGCGACTGTTCAATATCCTGTGGAGCTGCTCGGAAAGCAAGGTGATTCCTTTTTTCTATGTGATGCAAGAGCGCCAGATCACGCTTGCCAGCTTCGCGAAAGATTTCTTCGCGACGTTCGTAAGCCACTACCTTTCATTCCTCACTCGGAACAAAGACTGGGTCTTATCCCCTCTCAATTACATGGAAATGAAAAAATACATTACCCAATACCCTGATCTCTATAAAAAAAGCATATCGATTGACGAATTTGAAAAAACGGGCAACTGGGATTTGATGTGGTCGGTCGCGAGACGGACTCCATTTGATATCGCTGTTTCGACAGGGGTTAAAGTCGTCCAAATCATAGACGAATTTCAAAACATCAACGCGTACATTGTAAATGAGCGAGGAAAGACTATCGACTCGATGAGCGGGGCTTACCGGGACCTAGCCGAGAGGAAAGAGGCGCCACTCATCGTTTCTGGTAGTGAAGTCCACAGGTTGTTGGAGATCTTATGTAGGCTCACGGCTGGGTTCGCAGAGAACGTCCTGGAAAATCTCCCTGAAGAAGAGGCGAAAGAGGCCGTGTGGAAGTACGCGCAGGCAACAGACACACGCATCGATGAACATGCTGTTGAGAAGATATGGAACCTGACCCAAGGGGATCCGTTGTATCTCAAGGCGTTATTCTTGACCCGCTATAACGATACACAAGACTACACAAACGAAGACAACATCGTCGCGACGTACACACAAGAGATCACGCGAGGGGAGATATACGGCATCTGGGGCGAATACATTGCGGCATTTTTCTTGGAAGCGAACGAAAGGGATGCGAAACGGATTATGCTGTACCTGTTTCAGGCTGGCGAAGAACGCACTCGAGCGCAAATAATCAAAGACCTCAAGCTTGATATGACCGACGACGAACTGGAAACGAAGCTGCAAAAGTTGATTAAAGCTGACCTGATTTCTCAGGGGGAAACGAACTTCGATTACAAGATCGAGAAAGACAAAACCTACGAACTCGTCTTCCGACGCCTCTTTCAAGAAGAGATCGATAACTGCATCCCAGATATCCGGAAAGAGCTCCGCCAAGAGATGGATGGGAACGCCAAACTTTAGTTCAGCATAATTTCTGGGAACACCAACTTTTTTGGTTCGTAAGTCTTTTCAAAACCCAAAAAAGGTTTCGCACAGAGTACGCAGAGAGCACAGAGAGAACACAGAGAAACGCCCAGGGATCCATGGGAACGCCGACTTTTCAGTTGGCAGGTCTAAAAAAATGAAACATGTTTCGCACAGAGCACACTGAGAGCACGGAGAGAACACAGAGAATATCCCTGATAGACCCAAGAAGTGGCCTGCGAGCTCAGGCGGCCTTTCCGGAAAGCGACTTATCCTTGACTTACGTGAGGTTATCGATATTCATTAAGTCCTTGAGAGATAGCCCGGTGATCTCTGAGACCTC
>MWEM01000114.1 GCA_002071085.1 Thermotogota bacterium ADurb.Bin062 | reverse complement strand
GAGGAGCCAGCCCGGCTGAACGGCCGAAAACCACGACCTGCGTTTTTTCCAGCAGCTTCTGCCAGTCTTTCCAATGGTGTAGGCTGGCGAGGGCGTCCGATCCGATCCCTAAGTACGGGTAGTAACCGTACAAGCGATAGAAACGGTCCAGCGTCTCATTCGTATAGAAAACGGAGCGCATACGGCCTTCTTCGTCTCGATAAGGCGATTCCAGCTTCAGAACGCTCACGCGCTCTATCCCTTCGAATGCCTTTTCCACCCAACGCAAACGTACCGCATAGGGTTGATTAGTCCCAAGCCCCTCTTTAAACGGAGAAGCGCCGGTCGGAACGATCAAACACCGACGAACCCATACGTAGTCGAGCAAGCGCTGAACCAGCAAGATATGGCCGTGATGGATCGGGTTAAAGGAACCTCCGAGATAGACATCGTTGGGCCGCAGTCTATGTTCCGGTTCGATAGGCGCCCACCTCTTTTCTTAAGGCCTCCACCTCTTTCTGATGAGAAAAGAGGGCGCACGGACCGTTTCCGGTTTCCAAAAGGTGCTCTTCCTCACGAATACGCTTGAAGAGTTCACTACGCATCGCGTTTTCGAAAGAGCAGGTTTTTAGGTTGTCCGTCGCGATATTGGAGACCGGACACGGGGTGACGTCTCCGTAAGGGGTGATGTGGATGAACCCTTTGCCTGCAGACACGCATCCGCCAAAGGCTTCTTCGTCCCCGGGTGAGTGTATGATAAACAGGTTCTTGTGTTCACGATAGTACAACACGCGCTGACGAAAGGTAGACCGCTCTTCGTCCGTTAGCATAGTCGCGTATGCCATACCGTACGAGGTATCGGGGTAGTCTTCCTCTCCGCCACTCACCGGAATCATCTCGGTCAGAAACGCGATACGAACCCCACTCTCGATCATACGATCGATGTGTTCCTCTTTCGCCCAAAAGCCGTAGTTCAGTCGGTTGATCGTTACGGAGATCCCATTCAAAACCCCGTTCTTTTCAAGAATCCGGAGGGTGTCCATCGCTTTTCGGTAAGTGCCTTTCCCGCGCCGAAGATCGGTTAAGGTCTCGTCGCCCTCTAGACTCACGGCTACCAACAGGTTGTGGGCCTTCTTCAAATCCTGAAGGATCGAATCGCTCATCATGGTGCCGTTCGTGAAAACAACGAAAAGGAGATGAGGAAAGTCGCGCACCAACTGAAAGGTTTCCGGAAAAAGAAAGGGTTCTCCGCCGGCGATGAGAAAACAGAAAACTCCCGCTTGGGAGGCTTCGGCGATGATGCGTTTCCATTGGGTGTAGTCTAGAGAAGGGCCAGGCCCCGCGTTTCCGCCAGCCTCTTGCGGTTGCGAAACCGTTCCGGTAGCGCAGGCGAAGCAACCCTCACAAGAAAGATTGCATCCGGAGGTAATGCTCAGAATCACGACCGGGGGGATCAGCAACCCTCGAGCCAGTTGTTGGGCTCTTTTTTCTTCTGCCTTTTCGAAGGCCTTGAGCAAGGTGAAAGCCTGCCGAAAATACTTCGGATGTTTCAATAACCACGGAAAAAACACCTTTCCCATCCGCGGATTCACCAGATCAAACGCGGATATGAGCCTTTTTATCCTCGACTGCTGATTTCTAGATTCAGTCTCGTTCTTTATCAATTTTATCTCACTCCTCTCCTTTGAGCCGAATCCGACTATCTCGAAAAATAGGCCGTAAGCGTCCCTTCTTTTCGCGACGGCGCGATACGCTTGGGAACGCCAACTTTTAAGTTGGCATGTCTTAGAAATAAAACAGGGTTCACACGGAGGGCACAGAGAACACAGAGAAAAAATTCTCGTCAACGCCCTGGGAACGCCGAACTATAGTTCGGCATGTTCTTTAAAAAAGAAAGACAGCAGAGCGGGCCGCGGGACTTCGTGGGCTGGGAACACCAAACTTTAGTTTGGCATGGTTTATAAAAAAAGCAAGAAAGCATCGCGGCGTAAGCGCCCCTTCTTTTCGCGACGGCGCGATACGCTTTTATGCGAGCTGATCGCGACGTAAAAAAGACATAAGGCGGATCGCGGGGGCGTAAAAACCACTTACCCCGCGATAATCTTCGTACTCTTCGCGGGGTCAAAAAAATACACTTCTTAACCCCTTAAAGTGTCAAATGAGCTCTAATGTTGGTTCCTTCAGGAGACTTTTTTCCCTCCTCTTTTTTCCATTTTTTTGTTGCGCCTCGATATTATACCCACTCGCTATTCAGGCACTTTCCTCTCCGGCCAAAAAAGAGCGGTCGCCGGGAATAGATTAAAATACGGCGACGCTACCGTCAGACCGCCCGTCGGTCCCACCGCAGAAAACATAGCGCCCCGTCGAGTCCTTCGCCGACCGCCAGATCACTTGCCCTCTCCCGAATAGGGCGGAGGTTGGAACTGTATCGATATAATGGCCAAAGCGAGCGAGCTCTTTTCGTATCGACTCGTCGTATGGCTCTTCGAAGGCGACCGTTCGATCTTTTAACCATTGCCAGCGGGGCGCGTTCAGCGCATCCATCGGGTGCGCCTTCTCCACCAAAAGCCGTATAAGGAGTTGCGTGTGGCCCTGGGGTTGCATAAACCCTCCCATCACCCCGAAGGGTCCGATCCACTCACGCCCTCGACTGAGGAACCCCGGAATGATCGTGTGATACGGGCGATGTTTCCCCCGTAGGCAGTTGGGGTGGCCTGATTGCAACGAGAAGTTGCACCCGCGATTGTGTAGCGAGATACCGGTACCTGGCACAACTAAACCGCTCCCGAAACCCATATAATTGCTTTGGATATAAGAGACCATATTTCCCGAGCGGTCCGCCGCGCACAAATAGACCGTACCGCCGGGGAGACTCGAAGCGGTGGTATCGGATACGGAGTCTAAGGAAAGGGTTTTCGCGCCCGCCTCCAACGCGGCCTTTTTGATATAGGAGCGAGCGTCTTTAGGCATCGACCGCGGTTCCCCGATCGTTTCCGTCGCGATCTTGAACGCAAGCTTAACCGCTTCTATCGACAAGTGCGTGCGCTGAACCTCCGAAAGGGTTTCCAGGGAGAAGGGCTCGAGAAACCCCAAGGCCATCAATGCCACGATCCCCTGGCCATTGGGTGGGAGCTCCCAAACGGTATACCCACGAAAATCGACGCTCAACGGC
>MWEM01000113.1 GCA_002071085.1 Thermotogota bacterium ADurb.Bin062 | reverse complement strand
ATTTCGTCATTTAAGGCTATGCGAAGCATAACTCTCGCCCCGTGTCTGGCCAATTCTTCTAAACTGTTGATGTTCTCTTTTTCGTCCAATTTCCACTCTATACATCCCTCTTGAATGTTCCTGCTTTTTAGTTTATAATCTTTCACGGCGTATCCTCCTTTTGGTCTCGCTGGACCTTTTTTTCCTAATCGTAGGATACGCCTTTTTTTTCGCTTTTTACCCTTTTTCCACACATTTTGATTATAACTCCGCTCAAATACCGATAAGCTTAGAAATATTAAGGATTGCCGGACCTCTCATTGTTGTTTTTGGAATTTTCGCCTTACTCGAAGAGTTCGGGGCAGTTTTTTCGAAAGAAATAAAATACTTGGTCCTCTTCTTTTCCCGGAAACCGACGTTATTTTTCGGGGTAGACTCTAACGTCGCTTTGCTTGTGAGAAAAATGCAGATGGAGAACGATAAAGCAGGGGTTTTGAAGAAGAAAAAGTGCGCGATTTTTATAGATACAAACCCGATGAGCACTCTAACTTCGGACAAAAACGTTCTAATTGCCAAGGAAAACCTCCAGAATCTACGTTTCCTGAAACGAGCCGGGCCCGGAAAATCCCAGGATATTTCCATTACTCCAGACAAAAACGTTCTGATTTTCAAGGAAAACTTCGGGGATCTACGCTTCTTGAAACGGATCAAGTTCAGGAATACCCAGGGTATTTTTGTCCACCTCGGCGACGATATCGAGAATATGTCTTTGGTTTCGCGGATAGAAGAACTATGCCCTTACGTTAAGCAGGATTCGAACGAAAAAGAAGTGGATCAAAATGTAAAAAACTCGCGAAAAACCACAGTACTGATTCATCTTTCAAAGCGTGAGAACTTGCAGTGGTTCAAGGAGAACAAAGGAGAAGTCCCGTCGAAGGGTTTGGATTTAAGAGCGATCAATTTCCATTTCATACACGCATCCTTCTTTATTGATGTGATCGCGCAAGAGCTAATCAGTCGTTACTTGTCCGGGAAAAAACTCACGACTTCTGGTCAAGATCTGCCTATCGTGCTCGCGGGGTTAACCGAGTTTGGAGAACACTGCCTCCTCGAAATTGCTATGATGTTCCATTTCTTAGGGATTGAGCGCAAAAAGATCGTTATTTTGGATGATAACGTCGAAGAAAAAGTTCGTTCATTCTACCAAAAATACCCTGATTTCTGCCTCCTAAATGATATTTCCCTGTATCCACTAGAGAAGGTGGACTTTATGAGGCTCGATGTTGCCTTCAAAAACGAAGAGGAAAGTAAAACAAAACACGAACGTAAGAAAGAGGAACACCATATCCTGGACAGGGCATTTCTTGTGATAACTACATTAGATTCCGTTCTCGAAAACCTTCAAACCTGCAGAGAACTAAGAAATTACTACCTTCGGGCAAGAAATGGTATCGACGATCCTCTGATTTATTATTTTTCTCAGGAGAATCGGGATACCGTTTTTACGTTACTTAAGAACGATACGAGAGTCAATCAATACGAGCGCGCCTTGAAAATTCGCGGCTACGATTGCTCAGAAGCATTAACGTTACCACAGATTTTCGAAAACATTGAAACTAACGACAAATTGGCCAAGGCGATGCATAATGAGTACTTAAAGTTACCCCCAGAACAAGCAGAAAAACTTGATATCGAGTGGGCCAAATTAACCGACTACTTCAAAGAAGAAAACAGGTATCCTGCGCGACATTTATACTACAAACTAAACCAGGCGGGATTTGTAGTGGTCGATAATGGCATCAAGGAAGCAGAAGTGAGCCCTGATCTGTATGATGATAATTTTCGGAAACTTGAACATAATAGATGGGCAACGCGGAAAATACTCAACGGGTACCGTTATTTAGAAAACCAGGACGACACTCTGAAGGAAATAGTCCGAATTTCAGGTTCTGAGTCCTGCGAAAGAGAGGAACCGATGGGCTGGAAAAAACTAAGGGATATCGCCAAAGTACATAAATCTCTTGTGGCTTTCGAAGAGCTTCCAGATGAAGAGAAGAAAAAGGACGATGCGACCTTCGGGAAATATCAAGAGTTATTAGGAAACATCGGGAAAAAAGCCGTCGAAAAATCAAAATTGCCTCCATATACCAAAATCCGGGGGAACACACGAAATTAAATCCGCTGAAAACGAATAGGCGAGTAGATCTAACCGTTTCATATTTGCTCTTGTAAGATAGATCAGAATAGACACTCCACCGTTAAAGAGTATAGAAAACAAACAGAGTCAAGACGCCTTCGGATAAATCGATAAAAATCTTTTGAAACGAAAATGAACACAAAAACCCGTTTGAGCGCGAAATTTCTTAAATACATTCGGGTTCTTCAAGATAGAAAGGGGGACACTCATGACCCACCAAGATGCGAGCGAAGGCAAATACGTTTACATCAGTTACAGCCCTCACGAGCTGCCGGAAGTGGCGCAGCGATTGAAAGAAGACCTGGAACATCTCGGTTACGAAGTTTTTCTGGGCGCCGGCCAAATCACCGCTGGGGGCCAATGGGACGCTGCGCAGAATGAAGGGCTGCAGCGCCTGAAAGATGGGGGATGGTTCATCTATCTTATGACCCCTTCTTCGGTTCGGCAGGGCCAGAACTTTTGCCTCAACGAAGTAACCTGGGCGGTTCACCACTTCACCGGCGCTTTACTTCCTCTGATGGTCAAACCCTGTAAACCACCGCTCAGCATTTACCACATCCACTACTACCCAATCGACGACTGTATCCCGATCAAAGAAAAGGAAGAACGCTACCGGGACCATCTGAAAGAGATCCAAGCCATCCTCGAGCGGCGGAAACCCATCCCCATTCCGGACGAACGCTCCGAGCCCGAAAGAATCCTGAGGCCTATGGCATTCGACTGGAAAAAGCTCACTGCACTCGACTGCTTCACCGGAAGAGAATGGGCGTTGGAAAAGGCCAAAGAGTGGGCGGCGAACCCTAACGCTTCAAGGATTTTCCGCATTTGGGGGGAGCCGGGAACAGGAAGGAGCGCGATCGCCGCGTGGTTGGTCCGAGAAATGCCCGAGTTCATCCAGGCGATTCACTTTTGTGACCGAAACGATGAGGAAAAACCCAACCCGACTTTCGACCGGTTTTGGAGAAAAAGGGAAAAAATAAGAAAAAACAACGCTGAAACCCGCATGAAATCGTT
>MWEM01000112.1 GCA_002071085.1 Thermotogota bacterium ADurb.Bin062 | reverse complement strand
AAATCAATGATAGAATAGAAGCGGTGTTCACGGGTACGAAGCCTACCTTGAAGGAATGGAAACAGCATAACGAGAATATACTATGCCTTGGGGAGTGTGTGTACGAAGCCTACCTTGAAGGAATGGAAACGGCGTGATTGTGAATCGCTCAAGAATTCTTAGCCACGTACGAAGCCTACCTTGAAGGAATGGAAACGGCTTAGGCTCCGGCTGAAACGAAGTTTGATTCTTCGTACGAAGCCTACCTTGAAGGAATGGAAACTTGCGTTCGCGACACATATCCGTTGTAAGCATATCGTACGAAGCCTACCTTGAAGGAATGGAAACCCTCATATTCCGGATGTCCCTGATAAGTTCCCCAAAGTACGAAGCCTACCTTGAAGGAATGGAAACGTAAGGGCTGGTAAAAAGTAGGCAAGACTACTTTAAGTACGAAGCCTACCTTGAAGGAATGGAAACGCCAATAATCGGACTCCCTCCTGTGGGTTTCTGCGGTACGAAGCCTACCTTGAAGGAATGGAAACCCTCCCTTTGGGTGGAATTGTTGTTAATAATTCGGAGTACGAAGCCTACCTTGAAGGAATGGAAACTACTACTAACCCTAGCTAGAACCCATACGTACGATGTGTACGAAGCCTACCTTGAAGGAATGGAAACGCCAGCTGCGTGCCGCCTTCTTCCTCGTCCCCCCCAGTACGAAGCCTACCTTGAAGGAATGGAAACCCGAGCTCGTACAGGTCTTCGTCCGACGCAGCCCTGTACGAAGCCTACCTTGAAGGAATGGAAACACACTAGAGATAAAGGACTTCCCCGCCGGCTGGACCGTACGAAGCCTACCTTGAAGGAATGGAAACTTCAGTTGCTCCTCACGCTCTGAGCTAGGCAGGCCACGTACGAAGCCTACCTTGAAGGAATGGAAACGTGGAGACCGCTACTATCCGATCCGCCAGCCGGAAATGTACGAAGCCTACCTTGAAGGAATGGAAACGTGTGAACGTCAATATTCCAAACATATCTTCCTTAAGTACGAAGCCTACCTTGAAGGAATGGAAACTTTTTCAGGTCCTCCGCCTTTATCTTTTTCAGCATTGTACGAAGCCTACCTTGAAGGAATGGAAACGCCAGCTTCTACATAAGGTAAGGCTGTACCCTATGACTCGTACGAAGCCTACCTTGAAGGAATGGAAACTCTTTTCTAAGACCCATTCCAGTCAATGTCATATTGCCGTACGAAGCCTACCTTGAAGGAATGGAAACTAGAAGACTCCTTAACCCATCCGTCTTCCGGCAGCGTACGAAGCCTACCTTGAAGGAATGGAAACAAAAATCCTTTCTGCATCTATAACATATCCCATTTGAGTACGAAGCCTACCTTGAAGGAATGGAAACTTTTTAAATTTCGGCCTTTTTTTGTTTTTTCTTCGTACGAAGCCTACCTTGAAGGAATGGAAACGTGGTCTTCCGGACTCCAAAAAGTTCTCTATCCACTGTACGAAGCCTACCTTGAAGGAATGGAAACGCGGCTTCGTCAGTTCGAAGCCTTCGGTTTCGGCGTGTACGAAGCCTACCTTGAAGGAATGGAAACCGACAAGGGGTAGCCGAAATGGTTTGTAGATATTTTCTGTACGAAGCCTACCTTGAAGGAATGGAAACATGCTGTGCGCCGCTGCGAGCGCCTCGACTGTCTTCGTACGAAGCCTACCTTGAAGGAATGGAAACCCGGGGAGACTTCGGCCGGGTAAAGCCCCCGGCCTCGTACGAAGCCTACCTTGAAGGAATGGAAACTTAAACTCCTCCGCCAAGTCACACGCAGTGAGGTTAGTACGAAGCCTACCTTGAAGGAATGGAAACCGTCTTCCCCCTCCATCGTTCATATTTGCGGAGACAAGTACGAAGCCTACCTTGAAGGAATGGAAACATGTACAGGTACACATGTTACAGGTGTGGGGATAGTGGTACGAAGCCTACCTTGAAGGAATGGAAACGGGTTCCTCCTCACTTTCTCCTCAAGCTCCCTCGGGGTACGAAGCCTACCTTGAAGGAATGGAAACTTGCATGCTACAGCTGCATCCAGGGCTTCGGATAAATGTACGAAGCCTACCTTGAAGGAATGGAAACCTGGTACTGGCTCTAGCTGTACTGCGGGGATTGACGGTACGAAGCCTACCTTGAAGGAATGGAAACAAAGAGGAGTTGGAGGAGTATATCCTCCAACTCCCCGTACGAAGCCTACCTTGAAGGAATGGAAACTCTCCCTCCCGCAGGCACTTCTGTAATCGGAGGGTAAGTACGAAGCCTACCTTGAAGGAATGGAAACTGTTGCTACAAAAAGAAAATGCTCTATATACCAATGTACGAAGCCTACCTTGAAGGAATGGAAACTCATTTTTTGCATGAAAGGAGGTGAAACCATGGTAAGTACGAAGCCTACCTTGAAGGAATGGAAACACGCTGAGACCTTTCGATTAACGTATGGCAGCGCTTGTACGAAGCCTACCTTGAAGGAATGGAAACGAGTATTCTCCAACCACCATTTGCAACACCTCCTTTGTACGAAGCCTACCTTGAAGGAATGGAAACTTGTTTGGATAGCTCTTCCAGGCCTGGAAGAGCTTCAGTACGAAGCCTACCTTGAAGGAATGGAAACAGCTGCTGAGCTCTCGGATAAGCTCTATCCCAGCCTCAGTACGAAGCCTACCTTGAAGGAATGGAAACTGCAACATACATAGGGCTTTATGACCCTGAATCAAAGTACGAAGCCTACCTTGAAGTCAGGGAAACGTCGCAAACGCAAAGCCCGCGTTTGCTTGCCGAAGAAGCTCACGATGGGTAAATCGCTTCTTCCTGACCAACGACGTTTTTCGTTTTATGTACGAAACCTACCTTGAAGGAATGTAAATGGGACCTTGGACCAGGGACTTTGGACCAGGAATCAGGTACGGAGCCTACCTCGAAGTCAGGGAAACGTCGCA
Source organism: Thermotogota bacterium ADurb.Bin062 (assembly GCA_002071085.1). GTDB lineage: Bacteria > Thermotogota > Thermotogae > MWEM01 > MWEM01 > MWEM01. The sequence goes on along the minus strand of MWEM01000112.1, from coordinate 235 downwards.
AACGCAAAGCCCGCGTTTGCTTGCCGAAGAAGCTCACGATGGTTAAATCGCTTCTTCATGACCAACGACGTTTTTCATTTTATGTACGGAGCCTACTTTGAATGGGTTGAAACTGGTTGAAAAGGCTCTCCAAACGTGGTACAATGCTTGCGCACTAAGACTACCTTGAAGTCAGGGAAACGTCGCAAACGCATACCCCGCGTTTGCTTGCCGAAGAAGCTCACGATGGGTAAAT
>MWEM01000111.1 GCA_002071085.1 Thermotogota bacterium ADurb.Bin062 | reverse complement strand
ATTCCAGAGTCCTCCACCTCCACCTGCAGCAAAAGGCTCTCCGGTTTGGCGACGGTGCGGGTCGGGTCCGGGACCGTGCGAGCCCTTAAGGCGATTCCTCCCGTTTGTGTGAACTTGACTGCGTTTCCGAGCAGGTTGATCAAAATCTGGCGGAACTTTCCCTCATCGGAGAGGATGTAATGAGGAAGGTCCGGAGCGCGTTCCACCAGCAGTTGTAATCCTTTTTCTTCGGCTTTGAATCGAAAGACACGCTCCAAATCCAAAATACAGTTGTGGAGATCGAAGGGGGCGGCGGAGAGCGTGAGTTTACCTGCCTCGATCTTTGAGAGTTCCAGAACGTTGTTGATCAATTTCAGAAGATGTTCTCCACTACGGAGAATCGTTTGAACGTGGTCGATCTGTTTCGACGACAAAGAGGCGTCTCGGTTAAGAATTTGCGCGAACCCGAGGATGGCGTTCAGAGGGGTTCTGATTTCGTGACTCATATTCGAGAGAAAGGCGCTCTTTGCCCGATTGGAAGCCTCCGCGGCCTCTCTGGCGATACGGTCGGCTTCCGCTTGTTTCCGTTCCCGAACGTCTCGGCCGACCACCACGCGATAGCGGTTTTCTCCCAGAAAAGTTATGGATTGAGAAAACTCAACGGAAACGAGCGCGCCGCTTTTCGTGTAAACCTCCAAATCGAGGAGGGCAGCGCCGGGCGCTTTTTGATTGTCCTTGAGTAGAGCGAGGAAAGAGGGCGTTTCCGAAACGGATGAAACATACGGGCGAATGAACGAATCGAGTTTTTCTCCCAGAACCTCTTCTTCTCGATAACCGAAGATTTCATAGGCCGAGGGATTCCAGAAGCACACCGTGTCTTCGGAATCGATCATAAAAATCGCTTCCCGTGAGGTTCGAGTGAAGGCTTGCAGGATGGTCTCGCTTTCTTTATAGGCGTTGAGCGCGACTTTTTGTTCTGTGATGTCCGTATTCACAACGACGTAATGCGTTGCTTCCCCCTTTTGGTCTACGACGGGAGAGATCGTCGAGTATTCCCAAAAGACCTCTCCGTTCTTTCGTTTATTCCGAAACTCGCCACGCCAGGTACCTCCGCTTTCCAGGGTCTCCCACAGCTCTCTATATTGCGTTGGGGAGTGGTGTTCCGGTCTCAAGATGTAGGCGCGACTGCCCTTGACGTCCTCGAGTGCGTACCCGATCTTTTCGGTGAAGGCTGGGTTCACGTATTCGATATGCCCGCTCGTATCCGTGATGATAACGTAAGCGGGGTTTTGCTCGACGGCGTGGCTCAGCAGCGTCAGAAGTTTTTCGTATTCTTTGAGCTTCGAAATATCCATCAACGTCAGAGACTGAAACAGAGGTCTTCTGCGCGCGTCGACAACGACCTTCACACTCATCAAGGCAGGAAAGGAGGTGCCATCCGTTCGGACGAACTGCACCTCTTCGGAGGAGAATCCGCCCTGAATACGGATCTTTTCTTCCAAAGCGGCGATTCTTTCCGAGCGTTCCTTGATATGCGAGGCAAAGAGATTTTTACCCAAAAGGGCGTGTTCATCGGTTCCTAACATCTTCACGAGCGCGTGGTTCACGTAATTCAGGGTTCCGTCCATCTGAGCGATGGCGGTGCCGTAGTTCGCCTGGTCCGTAGTCGCCCTAAACCGGTGTGTCTCTTCCTCGAGAGTCTTCCTCTCCGTGATTTCGTTTTCTGTTCCCCGATAGCCGATGTAGAGCCCCTCGGAGTCATACACCGGGACGGCGTTGCTGGAAAGCCAAATGAGCCGTCCGTCTTTATGCATCGAGCGGTTTTCGAAATTCGTGAGCGCTTTCTCTTCTCTCATAAGGGACAGGCCCTCGTTTTTCGCCTCTTCTCGTTCGTCTGGTGGGAAAAGGTCGTAAAAATGCATCTTGTGAACCATCTCTTCGGGTCGATAGCCCCAAACCCTTTCGCAAACCGGACTCACGTAGGTAAAAAGTCCTTCGGTGTCCGTTTCCCACACCACGGTGTGGCTGTGCTCGGCCACTTCACGAAACCGTTTCTCGCTGACGGCGAGGGCATCCGCCATCCCTTTCTGATCGGAAATATCCTCTATCAGGACAACCGCGTACGCGAACTCATCTTGCGCGTCGAAGACCGGGACCACTGTTATCGACTCCCATCGAATCGTTCCATCCCGATGAACCTTTCTGATCTTTCGCTCCCATCCTTTGGTTCGAGCGAACTCTTCCAAAGAGCCGAAAAAATAATCGTCAGGGAGTAGAGTCGAAATAAGTCGTTCTTGAAGTAACGACTCGTTTGCGCCTTCAAAGAAGCCCATACGCTGACAGGCCTTGGAATTTGCATATTTCACACGGCCATTCAAATCGGTTACCAGTAGGCAAAAGGAGTTATCTTCCATATGAATCCTCTCTTCAGGCGCTATGGTTAACGGTTGTCCTCGCTTAGTCGTTATATTTTGGGATTTCCGAAGGGCGACCGCCGCTTCGGTTTTTGAACTTCCGACCCTGTGAGCTTATGACGCCACGCAGAGTTGAAAGGGTCATTTAACGAACCGGCCGGGGGTTGCCTAGCCCTTTCGGACTCCTGAATTCTATTGTATCACAACCTCGGCGCGTTCGCGGTTATTGGAATGAGCATCATATCGCAGCATAGAAAAATGGGAACGCCAACTTTTTAAGTTGGCATGTCTTAAAAACAAAACAGGGTTCACACGGAGGGCACAGAGAAAAGATTGAAGAAAATTCGTGGGCGCCGACTTCCAGTCGGCAAGTCTTGAAAATAAAACAGGGTTCGCACGGAGGGCACAGAGGGCACGGAGAGAACAGTGAACCTATGCCACACTAAAGTGTGGCGTTCCCAGGCGTTCCCAGGCGTTCCCAGGGCGTATCGCGAGACTTCGTGGGCTTCCGAAGTCAGCCCGCGGGTTACTTCGCGATAACACACGAGAGCATCGCGGCGTAAGCGCTTCTTCTTTTTGCGACGGCGCGATACGCTTTTGTATATGTCTGGAAAAACAGGGTTCGCACGGAGGGCACAGAGGGCACGGAGAGAACAATGAACCCATGCCACACTAAGCGTATCGCGAGACTTCGTGGGCTTCCGAAGTCAGCCCGCTGGTTACCCCGCGATGAACCTCTTAGTCTTGTCACCCCATAGCTTGACCCACACGCTGGAAGACTGTGATATAATCTGCGGATGTTAGGAACTCTTTCCTATCCGGGGGAAAGGAAGATAGGGATTCGTTATGCGAAAGACCTTTTTGGTTTGGCTGTTCACGTTTTTGATCATCGCCTTCATCTGCGCCCTAGTGGTTTCTTTTTGGGCG
>MWEM01000110.1 GCA_002071085.1 Thermotogota bacterium ADurb.Bin062 | reverse complement strand
GGGGGGCGACCTGATTGACGCCGACAAGGTCAACTTCGCCGAACTGGGTCGCTTCCTTTGCGCCGACGCTTCCCCGCTTCTGGGATACTACGCCCCGGACCTGGGGACGGTCAACGTCAAAGCCTTTCACGAAGCCGAAGGGGACGACCCTTTCATGGGGTCAAGTGAAAAGGCCGGCGAAGCCTGGTATTATGCGACGCTTCGGGGGCTTCGAAAGATTGCCGACGAACTGGGGGCGACCCCTGGCATGGTCGGGAAGAACTTCGTCCGGGAATTCTATTATCCAACCGACGACCCGAAAGGCAAGCGGGAAACGATATCAAACCTTCTTTATCGAATGAACCAATTAAGGACCAGTCATCGTCCCTTCGCCTTCAAGGAAAAGAATAAGCGGGATATATCCTTCTTCCTGGGGACGAAATTCTACACGCCCCTTGAAGAAGCGATTCGAAACTTCGGCCACGTCTTCGACGACGTTGAAACCTTGAAACTGACCCACGACCTACTATCCCAGGAACTATTCGATGGAATCCCCGTCCTGACCCCGCTTCTTCGGGAACGGCTTGAAGGGATTGAAGAAGCCTTGAAAATCACAGAAGCCGGCTTGAATCGCTTTGTCGACTTTTTGTCAGAAGACTTCTGGAATGTCGACACTTCAAGTCTTCGCCTGGTCAAGAAAGGACCAGACGAAAAGTGGTCCCGGCTTATGGCGGCCGGAATTATTTATCACGAAGACGAAACAGACGGCGACTTGAAAGTCCCGACCTGGCTTGAAAATGGGGAGACCTTCGAATCGGTCGCAAAGAAGATATGTGGGCTTGATTATGCCGGCATAAGGAAAGCCCTATTGAAGGGGAAGGAATAACATGACCAAAAGAAAGACTTTTAAAGTCGACAATCAAATAATTGAATGGGGTCCGAACATATTCGACTTACAGAAGCGGCCGGCCGAACAACTATTCCTTCCGGGACTTGACAATCGAAAGCCGCTTCCACCCTTCGCCGAATGGGTCGTGTATGGTCTTTACGCCCTTCTTGACCCGATGAACCCGACCGCCACTATTCGCACAACGCCGACCGAACTTCTGGAAGTCCTGGAATTCGCCCGTGATGTATCGGCCGCCCTGGGCGACAAAGAAACCTATTCAAGCGACCAGTATAAATTGATTAACGAATCACTTGACCTTCTTTACACGGTCGAAATTCATCAGGCGGGATTCTGGAAGAATTACACGGTCCCCGGCGACAAGAGAAAGAAGAAAAAAGACGGGAAGCGATATCCCTTCGCTTTTCGGGGTCGTATCTTGTCAAATTACACCTTGATTTATCCCCCAGATGTCGACCCGCCCGAATTCCTTCCCGAAGACCAAGTCGAAAATATCAGCCGGTCGAAATTCACAGACTGGAAAGTCTTGAAGCGAAAAGAAGGTCCCCGCCCGATTGGAATTGAATTGACGCTTGACCCCCGCCTGGTCAACGGCTTGACCGGGAAGGACCCGAATATCGGGACGACGACGCTCCCTTATAAGATATTCGAAATTCGAAAATCCTTCCCGAAGAATCAGACCTTGAAGCGGCTTCTTCTTTATGTCTTACGACAAGCGAACCAAACCATGAAAAATCAAGACCTGGACAAACTGGCCAAGCGGCTTGAACTGGATACACGCCGGCAAAGTAAGACAAGAAGCGACCTTCAACGGGGATTCGAAATATTACAGTCTTCCGGGGTCGTCGAATCCTTCCATATTACACCCGAAGACACTTCCGGGAAGGTCAAATTCACCTTCACAAAATCAAAAGACTGGTATCTGGATAATGATTCGGACCAGGAAGAACCCGGCGACAACGCCGGCGAAGAAGAAAAGAAGGCCGAATCATGAAAAGTTACGGGGTCTGCGTGTACAACTTACGGGGTCTGCGTGTACAACTTACGGGGTCTGCGTGTACAAAACGCCTTCGGGAATTTTTAAGATTTCGCCGGCTTGACCAGGAAAGGACAAATTCTGAATACAAAATGGACGAAAAATCAGAATTATTCACGTCAAATTCAAGGCCGAAATACCGGCGAAAATGTGTAGATAGTATTTAGATATTAATCTAAATACAGGGCGGGAACCGCTTCGCTATTCCCGCCCCCTGGATAAGCAAGGGACGCCCCTATACCCCTACTTGAAAGAAACTGGATTGACTTGAATGATTGACTTACGGGACTTAAAAGCACGAATCAATATCGTCGATATCGCCGAAGAACTGGGTCTTGACCCGAAGCGAAGCGGGTCTTCATACTTCGCCCGTTGTCCTTCACATGACGACCAGGGCCGGCCGAATATGGCGATTGACCAGAAGAAAGGGGCGATATGCTTCCGATGTGGATATAAAGCCGACCTGATTCGTCTTGTCGCCGATGTAAGGTATCACGGGGACCAGGGTGAAGCGATTCGATTCCTGGCCAACAAAGCCGGCTTGACCGATTCGAAGTCGTCTTCCAGACGAAAAGAACCGCTTCCGAAAGGGGCGTCCCTTCCAAAAGAAGAACCGGTCAAGACCCCGCCGGCCGAATCTTCCTGGAATTCCTTGACCGTCACCTTCCCCACCGGGGCGAAAATGGTCGCCGTCACGAATGGCGAAGGCGAAAGGAAGTGGACCAGACTTGACGACGGACGGGTCGAAGTCGTGTACACGCCCGAAGAACTGGTCTTCGCTCTGGCCTATTCTGAATACAATCTGACACTTGAAGAATTCGCCGGCTTATCGACCGACGAAATCGCCTGGGTCTTGTCCGGGGTCTTCGATTGTGAATTGACTTCGGCCAATGTCAAGACCGCTTCGGTCGCCCGTCCTTCGCTTCGTGTATCCATTATCGAAGCCCTTTTGTCTTATGGTCAAAGCGACGGGGATTCACCCGGTCATATATGGCTTCGTGACAAGAAGGGAATCGACCAGACGACCCAGACCGCCTTCGGCTTGACCTGGCTTGACTGGGAACGGGCTTCGGCCGGCATGATTCAATCCTTCGGGGTCGAATCGCTTGACGCTATGGGTCTTATGACCAGGGACAAGACGACCAGGAAGCCGGTCAATCTTCGCTTCCAGAAGCACCGCTTCTTATTCCCCTTCTGGATTACCGCCGGCGGGAAGCGATATTCGATATATCTTCAAGGTCGGGATATCAACGCCGGGAAGGATTTTCGCTTTGACAATATGTCCGGGACGGTCCCTTGTCCTTACAACTTCGACGCCGTCCTGAAAGCACGTCACGAAAAGAAGCCGGTCTTTATATGCGAAGGGGCGACCGACACCCTGACACTTGCCCAGGCCGGCTTCAAAGCCGTCGGGATTGTCGGAACCCAGGGATTCAAGCCCGAATGGGTG
>MWEM01000109.1 GCA_002071085.1 Thermotogota bacterium ADurb.Bin062 | reverse complement strand
CGATTCGAACTCGGAAGGCATCGTGAGCGCCTACGTGTACTTATCGAACCGACTCTGTTTAAACCTGTCCGTGCTGAAAGCCAAACTCGTTCACGTGGATCCGTCGGTCGACCACCCCCACAAAGAGCGATTTAGGCGATTGGCTGAAAACGCAAGAACGAAAGACGGGTAAAGAACGCCTAACGGGGGCTTTGAAACGACTCTTTATTGTCAGTTGAGAATCAATCGGATGATATAGAGCAGCCATTTCGGGAAATCGGGGGCCACCTTCAAGATCTGTCTGCGGATCTCCTCATACCCACGACTCACGTGAACCAAGGCCTCCCCTGTTCCCGATTGGCTATAAACGGCCACGAGCCCTTTCGCGATATCACCCACGGCGATCTTCCCGTGAGCGACACCGCCGACCGCGAACTCTTTCGCCACACAGAAGCCTCCGATAGCGGTTTGATAAGAGAACGCGAGCCCGCCGATCGCAAGTAAGCCGGAGATTGCTATCGAACCGAAGGACAAGAAAGCGGACAAGGAGAGTCCTCCAAAAGAAAATAAAACGGAAAGGGCAATGCCACCGAATCCGATCACACCGACGGATATCCCCCCTATGGCGATCACGCCAATTGCGATTGGCCCGATAGCGATAATGCCTTTGGCCACTCCGTTTGGCGTTTTTGTGATGTGAACGAGGGGAATAGAGCCGACTTGCACGCTAGAGACGTACTCGTTCGTTAGTGGAACGAGACCGCTGTCGATCTTTTCTTGCCAGGCCTTAGCAGTATCGATTTCTCGTCCCAAGATCAACTCGGGATCATCGATCGTATACACCTTGTATTGTTGCGACAGTTCCAGAATGATCTCTCGACGAATCTGTTGCTTCCTCTGCTCGGAAGTGTTCAAGAGCCTAACCACATTGGAAGCGTAACGTCTGAATCGTTCATTTCGATGCATTTGTTTACCCCCATTTCAAAAAATAGGTGAAGCCTAATAGGCTTCCTGATAAAGGTCTTCGGCATACTCTATGAAAACCGTCCGCCGCTCCGTGGTGTTGACATCCGTAGCGGCGGAGCGTTTCCGCATTCGATGGTATGAGGTGGTTTCATCCCTGGATCGCGGCCTGAAGTTTATCCCAAGATGTGGGGATATGAGTCTGAAACGCGCCGTTATAATAGATACCCAGCGTCCCAAACGGGCTCCCGAGCTCTTTCGCCTCCGCCGCGCTCTCTAGTTTTCGGAGGGTAACGGAAAAACCCTTCTCACGCGCCCGTTGCGCCGTGAGCGTCGCGTATTCCTCCATAAAAGGGCACTGATTCGTATACACCAGCGCGAGGCCATCCTGAATGGGAATGGTCCCGTTTTTAGCCGAGGGTGAAAACGCGGGCAGGGGCCCATTATTTAGTTTCAAAGCCATCAGCTCAAAATAGGGGGTCGCTTTGTCGAGGGTTACGAATCCCTTTTTTTGGAAGAACGTTTTATCTGTCAGGAATGGTTTCTTCTTTCCGGAAGTGACGACCGCTATCCCCGCCTTCCCCTGAGACTTCGCGTCTTGGATGCACAAATCGAGCAGCCGGTTTGCCCATCCTTGCCCCTTGAACTTCCCCGCAACCCATAAACAGTTGATTATCAGGTAATTCGCACCGATCAAGGGCTTCCACGCCTTCTCTATCGGAAGGTATTCGATGAAGACCTTCCCGCGGTCGTCCAGTCGCCGGAAGACCAGCCCGTCTCGGAAATTCTTTTTCATCCACGCTTTTTTCGTAAAAGCGCGATTTTCGTTCTCTTTATCCTTTCCTATCGCGCAGCAAATGTGCTCTTTATCGATGTTCTGCTCGGTGATTTCGATAATTTCCATATTTCTCCCTCGATGGTCTCCTCATGCCCGGTTCAATGCCGTCGGAGTTTGTTGGTCCTTTTGTTTAGGTAGAATAGGGTCGTGTTGACTTAAGATAAGTTCCAAAGCCGAGTTTTCACAAGCCGTTTATAGTGTATCACAAAAACTATCCGACTAGAAAGCCTCGTATGTGACAAGCTATGGGGTTTAATCAAGAAACAAGGCCAGAATCGATCGCACGATTTTAGTCCGTGTAGTCATCGCGGCGTAAGCGCCCCTTTTTTTCGCGACGCCGCGATACCCCGGTTTTCGTTCGTTCTAAAGATAAAAAACAGGGTTCGCACAGAGGGCGCAGAGAAAAGAATCTTGTGAACGTCTTGGGAACGCCAAACTTTAGTTTGGCATGGCCCTATTTTTCCACTGGGAGCATTCCTGACGCAACATCGCGGCGTAAGCGCCCCTTCTTTTCGCGACGGCGCGATACGCTTTTGAGTAAGGCATAGAGCGTATCGCGAGACTTCGTGGGCCTCCGAAGTCAGCCCGCTGGTTACCCCGAGTTAATCTTTGCACTCTTCTCGAGGTCGAAAAAACACTAGTTAATCCCCTCGAAGGGTCAAATGAAATTTAATGGCGGCTCTTTCGCGGCCATTTTGTTTCTCCTCCTCCTCTTTCTTTTTTTTTGCACCTCGATAATATAACCGCACGGTCTCGTTTGAAACCTTGGATTTATGCTACAATTAGGACTAACCGAGAGTCGTTGACAATTTTCTTACCGCGACGCGACAGTAGACCTTGAAGGAGGGAGTCAATCATGGAAAAAAGAGCCCGCGCAAAGGCCATTCGCCGCAAGTTCTTCACGATCTTCATGCTGGTGTTGTTTCTACATTCGGTGATCTGGAGCGTTTCTCTTTCGGATATTCTCAACAAAGAGCCATTCACAGGGTTACCCGAAGTGATTTCTGAGTCGGGTCTTCCGAACGTCGATCCTAACACGTACTCGGGCGTGGTGTTGAAGGTGCTACGCTTAAGAACGCAGCAGTGGTTGGGCGCTGATTGGGAACACACGGTTTTACTCGCTTACAATGAAGAGCTCTCGCCCACGATGGACACGGCCTTAGTCATGATCGGTGGAGACTATAAATACGATAGAGAGGTGCTTCAAGCGGTCATCTCCGTACTCCAGGAAAGCGACGGGTTGTTCGTGTTTCTGTTCGATGTGCCGAATCAACCGTTATTAGGGGGATTGAGGGAAGATTGGCTGATTTCCGAGACTTTCGAACGGTATTTTCAAACGCTTGATCCAACAGTACCCGCTTTGGTACCGATGGTTCGATCGGTGAGAAAGGTGATGGATTGGGTCGAGAATGCCTTCGGCATCCGGAAGTTCGTCCTTTCCGGAGCATCTAAACGCGGATGGACCACGTTCTTGACGGCCGCGGTCGATGAGCGCGTGAAGGGGATTGTTCCGATTTCTTTTGATTTTCTCAATTTTCCCGAACAACTCCGAAAGCAAAAAGAGTGGTATGGCGCTTATAGTCCTGAAATCGCGCC
>MWEM01000108.1 GCA_002071085.1 Thermotogota bacterium ADurb.Bin062 | reverse complement strand
CATCCGCTCTCATTGATATGCGCGCCGCTCTTAGAGATTTTGTAATAGTAATACGGAACAGCCTGATCGAAGGGGGACAGCTCGCCCACGCCGTAGGTATGCGGGAAGACAACGTCCATGATCACGTTTAAACCGTTATTATGGAATCCCTGGACCATCTCCTTGACCTCTCTCACCCGAGTCTCGGGGGTAAAGGGATCGCTCGCGTACCGCCCCTCCGGACACATAAAGAGGTAAGGATCGTAACCCCAGTTATACATCGCCTCGAAGTCACGGTTCGATTCTTCTCCGGTGTAGAAGTCGAAGAAGGGCAGGATGTGTACGTGGGTGACGCCCAACTCGACCATATGATCGATACCAGTGCGCACGCCATCCGGGCCCCTCGTGCCGGTTTCCACCATTCCCAGATAAGTGGCCTTTTTGGCGACACCGCTGTTCGGCAAGCCCGTCACGTCCGCGATATGAACCTCGTAGATGATCGCGTCCTCCTGGGCGCCGAAAGGAACCGTCCCGTCCGCCCCCCACCCTTCCGGTTCGGTAAGCTCCAGGTCCACCACCGCGGATTTTCTCCCGTTTATCGACGCGGCTTTCGAATAGGGGTCCAGCCCGAGGCGTGTCTCTCCGTAGTTGTCGTACTCATACAGATAGAACCACCCGTTCAAGTCGCCAGAGATGGATGCGCTCCACGTACCGACGGAGTTTTTCTCCATCGCCACGACCCGATCGGGAGTCGCGGAGTCCCACTTGGAGTACAGGCGCACCGACACGGCCTGAGAGACCGGAGACCACACCCGGAAAGTGGTCTGACCCTTGGAGTACAGCGCCCCCATCTCCCCCTCGTCGACGAGGGCATCCAAAACGCCCATCATCACGATGCGCTCGGGAGAGAACCCCTCGACGGACAACCGGACGTCCCGGGCCAAATCATCAACCGAAAGAGATTCGGCTAATGTGATCTTGATAAAATTCGTTTTAGAAATGTCGGTCGGAATCACCTTTTCTACATCGGACACCGCTCGGGGCTCCCCGTTGACGGTAACGGACACCTTCCCCTCCCACTGTTTCGTATCGAACTCGTTGGTCATAAAAGCGCGTATCTGCCGGTCACTCACCGCGCCGGTAAAGAAAATACGTGGAGAGATATCCGGTTCAGAGGTAAACAACTCCTTCACGCCTTGGAGGATATAGATTTCGGCGTGACCCGAACGGGTATCGATGAAGCGATCCTCCGCGACGTCCTTGTCCATCCATTCGCGTAAACGGACGATGATGCCAGTTCGGTCAAAGCACTGATCGAGTGTTACCCGGGCTGTCTTCCCAAAGGCGTCAGTTTCTGTGAAATCGTATGCTTGCCCGTTGACGCCCTCCCCCCAGATCCAAAGATTCCACCCGTCGTATTTGCCGTCGTACCGATGATAATGGATAATCAATTCCGTACCCGCAAAAAGAGTTAGAACCCAGAGAAGCAATAAAAAAACGACCGCCAGTTTTTTCACGCAAATCCCCTCCTATAAAATGCTCCCCACTGTAAAGCGGAGCGTCTATGTGGACCACCGTCGGAACGCCCTGGGAACGGCCTGGGAACCCGTGATAATCCTTACGCAGACGGCACGGGCCGCTTGACCGGGATGACCCAGAGGTGAAGGGTCTTGCCCTCCGTCTCCACTTTCTCGTAGCTTTCCGCTTCGTGGTACTCGGAGAACATCACCAGATGCCCTTCGCTTAATCCGCTCCGCTCCAGATACGCTTTCAACTGCCCTTGACTTTTTTCGTACTGGTCCGCGTCATACCGCTTGATCTCGATGATGTCCGTCTTCCCAGCCTGGAGTAAGAGCAAGTCGACTCTCCCTCCGCCTACAGGCGTTTCCACGAAGCGTTTCGCATCCGCGAATTCGGCGTAGGTGCTGAAGAACGCGTCGATGTTGTAATGATAGACCCCTTCGCTCGCCTTCCTCTGACTGAAGATGATGTTTCCACGGTTCTTCACGTAGGCGATATACCGCCACAAGAGCTTCGTCACATCCAAGAGCCCCCGTTCGTCCACGTATTTCTTGTACGTCTCGATCGGGCTTTTAAAGTGCCTTCGCTCTCCGTTGGTTTTGGGTTTGAAGTGGTGGTACAGGGCCTTCTTATAGATAGGCACGGGAATATAGCAATTTCCTTCGGGGTCGCGATCGATCACGCCGTTCGCGTAGAGGACACCGATATCTTCCTGTGTAATCTTGAAAGGAAGGGGTTCTTCAAAGAGAATCTCTTCGACGGTTTTGGGATACAGTTTCGCTTTGGCGATGATATTGGCGATATTCTTGTCGATATAATACTCGGTGAAATCGTCGAGGGTCGTATATAAAGACCGCAGTTCTATGTTTTCCCCGTTTGGGCACTCCTTCTCCACGAGGTCACGAGCGAGGGCGTTCACCAGGCCCGGCTGGCCTAAGGTTTGCTCGTAGATGCCCTCTTTGACGGGGTGTTCGAAGAGCTGTCCCGTCTCCCGTTCGTGTTGGGCCAGTAGGTCGTAGACTTCCTCCCGGGTGAAATAGGGGACTTGGATCTGGTCGGCGATGTTGAAGGGGCTCGCGGTGTCCTGGATGATCCCCGTGATGTTGCTCACCCCGGTCAGAATCACGCTGCGTAGCCCGATCGCTTGTTTTTCATGATAGATCGAGCGGATCAGGTGAAGAAAACCGTTCAACACCTTCAGGTTTTTGAGCCCTTCGATTTCGTCGACGATAATAACCCACTCTTTTTTTTGAAACCTAGCGACTTCACGCAATTTCAAGGCGATATCGTCCATATTGTAAAAATCTAGAACGGTCTCTTCTGGCAGCTCCGTCCCACGAAGAATCCGATCGCGTAGTGAAGAGAGAAAATAGGAGAGTTCAATATCCCCGTACGCTTCGAAAGAAACCCACACGGGTAACCAATCGGGTTTTTCTCTTTTAATCGCTTCGATGAGGAATTGGAAGTACGTGGTCTTCCCGCTCTGACGGGGGGCGAAGATGGTGAAATACCGCCATTGTTCGACCTTCTTCAACCCTTCGGCGATCAGCGCCGTTCGGGGAACGTAATAATACAGTTTCGGGTCCACGGGCCCTTCGGTGCAGAACGTCCGCATTTGGTCCTCCTACGATGGGTTTGAAACGAGTATACCACAATCGAAGCGCCGGATTTTTCGGAGCGCTGCCGAAACGCTCCGGGAACGCCGTGGGAACGCTCTGGGAGCGCCGGACTTTAGTCCGGCATGTTTTTGGTTTTCACTGAGGGCGCCCCCAAGCGCAGCATCGCGGCGTAAGCGATTCTTCTGTTCGCGAGGGCGCGATACGTTTTTGGGATGGACAGAGTGGGGATCGCGAGACTTCACGGACTGGGAACGCTGAACTTTAGTTCGGCCTGGTTATTTTTT
>MWEM01000107.1 GCA_002071085.1 Thermotogota bacterium ADurb.Bin062 | reverse complement strand
TCTTGAAAGGTACTCTGTCCGGATAGCTTTCTTTCCAAACAGGCCGCCAGTTCTTTCCATCGTTCTTTCGGTAAATCGAAAGAGCCCAGATGCATAATCGTTCTCTGACGAGGTCCTTTCTCTGTACGCACGGATTCCACGAGGACATATTTGGTATATATCTTTCCATTTGAGACTCTTCGAGTTCTTGACTGACGTATAAACATAGGGATAGGATACCACGAAAAGCGAATCGTTTCCATTTATACTCGAAACTGTTACACTATTAGGCCACTACTTTCTAAAAATCCAAAATTTTCAACGATTTCATGCGGGTTTCAGCGTTGTTTTTTCTTATTTTTTCCCTTTTTCTCCAAAACCGGTCGAAAGTCGGGTCAAGGTGTTTCGTGTAGGTCAAGTTATGGAGCAGCATAACTAAGAGGTTCATCGCGGGGTAACCAGCGGGCTGACTTCGGAAGCCCACGAAGTCTCGCGATCCCTTCTTCGTCCTTCTAAAGAATGTATCGCGCCGTCGCGAAAAGAAAAAGCGCTTACGCCGCGATGCCAGTGGGGTTATCGCGGGGTAACCAGCGGGCTGACTTCGGAAGCCCACGAAGTCTCGCGATCCCTTCTTCGTCTTTCTAAAGAGCGTATCGCGCCGTCGCGAAGAGAAAAAGCGCTTACGCCGCGATGCCAGTGGGGTTATTGCGGGGTAACCAGCGGGCTGACTTCGGAAGCCCACGAAGTCTCGCGATCCCTTCTTCGTCTTTCTAAAGAGCGTATCGCGCCGTCGCGAGAAGAAGAAGCGCTTACGCCGCGATGACTTCGTGGACAAAAATCGTGCGATCGTATCTGGCCTTGCTTCTTGATTGCACCCCATAGCTTGACCCACACGGTGTTTCTCTGTGTTCTCTCCGTGTACTCCGTGTTCTCTGCGCGATACTTCTTTTGTGTTTCAGAAAAGACATACCGAACACAAGTTCGGCGTTCCCGGGGCGTTACCAGCCTGGCAAATCTTTCCGCGAGCCCCTCACGCGTCGGAGTAGTTGTCAAAATAGCCTTGGATCAAAACGACGGGGGTGCCTTTATCACCGCTTCCCGTCGTGAGGTCGCAGAGAGAGCTGAGGAGGTCGGTGAGGCGCCTTGGAGTCGTGCCTTGGGACCACATTTTCCCCGTCAGGGTCTTATCTTTTTGGCGGATGGTCTCTTTGACCGCCCGGTTGAGCTCTTCGCCTTGTAGAGAGGAGAACTGGCTGTTCACCAGGTATTTGAGCTTCACTTCGTTTGGAGTCCCCCCGAGCCCTTCGGTGTGGGACACGCAGGAGACGGGATCCGCGAGTTCCCAGATTCCCGTAACTGGATCCTTAAAAGCGCCGTCACCGTAGACCAAGACCTCTATCTCTTTGGACGTTCTTTCGCGTAGCTCCTGTTGAACTCCGTTGACCAAGCGCTCACCGTCTCTTGGGAAGAGCTTAACTTTCTCTTCTGTGGCTCGATTAGAACCTAGAAGGCCGTACTTCGGGTTATAGCCGCTCCCCAAAACACTTTGTGTCAGGATATCATCTGTTCCGAAAACGACGTTCGCGCCGGCTTCCCGCAGCTGCCGCTTGGTTTTCTCGCGCCGATGCACATTGGCCACGAGAACATCAGAGCAGAAATCGAGGATCGAGGCGGCCCGGTTGGAGAAAAGGTAGTCAATCTCACAACCCTCTTTTTCGACGATTTCCCTGTAATACCGAGGGTAGTTGATCCCGGTGATCGGATGGACTTCGTCGCCAAAACGAATTTCGTACTCCTGCCCACTGAACTCGTCTGTGCAGGGGTTGATACCGAAGTTCTCGAGAAGGTCTTCACGGAAGAGCGCGTTTCCAACCTCGTCTGCGGGATAACTGTATAGGATCGTCAGCTTCTTCGCTCCTCTGGCGATCCCCTGAAGGAGGATGGCGAAGCGATTGCGGCTCAACGGCGTAGGAAATACGACACCGATATGACCGCTCGGATATTTACTCCGGATGTCCACGGCGATCTGATCGACCGTGGCGTAGTTCCCTTGAGCAATGGCGACGACCGCCTCAGTAATCGCCACGATATCCCTATCCCTGAAAGAAAAGCTTTCTTCCTTCGCGGCAAGGAGCAAAGAATCGACAACAACCCGCTGCAAAGGGTCTCCGGTGCAGATGATCGGGGTTCGAATCCCTCTGACCACGGTTCCGACGGTTCTCATCTGTTCGCCTCCCGAAAGCGCAAGTTCTATCAGACAAAGGGAACGTGCGCGTCATAAGCCTGAAAAAGGCCGGATAATTGTATCATAATTTTCTGAAAGCTCGCATCACCGTGTGGGTTATTGCGGGGTAAGTGGTTTTTACGCCCCCACGATCCTCTTTTTGCGATCCGCCCTGGGAACGCCGAACTTTAGTTCGGCAGGTTCAAAAAAGTAAAAGATGGTTTCGCACAGAGTACGCAGAGCACGCAGAGAACACATAAACCATGTGTTGAGTTTCGAAAACACATCTCTTCTTTGTGATCTCTGTGGTATCCGTGTGAGCTTTTTTCAAGACATGCCAACTTAAAAGTTGGCGTTCCCAAGGTGTTCCCAAGCCGTTCCCAAGAATCTCTTCTTTGTGACCTCTGTGGTATCCGTGTGAGCATTTTCACAAGACATGCCAACTTAAAAGTTGGCGTTCCCAGCCCACAAAGTATCGCGCCGTCGCGAAAAGAAGAAGCGCTCACGCCGCGATGCCCGTGTGTGGGTATCGCGGGGTAACCAGCGGGCTGACTTCGGAAGCCCACGAAGTCTCGCGATCCCTTTTTGCGATCCGCCTTTTGTCTTTTTTGCGCCGCGATGACTATATGGACTAAAAACCGCGCGGTCGATTCCGGCTCTATTTCTTAACTCAACATGTGCGTGGTCATTACAAAAACCAGAAAAGCGAAAAACTGAATGAAATCGGTCTTTGAAAAGAAAGTGAATACGGAATAAGGAAAATCGGTACCCCATCTCAAATTATTAAGTGTGACCAAAATAATAAGAAGGAGGGGTACCGACGTGACTATTGTACCACTAATAAGACAGGTTGTCCAAGAAAGGTCGGACCGTTTTTCGACAGCATCGAAGGCTTTTTTCTTAAGAACTTTCTTATCCTTATCCAAGGCCTGCTCACGAATTCCTATACGAGTATAAGTGCTATCGCGGCTGATGAACACTACGGCGTTTCCCATACCACGCTGTTCCGCTTTCTTCAATCTCACGAGGAGTTCTGGGTAACGATGAAAAATCTCTTGTTCTCGCTCTTCAGAAGACAGATGGTGGGGGAAGGCACAAGCCAACACCGCCACATTCTGGTCATCGACGACACTCAGATCGCTCGCCGAGGGAAGTTGATACCGTTTGCTTCCAAGCATTATGACCATTGCGACAAAAGGTTTATCCTCTCTCAGG
>MWEM01000106.1 GCA_002071085.1 Thermotogota bacterium ADurb.Bin062 | reverse complement strand
CCGGATACATATCGTAAAATCGTTCGCTCATGGGCAATGCCGAAGGGTCCTGTTGTGAGTACAGTAGCTCGGCGTCGCTCAGCGCTTCGCTTTCGAATGTAGTCGCCAGGCATTCGTCAAGCCAGGGAAAGTTCGATTTGTAGTGGTTGTGTTGATAGACACTGTGCCAAAACTCGTGGGCGATAACCACGCGCCGTGACGCCTTCGTGTCCGGGTTGTCGTTCTGTAGATAATCGCTGTCCACGTGGAGTTTCACCCCGTCCCAGTAACCGCAAACATCCGACTTATGCACCCAAATATCCATCGATGGAGGGCAGGCGTAACCGTTATAAGCGTAATAGTCTTTAATCTCCTGGATTTCTGCCGCCAAAGAGATCACAGTCTTTGGTATCTGATACAGCTCGACTGCGGAAAAAGGAAAAAGGGCTCTAAACGCATCCGCTCGTTCTTGAGCGGTTATTTTCGGGTCGTCCAGCCAGAAGCGCATCTTTTTGCTCGCCCGTTCGATACTCACCAAAAGATATTCTGTTTGCAGATAGCTTTGGCTATGCTCATCTCCGGTCCAAGATACATTGAAGTTATCTCCAAAAACGACCGTACGATTCAGCCCATAGGCAAGCTCGTACGCTTTGTCGACTAAAGGATTCGCAACCTCCGCCGCTCCGAATATTGCGGCTCCGGCGGCCACCGCGCCTAAAACCGGAAGGGTGATCGCTGTCGAACCAGTTATCACGATGATCGTGCCGGCAGTCCCCAAGGCGCCGACCGCTCCACTGAATATCTTCCGCATATCCGAAGCAGAAATTTCCGAGAGTACGCCTTTTTTGGAAAAATGCGCGGTCGTCGTTCGAAGAGTGTGTGTCTTGGCATCGTAATCCGATGGAGCCACACACCATATACCCTCGCATATTTCTTCCATTGCGCATACCCGTTCGGGATCCGTGTTTGGTGGGAGGTCATACACAATCGTCACCCAATCGGAAAACACTCCCGGGGCGCCAGGAAAATCGAAATCGAAGGTTCGCATACCAGGTTGAAAAGAGGCTACCTCTCTGATCGTAACGGGGGTCTGACGGTCCAATACACCCGAAGGAATGGTCAATTTCACCGCCCCCGGGGCGGAAACGGATCCCCCTTGCGGACCGATCGTCGCTTGCGCCAAGACCTTTCCTGTTTCGGTAGTCTCCGGGGAACCTAAAAACCTTGACGCCGTCTTTTGGGTTATCCAAGCTGCGGTCTGACCCTTCGTCAAAGTGGAAGACTCCTTCCCGGAGGTCTTCCAAAGGATTATGTGGCCGTTTTCCTCCACAACCGTTTCGGAATCGTCTTCGGATAAAAGCGGGTACATCCCACGAATTTTCGTTTGGTATTGCGCGCGAGTTTCGAGGTTGAAGTATTCGAGTATCCACTCTCCCGTGCGATTCGACATATAGGCCAAGTAGCCGGAATCCGAGGTGAACACGGGGTAGTACTCATCGATCTGCGCCGTTTGAGTCAATCGTTCGATCGACCGGTCTGACCACTTCATCAGATACAGATCGTTTCGCCCCGTGGAGGTTAATACTGCAAACGCGATCCATTGCCCGTCTGGAGACCACGCCGCGGAACTGACCGCAAGGCCGGAAGTCAACCGCGTTTCCTGCCCCGTATCTATATCGAACGCCCAAAGGGAAGGAGCTGCGGAGGCATTTGTGTATAGAATGTACTTCCCGTCTGGGGAGAACCCTTCCAGAATAGCCCCGTCTTTTACTTTTTCAGGTTTAGTTTGACCGGGAGGGATGAGATATATCTCGGCTTTCATCGAGGCCGTATGGTGCGTAAACCCGATCATACCCGTCCTTTCGCAGACTCGCGGAAACGAGATACGAAACATATCTTCGGTTAAGCGAACCTCTTCAGATTTACCCGGAAGGACCAACGCCAGGTAGGTATTTCCAGCTTTAGTGAGCGAGTCTTTCACAACCAACAAAGGCTGTGACAACGCGAAAGAGAGAGTGCAGATACAGAGCGTCGCCACTAAGGCGATTAATACGATACGTTTTTCCATACCGATCATCTCACTTTCCATAAATTCTGAAAAGATTATACCACCTATAACGGGCAGCCTAACGTGTCACGTGTGGGTCAAGATATGGGGTGGTATAACCAAGAGGTTCATCGCGGGGTACCCAGCAGACTGACTTTTTGTGCGTTATCGCCGGGTAAGTGGTTTTTACGACCCCGCGATGCAGCGCCGGGAACACCGATTTTTATTTCGGCAAGTTCAAAAAAGTAAAAGATGGTTTCGCACAGAGTACGCAGGAACACATACTTCTTTGCGACCGCAGTGGTCGCCGTGTGGGCTTTTTCAAGACCTGCCAATTCAAAAGTTGGCTCCACGAAGGGAAGAAGCGCTTACGCCACGATGATCTTGTAGGTTATCGCGGGGTAAGTGATTTTTACGACCCCGCGATCCGCCTTTTGACTCTTCACGCCCCGAAAACTACTCGGACGAAAAATCGTGCGGTCAATTCTGGCTTTGTTTCTTGAACGCACTCCATAACTTCCCACAAACGGCTCATCAAATCGTGTTCAGAGCCTTTGTCGGACTCTCTAGATTAAATGCTTCTTTAACTCTTCCTCGTTTTTCATATCGATTAGCTCAAGTCCCAGAGCGTCAAGTTTCTCTATTGTAAGGGTCTTCAGCTTTTCGAAATACTTTTGCGAGACCTTCGGGAACTTTTTAGATATTAGTTTCCAAAGCAATTCTTCTCTTCCTCTATCCATTCCTTTTTCTAAGCTTTCTTCTCTACCTTCTTCTCTGCCTTTTAATATCCCCTTTTCTAAGCCTTTTTCCATTCCTTCCTGTCTGAGCATTTCCGCGATTGTTTGCAACTTTTCGCCCCTTTCTTCCGATACCGTTTTCATCAGGTCTGACAGTTGTTCGAAATACTCCCTGCCCATTGTGTCGAACAGGTAGATCATACAGACCTGGAAAAACCGTTCATTCGCTTCTGTCCGCGGCAATTCCGAAATCGTCGCTGCGACTCGGCGCATCGTTTCTCGGATCGCTTCTTTTCCCCTAAGCGATCTCATCCTTATGACGTCCAAATAGATTCGAAGCCGTTTCGCCCCTTTGACCTCTTCTTCTCTCAATGACGAAATTTCAAACAGTTCATATTTATAGTCTGGGATGTAGTCTTTCAAGTCCCCGTCCATACGGTCGCTGTTCGAAAAGCGATTCGAAAACCATTGCGGCGCTTCCCATTTCTCTCTCCCTTGGTAGAAGACCACGGGCAGAATCACTGGCAGAGGCCGCGGTACTGTCTTCTTCCATATGGAGGAGGTCATATACCCCAGGAGTTGTAGGCTCACGTGTTTGTCAACCTTGCTTTTGTGTTCAAACAGCAGATAGACATACCCCTCTTCCTGTTGCATCTTAACCCGAAAGAGCAAATCGAAGAAGTATTCCGATAGGTCTTTCTCGATGTAACTGTCTGTTTCTATCGTTATCGATTCGGGATCGATTAACCGGACGATCTTCGGAGGC
>MWEM01000105.1 GCA_002071085.1 Thermotogota bacterium ADurb.Bin062 | reverse complement strand
TACGACCCCGCGATTTGGCATTCTCGTGTGTTATCGCGCAGTAACTAACAGGACTGCGCGATCCGTTCTTTCCCATTGTTTCTATTGAAAGTAACAGTATCGGGCAGCCAGAAAGTACCAAAACGTATCGCGCCGTCGCGAAAAGAAGGGGCGCTTACACCCTGATGCTCGCGTGGGGTTTCGCGGGGTAAGTGGTTTTTACGACCCTACGAGAAAATCTGCCAACTTAAAAGTTGGCGTTCCCAAGGCGTTCACAAAAGTCTTTGCTCTGCGTTCTCTGTGCTCTCTGTGCGCCCCCCCCTTTTTTCGCGCCGTCGCGAAAAGAAGCCGCGCTTACGCCGCGTTGACTACGTGGATTAAAAATCGTGCGATTGAATCTGGCCTTGTTTCTTGGCTCTTCGATACATTACTTGAAGCCCACTGATCATCCAAGAAATACAAGGTAACATAAGAGGAATAGAAAGAGTCTGCGGGATGTCCGATTATGCGATTAGAGCGGATTAGCGAAACGGTCTAAGGGTCTACAGAATTATTACGATAGAAGATGTTAATTAAGTACGTCTTGTAAATAGTCGAAGAGCCTGTTTCTTGATTGCACCCCATAGCGTGACCCACACGGTCAATTGACATTTTCGGTTCGGTATGGTAGAATACACCGCGTGAGACAGGGTGTGTAGCTCAGTGGGAGAGCGCTTCCTTGACACGGAAGAGGTCGAAAGTTCAATCCTTTCCACACCCACCAAAAAAGGGTCCCGTACGGGCCCTTTTTTTATTACTTGCTGGGAGTGCCCTGGGAACGCCGCACGGCTCGGTGCCCCGCGTTCGTGCGGCATGTTTTTCGGGCTTTATGTTTACTGGGAACGCCCCGAAGACGTTCCCAAGCGCGAGGCTCCCAGTGCGTTCCCGGAATGGTGGAAACTGTAAAAAAGAGCAGTCGGCTTGAGAGTCGGCGCTACGGAGCGGTCCGGATTAAGTCCAAAAGGTATTCCTTTCGGATCGGGATTTCTCTAACGCGTTTACCGATCGCATCCGAAACGGCGTTTGCGATCGCGGCGGGCGTCGGGATCAAGGACGGCTCCCCTATTCCTTTTGCGCCGAACGGCCCTTTCGAGAACGGCTCTTCCACGATCGACACCTTGAAGATTTCCGGTGTTTCGTGGATCGTCGGAATCGTTAAGGTGTTGAAGTTGTCGCTGACGATCTTTCCTTTTTCGTTCACTTTTAGGTTCTCGTAGAGGGCGTATCCCATCCCCTGAACGAAACCCCCGTGTATCTGGCCGATCACACCGTCCGGGTTTAGCGCTTTTCCTACGTCGTGCGCGGTGTAAACCTCTTTTACGACGACCTCTGCGGTCAGGCAGTCCACTTCGACGACGACGATTTGTGAGGCGAAAGAATAGGTGACGTAAGCTTCGCCGAATCCGTTCTCGGGATCCCAGGTCAGTCGCGGGGTTTGGAACCAGCCGGTCGCGCATAGGCCGATATTTTTCTTGAGGGCGATACCGGCCAACTCTCCAAAGCCGACAGGTTTCTGGCCTTCCGTGTTGCTGAAAACTCCTCCGGTGTATCGGACGCTCTGGGGCGGTACCGCCATCTCAGTACTGTAGAGCGCGGTGAGCGTTTTCAACAGTTCTTGGCACGCAAGCACAGCGGCGTTCCCGCTAAAAACCGTGGTGCGGGAGGCCACGGTCGGTCCGCTGTCGGGCAAAAAGAAGGTGTCCGTTTGGTAGACGTGGATCTTCTCCATCGGCTGTTGCAGCACTTCGCCGACAATTGCGCCGATAACTGTTTTCGCTCCCTGCCCCATCTCCGTGCCACCGATGTGAACGCTGATGCTCCCGTCCGGCAGGACATTGACGAAGGCGCCGCTGGCGTCCAACGCGTGCCCCATCGCTCCCAACGCCACACCGTAGTGTATGTGAGCGATGCCCACACCGCGTTTCAGATGTTTGTGCTCGCGATTGAACTGGGCGACGCGCTCTTTTAAGCGTTCCCAATCTGAGAGGCGTTCCACCTCTTCCAAGGTTTTTTTCGCTCCTACGGATTCGGGAAGAAGATGGCCGGTCGGGGTGGTCTTACCTTTTTCCAGCGCGTTGATTTTCCGCAGGTACAGGCGGTCTTTTTTCAGATGATCGGCTACATCGTCGATGATCCCTTCGATACCGATGAAAACCTGTGGAGACCCGAAACCGCGATAGGCGCCGGAAGGGACTTTGTTCGTGTAGTGGCCGTAGACATCCACCCGTACGTTCGGGATCTCGTATGCCCCTGCCGCGTGGACGCTCGATCGCCACAAAACGGTGGGAGAGAGGGTGGAATGGCCTCCGATATCGGCGTGCGCTTCCACCTGTATGGAGCGCAAACGGCCGTAGTCGGCGATGCCCACTTTGTAGCGGCTCTTGATCGGATGCCGTTTACTGGTCCATTGGATATCTTCTTCTCTGCTTAAAACCAATTTGACCGGCCGATGCAGGTGATAGGCGGCTAAAGCTGCGGGTATGGCGAAATAGGTGGGCACCTCTTCTTTCCCGCCAAACGCCCCTCCGGTGACCGACTGGATGATGCGTATCCGGTTGATGGGAAAGCCGAGGGCTCGGGCTACCCCGTTCTGAACGTAATAGGGGCATTGCATCGACCCGTAGATGGTCATCACATTGTCTTGATCGTATAGGGCGATCATACCTTGCGTCTCCAAGTAGGCATGCTCCTGATAGTCCGCGAAAAAGTCCCCTTCGAAGACGTAGTCGCAGGAATCGAACATCGTCTTCGGATCCGAATCGCCTTTGCGTATCTTCTGGTGAACGGCGGGAACGTAATCTCCGCCTTTCTGCAATTCTCGTATACGCTCATTCAAAGACAAAACCGGCTTCTTTTCAGCGACCATAACCGTGACTTTTTCTGCGGCGCGCAAGGCCTGCTCCCGGGTGTGCGCCACCACGAAGGCGACGTAATCGCCCACGTATCGTATCTCATCTCCGGGCTTGAGTAGGATTGGGTAATCGGGTACGGGTGATCCCATTTGATTTTCACCGGGGATATCGGCGTGAGTTAATACGGCCAGTACGCCGTGTGACCCTCGGGCTTTACTAATATCGATCGATCTTAACGCTCCGGAGGCGACTTCAGCTGTTCTGATCGCCAAATAGACCGTATCCGAGAAGTGTAGGTCGTCTACGTATTTGGCCGCGCCTAAGACCTTCTCGGACGCGTCCGAACGCACCAATTGAGTTCCGATCAACGTGAGTGGATTCTTTTCCATCGTCATTCTCCCATCAATCAAAGATAATCTGCGCCAATAGATCTTTGAACCCCAATCTCAATAGTTGGATCAAAAAACTGATCTTGGCTTCGTCGCGGCTTTCCAAACCGAAAAACAGATGTTTACCCTTGTGTGAAGCCGGTAGGGTAAAGAGGATCGTGCCCGTTTCGGGTAGGTAGTCCATCCAGAGTTCTTCAGACTGGTCTTCGTAGTGTTGGAACAGTTTTTCCGAAATCACGGGGTTGGTGTTTTCGGGGATGAGGATCGGCTTGCCATCCTTAGAGAAAAGCAGGTATAGGCC
>MWEM01000104.1 GCA_002071085.1 Thermotogota bacterium ADurb.Bin062 | reverse complement strand
CCGGACGCGCTCAGCTTCGCCTGCACTGTGACGTTTTCTTATTCCGCCCTTCAAATCCCTATTTATTCCTAAACTCAAATTTTGATACAAATGCACCCCCTAAGGTTTGTGGCGAACCCCTGAGAACGGACAGCGATTTTTGAACCCTATCGCGTGATTGCTTAATATTTCAATGATTTACGCAGCATTACATGCCATGGTTCGCCATTCATATGGCGTACAGCCGCACTTAACTTGTAATCGTTCATAATTATAGTATTCAATATACTCGTCGATCAGCTGTTCAGCTGTGTCCAGCGTTTTTGGCTTTTCACGATAGATTCATTCGCATTTAAGGATGCTAAAGAAGTTTTCTGCACAGGCATTGTCGATTGAAGTGTATCTCTACGCTGCCATCGCATACGATGTGAGATGGATGAGGGAATAGGTTAGAAGGAGTACAATAAAAAGCGGGGGCTCTTCCCCCCGCCATTTTTGGTAAAACACTTTAGCTGCTTTGGGTAATCACATCGCTTGTAGAGATTGTATAGATAAATGTCGCAAGATAGACGCTTACAAAGTACAGGTCCAAATATCCCTTATTGCCGCTTACTGAGGAGGAGTATGAAATATCATTCGCAAAAGGGCTGGATACCGCAGCCGTTACGCTTAACATTTGACTCCAGGGGGGGGCTAACAAAGGAATAGACTCCTCGAGCGTACGACGTAACCGTTGCCATCACAACACCGTTTCTATCAAGAATCCGGTTGTTGAAAGCGGCTACGACCTCTTTTTCATCCGGACCATACGGCGTCCAGTCGATACTCGCAAGCTCAATAGAGTCGGTATCCTCGACGCGAGTGCTAATAATGGTAATCTCCAGTTCCGGCACAAACGTGACCAAAGCATCGCTCCCCGCCACAGGAATGTTTGTGGAGTCCCTATGCGCAAGATCCCCCTCAAGGGCAAACGCCGGTGCTCCGATACTCAAACAAAGGACAAGCGACAACACCAATGCAAACAACCTTTTCATTTTCGTTCTCCTTTTGCTATGTCGTTGTTTCTTTCCCCCGGAAAACAAGCCAATGCTATTTTGCTCAAAAACAAGGTAATCCACTCCTTTCTGAAGCACATGCCATATTATGTATATAACATAGTCTAAAAAAGAATGTATGGATAAATTGTAAACAATTTTCATATTCGACAGTTATTTTAGTTATTCGCCTTCGTCACCGGCACGTATCCCGCATTGGGGCAGACGAAAAGCATACATTAAGAGAATAACTCGGAAACCAAAACTGCGAGACCTGCCGGTTTGGCAGGTCTTATGTGTGTGTAATTTACCGAACTAATGTCCCAGACTATTCTTCAACGAGTTTGGTTCGTTTCAACAGTGTTCGCCAAACCGGTTTCCTTGAGTGAAATGTGAAGTTTGGATATAAAATCCGCTTTGCTGTTACCATAAACCGCTTCGTTGATGTTGGCACCGATGCTTGTAGCAGAACGAAGGAATTGCTTTGCAATGGTCGTATCCTTTTTGGTTTTTTAATAATCCTCATAAAACTGAACTATATTTACAGCGAAATCAAGGGATTTATCTAAAAGTGGGCTGCGCATCAGTTTCACCTCATCGCTATTCTATTATTTAGTTGTTTCAAAATCAATGTTTTGCGCAAGCAAAACTACCTTTTCTCTTCTTTTTTCTCTCTTATCTTTTCTCTGGAAACGACAATTTTAATGAAAAGTGAAGAACGAAAAGAGAAGAGTGAAGAGTACAAAAAGAATCGACGCTTTCTTTCGAAACCGTCGATTCTTTTTGGCCAGACCGTCCGAAAACCCACCGTATGCCCGCCGCATGATATAATAGAGGTAAGAAGATAACGGCGGTGAAGCACATGAAATATGTAGAAGGCGAGAATCGAGGGCAGTTGACACTGCTGCCGGATTGCGTTGAGGATTACATCAGCGAAGAGAATCCCGTTCGAGTGATCGACGCGTTTGTAGATGGGCTTGACCTCGAGGCGTTGGGCGTTGAACACGCCGTTCCCGGCGAGACCGGCAGACCGCCCTACGACCCGCGAGATCTTTTGAAGCTGTATGTGTACGGTTACTTCAACCGCATACGCTCGAGCCGCAGACTCATGACGGAGTGCGGAAGGAATGTGGAACTGTTTTATCTTCTGGGGAAGCTGA
Organism: Thermotogota bacterium ADurb.Bin062; assembly: GCA_002071085.1. Classification (GTDB taxonomy): domain Bacteria; phylum Thermotogota; class Thermotogae; order MWEM01; family MWEM01; genus MWEM01. Next base: position 1,460 of record MWEM01000104.1, on the reverse strand, counting down.
CACCGGATTTTCGCACGATCGCCGACTTTCGCAAAAACAATGCCAAAGCCCTCAAGAATGTGTTTAAAGCTTTTGTAAAGCTGTGCATGAAGCTGGGGTTGTACCAAAAGGAACTGATTGCGGTGGACGGCTCGAAGTTCCGGGCGGTAAACAGTAAAGATAACTGCTACAACGCGGAGATTTTGAACAAGAAGCTGGAACGGATCGACGCAAATATCTCGGCGTATCTGTCGAGAATGGACGAGGAGGATACGCGCGAGCCGGACGCTGTGGTGTTGACGAAGGCACAGATCAAGGCAGTTGTGGAGGAGCTTCGCAGCCGCAAGGAGAAATACCGGGGTTTTCTCAAGGAACTGACGGTAAGCGGAGAAACGCAGCTTCTGCTGACGGATCCCGAGGCGCGGCGGATGCACTCGAAGGACGGCTTCCACTGCTCCTACAATGTGCAGACGGCTGTGGACGGCGGCAGTCATCTGATCGCGGAATATGAGATAACGAACCGCAACACCGACCAGGGCCTTTTAAAAGAAGTGGTCGAAAACACAAAGGCGATCCTTGAAGTCGAAACCATCGAAGCTGTGGCGGATAAAGGGTACGAGAGCCGTGCGGATATTCTCGACTGCGTCATGAACGGCATCGTTCCGAACGTGGCCATGAAATACGACAAGAGGGAACGTATCTACGCTGTTGAGTATGTGGAAAACGAGATCAGCGAGGAAGAGCGAGCCTCTGCAAATCCAAGTAACATCCAAAAATGCATCCACGCCGGCGTACTCCCCAAGTGCTACGAGGGAACGGCGATCGAGGTGGAAGTACGGGGGCAGACGGAACTGAGCTGCTTCAGTCTGAATGCTAACGATACGGTGACTTGCCCAATGAACCGTACGCTGACAAAACTCAAAACAAAAGGAAAGGGCAGCGTCTACGCGAGCAGGGAAGCGTGCAGGCAATGCCAAACCCGGTGTACGGACTCTAACTCTAACAGCCGCAAGGAGGTATACTTCGGCCCGAATACCGAATACGTGCCCGTGATGATGTACGGGAGAAAAGGACAGAAGCTGAACCCGCTGCCGGAGGGAGCAACGCTGTACAACAGCTTTCACAGGAAAGACAAACACAAAAAGCAGGTTATTCTGCGAATCAAGGAAGCTCCCGAAAAAATACATCAACGAATGTGCCTGTCGGAGCACCCGTTTGGAACGGTGAAATGGTACGACGGTGCGCACTACGTGCTCTGCAAAGGAAAAGAAAAGGTCACAGCCGAGCTGGGGCTCAGTTTTCTTGCCTACAACTTGAAAAGAGCGATCAACATGGTGGGAACTAAGGCAATCTTAGCCGCCATCCGGGGGTAAAGTGCCCTCTTTCTTTTTAAAGTGAGGGGAGCGATCAGAATCAGCCAAAAACTTAGTCCCAGAACGCCGAAAAGCCCGATAAAATCGGACTTTTCGGACAAATTGTGG
>MWEM01000103.1 GCA_002071085.1 Thermotogota bacterium ADurb.Bin062 | reverse complement strand
TATTGAAACCGATCCGGTTTTCCTTTCCGGACGAAAAATAAGCTCGTCCCTCGTCGACCATGGTGGTATTGAAACTCTGGGGGTTATCCGCGTTTTGTTTTGCGGCGCCCTGTCCCTCGTCGACCATGGTGGTATTGAAACGGAAGAGGCCGCGCGTAAGGAATACATCGCCGCGTGTCCCTCGTCGACCATGGTGGTATTGAAACCGCAAGAGCAATCGCATATCTCGTGAAAACCGTATCGTCCCTCGTCGACCATGGTGGTATTGAAACCCATCAAAGGCTCGTATACAGCCGATATCGCAAAAAGTCAAAAAACAAGCAAATCGACTGGTCGGCTGTATTCGGCTTTAGAAGGGCTTCGGTTTTCTGTCGACCTACCGGGGTTTTCCGGCTATCTCAGGTCGACACCCATGGCAGAACTTTTCGTATGAACTCTCACCTTTAAAATGGTTCGGTGGTTTTTCATACCGGCAGAAGGACTTGCCGAGGTCTGTTTATACGTTAGATAAACAGCCGAAGTTATTGTATGATCCCGGCTCGAGGTTATGGCGCTCGGCGCTTGTCAGTGATCGGGCTGAATCTAAAGAGTAAGAGTAAGTTATCGTTTGGACGTATCGATTATACCTCAAAAGCATAAAAAAGCAAGCGGCGATTATACAAGAAAACGCGAGATATACTTAATATGTATATCCCGCCTGTGTGTAGCGTAATCAGAAGATTCGATGCGGTTATTGTTGGTTTCAATCGTAATGAGAAATCGGCTTTATTTCGCGTTAAAGGCTGAATTCAAGGGGTTTGGAAGAATTTGCCCATTAACGATACACCACGTGCCGTTTTCAGGCTTCAGGGGTTTGAAATCTTAGTTATTCTTTTGATCGGGCTGTAACAAAAGCAGGCGTTGAAACTTCGCACGAAACAGAACAATTATTCGCGTACCGGTAAGATGGATTTCTGCTCGAGAGATCGCGCAATGCCTTTTGTTGCTCAGATGTGAGGTGAAATAAAGTAATCATGTTTGAAATCGGGAAGTATATGATCTTGGCACCGCTAAATTCGATGGATGGATAATCTTTTTCTTGGTCTCTCACCCTTATGGATACAGGTATTTCCAAGTTTCGCAAATAGTTGCCGTATGCCTCGCCCTTGCCTTCATCTACAAACACAAGAAATACTGGGATGTTGTACTTTTCTGATATAGTCTTGTACTGGATGTAATGTTTAAAGTCGATACCTTGATCTGGATACATTTGCCGTCTTGCCTTACTCTTCACGTCCAGAATCAGCAAATCTTTCTTGTCTGGAGATGCCAGAATCCGGTCAAACGGATGAGCACCCGGCCATACTGGTTCGTATGGGATCATTTTCTTTCTGCTTTTGATATACTCATCCACCAATAGCTCTCCAAAATCACCTTTCTTGGTTTGAATTTTCTCGTGAAAAAGTTTAATCATGACACACATCACCATACTTTCGCGAGAAATCAGAGCTGTACTTTTCCTCCTTCTCAAATCCAATAAAATAGCGTTTACATTTTGCGGCCGCCAGTAACGTGGAACCTGAACCGGCAAACGGGTCGAGAACCACTTCACCAGAACTGCTGGAGTTTTTGATTAGATATTCCAATAAAGGCTCCGGCTTCTGGCAATCGTGAACCTTATCTTGCGGAATTGCGAACTCAAGTACATCAGGCGAAACGGAGTTGTTCAATTTTCGTTCTTTCCCGTTCGGCATCGTGCAGAACCAGATAATCTCATACTTGGAGGCATACCGCGCTTTGAAATCACACGGCGTGTGGTTATTCTTCACCCAAGTGAGCCAGTTATCATGTACTTCAAAGTGTTTGGAGAGGATTCTTTTGAACTCGAAAGCATTTACGCAGCCGCAAAAAACGTAGATATGAGCGTTTTCCTTGCATACCCGTTTCAACTCAACGCACAGATCATCGAAATACTCCAAGATACCCAACGAATCATCAAACTCAGGGTTGCCAGTTCTCCGGGAGGATTTGAAATCCACCCCATAAGGCGGGTCGGTGATCACAACATCAACTTCGTTATCAGATAATGATTTGATACCTTCCAAAGCATCCACACCAAACTTGGCCTTGTTTTTCACTCCTTCGTTGAGCTGCTTGATAACGGATTCCAACCTTTTATCGCTGTACTCACCTTTGTGAATTGCCTCGAACAACTCAGCTTTCTTCTCATCCGAGATCTCCGGAGAAAGTTGCTCTTCCATCATTTTGAGCTGGCTGCGGATGCCTTTGTAGTATTCAACCTTTTCATCCAGCTTTTTCTTGGCAGCCTTGCATTTCTCTTCTACGCAAAACCATTCCATCACTTTCATCTGGTCATCCGCTTCTAATTCATACAACCCCGAATTCCGAAACCACCACTCGGTGAAATCGCACGTTGTAACACTCCGTTCATTTTTTGGTACGTTTGTACCAAACTCTGGTACGCGACCCTCTTGAAAACTTTTGGCAAAAACCAGAATCTCCGTACCAATTTTTGAACGTAATGTAACGTGGTTTTTTATCTTTTCCCGGCTCCAACCAATCCGTTCGCCAATCTTCTCTTGCGTGGTCCCATCATCTTGGAGCTTTGCGATCAAATCGAGCCAATCAAACAAATCCATCGGCGCGTAGGTGTCCTCGTCTTGGTTCCCGTTTACGGCGAGGGCATAGGGATCGTGGCCTTCCTCATACACAACGCACGGGACCTTATCGATGTTTAGTTCTTGAATCACGGCAAACCGATGATTGCCGTCCGCGATCAAGAATGAACCGTTGCTCTTGACGACCGAAAGCGGGCGAGCCGGATTATAGCCGGATTCCGTGATCCGTTTCTTTATCTTCTCCAACGTGCTCGGCCGGATATCTCGAACCGGAAATGGTTTTAATCTTGTTACTTCGATCAATTCAGTAGCGTACATTAAAACACCTCACATTCAAGCGGACAAGCCGCAAAGCATATTCAAAAAGCCACATCTACAATTCAACGCCCGTCGCTCCGCGGTCACCTCGACAATTGTCGCCATGCCTCGTACTCCTTCCGCAGATTTTCGGAATCCCCACCGAGCTTCTCCAATGCTGCAAGCACGCGTTCTGACAGCTTGAGCTGATAACCGACCATCAGATTGTGAGCCGTTATCCCGTGAACACCGGCAATACGCGCGAACTCGATCGTGCTGATTCCTTTCTGCACGAGAAACGTTTTGATTGGATTTTCCATCTTTTTGCCCCCTCACTATAATTTGTAAGTATATTATATCACATACACTTATAAGGTTTATCCTAAAAAAACAGTCACAAGTTATCAAATAAGGGTTCCTGAACATCGCGCCGAAATAGCCTAATTAGGCGCTGAGATGGTGCGGAGCCCTCGGCACCAGCCAAAAGAGCATAGTTAGGCGGTTCGGTATGGTGTTCGAGGCCGAACCGTATATCAGCGTCGCGCTTCGCCGCGTGGATTGAAACCCATAATAATTTTAGTAGCGAGTTGATAACAAAAAAAGCCCCCGTAAGGGGGCTTTGGTTTGGTTAACGCTATTGTACGGTAACTATCTCTCCGAGGCTCCGCCGGGTTTCCCCGGCTTATTCCATTTCCAAACGCACAAAATAAAACTGTAAAGAGACACCTTCGGGCAATTCCG
>MWEM01000102.1 GCA_002071085.1 Thermotogota bacterium ADurb.Bin062 | reverse complement strand
TGGGAACGCCGAACTTTAGTTCGGCACAGTTTTTGTGAACGCCCTGGGAACGCCGAACTTTAGTTCGGCACAGTTTTTGTGAACGCCCTGGGAACGCCGAACTTTAGTTCGGCATGTCTACTGTGAACGCCAACTTTTAAGTTGGCATATCTTGAAAAAAACTCACACGGAGGGCACAAAGAAGTAAGGTGTTTATGAGAGTCAACACCAGGTTTATGTTTCCTCTGTGTTCTCTGCGTACTCTGTGCGAAACCATCTTTTACTTTTTTGAACACGCCGGACTAAAGTAAGGCGCTCCCAGGCGCGCCAACGCAGCGTAAGCGCCTCTTCTTTTCGCGACGGCGCGATATGCTTTTTTTCTGGCCCATCGCGACACTTTAGAAAAACAAAATTCGGATCGCGGGGTCCCGTTGGTTACCCCGCGATGAACCTCTTAGATATGTCACCCCATAACGTGACCCACACGGTAACGGGAGGGCTGAGAATGGCGCTGTCTGGAGTGGGTAAAGCCCAAAAAACGAAGGAGAAAACACACTCAACAAGTAGACGTGGAGATCGACCTTAAAGCGGCACTCCCGCTCGTGACGCGTCGTATCGCGCCCCAAAACCGAAACAAAGGAATCGGGGGCACGCTGATGTGATTGTCGGAGGGCGGGATAAGTCAAAAGAGAAACGTTACTGGTCTTAGGTTCGGAACCTATGATAAAATGTCCATGTTCTCTATTTCCGTTTGGTAGCTGGAGGCTTTATGGTAAAGAACATCGCGCTCTCACTCGCGATTTCTGTGGCTATACTCTTTATCGTTGGCTTCGCGATGCTTGTGACTTCTTGCTTAAATACCCCGGTGCCTATGACTTGGGAGCCCCCTCGAATAGAGAATCCGTTCCCTGAGGACGGAAGCCTCGACCAGCCTTTCAACCTTGTGCTGCGATGGTCGGCCGTTCCGGGAAATCCCCCGGGAACCCCTATTCCTTCCGCGACGATCACGCACTATGACCTGCGCCTTCTCTTAGATAACGAAGGCGCCGCCGAGCACACGTTCCTGCTTCAGGAACCTGAGTGCGAGATCACGGACTTAGCGGAGCATAGCCTTTACCGTTGGATCGTGAGGGCCTATCAAAGTGATGGCCAATCAGCGGATAGTCCTGAGTGGACGTTTAAAACAAAAAAGAGAGAATACGGTATTCCGCAAATCTCTTTGATCTTCCCAGAAAATGGAGCGTCGGATCAAGCGACAGAACTCATTTTAACCTGGGCCGCCGCTCCGGGAGACCTGTTGGAGACATTTCCTCGACTTGTTGAGATTTCGGAGTTCCACGTCCATATAACCGAAGATGGCGCAGAAGAACCCACCGAGTTCGCGACGGTAAATCTTCCCTGCTTCCTTATCAGCGGTCTGAATTACGGCACCTCCTATCGATGGTATGTTGTCGCGAAGCAATCGGACGGAAAAACCGCCACGAGCACGGAATGGAAGTTCCAAACCGCCCCCAGGAAATATGCCGAGCCTTCCCTCAGGTTGCTAGGCCCGGAAGATGGTAAAACCAATATGGATACCCAGGTCACGTTCGTTTGGGACGGAAAACACGGGGATCTATGCAATATAGAAGCGCGCGCCGATTCACCCCTCGAGTATGATCTCTTCCTTCGGCCCGACGGTCAGCCGTACGGTATTCCTTACCATACCCGAAAATGCGAAAAAACGGTTTCTTCTCTCCTATACGGTACGACGTACCGATGGAAGGTCGTCACCTATCAACCCGACGGGCAATCCGCGGAAAGCGAAGAACGGAGCTTTCGCACGAAAGCAGCGACCTATGCGCCCCCGATATTGGCCCTTCTCTACCCCGAAAACGGCCAAACGGATTGCGCGACAGCGATAACACTGAGCTGGCAAGCCACCCCCGGCCATCAAACGAACCATTCTGCCCGAGTCGCCTTCATCACCGAGTACGAGCTATACTTCTACGAGACCGGAGAGAGCTTACCCCTTCCGATCGCGCTCACGAAAAATAGCCATTCCCTACACTCCTTGAATTACCATCAGGAGTATCGTTGGAAGGTCATCGCACATCAGTCTGACGGACAACGGGTAGAAAGTGTGGAACGCTGCTTTATGACCCAAGGAGAAAGCTTCTACCCGCCGGAGATTCGGTTAATGTTCCCTCTAAACGCGGAGACAGACGTGGCCACTAAGGTGAGGTTGAGTTGGGAAGCGACGCCCGGAGGGCGATCGAACCTCTCCGCCAGAGAACCCCCGACGTTGACGGGATTTTCTCTGTATTTTGCGAAAGAAGGTGGTCCGTTCGACCCGCCGATCGCGATTGAAGACCCTGAAACACGTGAATGGGAGATTTCCGGATTAGACCGTGATACAGCGTACCACTGGGCGGTTGAAGCCCACCAATCCGACGGGCAATCGGCTATATCACCCACGAGTCGCTTTCGCACGATCCCCCCGCCGATTGCTCTTTACGATTCGACAGGCGCTTTTCTCGCCTATTTCGACCTATTGAGCCAATCGATTTCAGGCGCGCCCGAGAAAGGCTTGATCGTCGTGAGGGGAGGAACGGTTCTGAGAAACGAAGAAGCAGAACTAAAAATTTCCGGGAAGGAGATCACGATCTTGGGGCAACCGGACAACCCATTCACGATCGATATGGAAGGAAGAGGGCGCGTCTTCCATATAACGAATGGGGCGTCCGTAACCCTGGAGAACATCGAAATAACCGGCGGCAGCATCGACGGGAAAAAAGATGGCGGGGCTATCTACCTCTACGGGAAGGATTCTCGCTTAACCCTCAGACGCGCGAAGATCGTTGGAAATCGTTCTGGAAGTCAGGGCGGAGGAATCCATATGTTTTCTGGCGCCCTAACGATGGTCGATAGCGAGGTAATAAACAACGAGGCCGGAACATCCGGAGGCGGGATCGATGCTCGCGCCGAAAACCTACGAATCGAAAACTGCCTGATTTCGGACAATCGTGCCAAAACCGCCGGTGGAGGCCTCTATATCGCCTGTACTGCGACGATAGCGCGATCGGTGGTCTCCAACAATACGGCAACCCGAAACGGAGGGGGAATCTACCTTGCGAACGGTGCGCTCGTTGCGGAAGAGACGGCTATCGTGATGAATCGTTGTGAGGATACCGCTGATTTTGGTGACGGCGGGGGCATCTATGTATACTATAACGGGGCCTTGTACGCTGAAGGCCTTGTGATAGACGGGAACTTCGCCAAGCAAAACGGGGGTGGGATAGCTGTGAATCGGGGAACGATAGCGGCGAACCGCCTAACCGTATCCTCTAACACCGCCCTTTACGAAGGGGGCGGGGGGATTTTTCGCCACTCTTCGGGGGGTACCTTGACCACCAACGAGAGTGTTTGGGCGCAGGCCGGAGACCGTCAAAACGAGTTTTCCGTATCCTCCGAAGGGGAAGTGAGAACCGACGGGACCCGATTGCCAGAAGACCCCGTACACGTGTATCGAAATATGTCCGGCTCGGAATCGAGTCAGCAAATGAAATGGTGATCGAAGGTCACGTAAGGGCTTCTGCCGAAGAATAACCGAAAAAGCCCTACCAAACTTTCGACCGGTTTTGGAGAAAAAGGGAAAAAATAAGAAAAAACAACGCTGAAACCCGCATGAAATCGTTGAAA
>MWEM01000101.1 GCA_002071085.1 Thermotogota bacterium ADurb.Bin062 | reverse complement strand
GTGCAAACCTTGTGGGACTATCATTGTAATAAACTAAGGAAATGTTTTGGGTTGGCGAAAAAGCAAAAGCGATATTACGAACGAACGCCCTGGCGGGAAACAAAGGCGCAGGGCGCGATCAGCGTGAGAACGGGGTCGACGGAGTTTTACCGTCTCACGACTTCGTTCAAGGGTGAGGGTTATTTCGAAAAAATCTCATTCCAAGAGCAATGGCCTTATCGTAGTGTCCCATATTCGGGTGATTGCCTCGGAAGCGGCCCCCCCGATTTGTACAACAGGAACTCCTTTCCTCGTCGCCTCGACGACGCGCTCATCAAAAGGGATGAGGCCGATGATGTCTGCGTTTCTTCGCTTCAGGTTTTCTTTCACAAACTGCGTGTACGCTTCGCTGATATCGTATTTATTGATTATCACGCTGTAGTGGACGTTGAAGTGCTTGGCCGTCTCCATCATCCGCTCCAGATCATGCCATCCACTTTTTGATGGCTCCGTCACGATGATGAGCGCGCGGGCCCCGGTAATAGAAGCAATCGCAGAACAACCGATACCGGGCGCACCATCGACCAAAACCGAAGCCGCCGCTTCCTTCAGCGCCTTTCCGTCAGCGAGTTTTCTGACTTCCGTGACGAGCTTACCACTCGTTTCTTCTCCCGGGAATAACTCCCCGTCTGCGAAAGGTATCCCGATAGCGCTTCCATCGCGTAACCAACCGGATTGCATCGCTTCCATCGTTATCGCGTCGTGAGGGCAAGCGAAAACACAGGCTTTGCACCCTTCACAAGTAAGCGAGTTGATATGGGCCAGATCGTTTTCCATATGTATCGCGAAGAATCGACATACCGGTTCGCATAGCCCGCAACCCACGCAACGAGTCGGCTCAATGATGGCCTTCTTTCCACCGAAATACCGTTCTTGGTTTTCGCATCGAAAATCGAGCAACAGATGAAGGTTCGCGGCATCCACATCCGCGTCCGCGATCACGATTCGGGTTGTGGGCGGCCTTTGGGCGAGATAGGCGAAAGAGGCAGCGACCGTCGTCTTTCCGGTTCCTCCTTTGCCGCTCATAATGGCTATATGTTTGGTCACGCGAATCCTCTCCCTATGGCTTCGATAATCCGTTCAAAGACCGGAAGGTATTTCGGTAGCTCTTTGACCACCAGCTTCCCCTCCGCGTAGACGGATGCGATTTTCCTATCGAAAGGCAGCGTAGCGATCACCTCTGCGTCCAGATGTCTTATCTTCTCCACGTACTCGCTTGAGCCGGCGTCAAACCGGTTGATCACGACTTTGAAAGGAATCTTCATTTCCGATACGACGGCGATCGCCGCGCGCAGGTCGTGCAAACCAAACGGGGTGGGCTCGGTCACCAATAAAGCGGAGTCGGACCCGGACAAGGATTCGACCACCGAACAGGATGCTCCGGGTGGCGCGTCGAGTATCCGAATCTGCGCGTCTTTTGGAGCCAGGTTTTTCAACTGACGGATCACGGGAACAGCGGAGGGTTCTCCGATATTCAGAATCCCTTCTCCGAAGGAAAAGCCCTCCTGTGTTTTTCCCAAACGAATATTCCCGATCGTTTTAGGCAACTCTGTGATCGCTTTTTGCGGACAAAGACGCGCGCATAGGCCGCACCCGTGACAGAGCGGGGCCAAAACCGCCATCTTTTTCGGGGCGATCGTGATGGCGGAAAATTGACACTCTTTCATACAAAGCCCACACCGATCGCACAAACTCTCGTCGATGTGGGGGATGAGTTTTTCGACGGGTTGTGTGCGAATCGGAATGAACTGCACAAACAGAGAGGCATTCGGCTCTTCGGCGTCGACATCCAACAGCTGGGTGGCCACACCCTTTTGATGGAAAAGCCAAGCCAAGTTGGTAGAGAACAGCGTTTTGCCGGTTCCCCCTTTTCCGGACACCACCGTGAGGCTACGCATGGGTGGCCAGATATTGCGATAGGGCTTCTTGGGCAGTGACGCCGGTAGCTAACGCGAATTTAATGCCTAAGGTGTCGAGAGCGGCTTTCGCGTTTGGCCCCGGCGCCGCGCCGAGTACAACCTGTACGCCTTTCTGCGCAGCGAACTGCGCGAAACGAGATCCCATTCCGTGTTCCTGCTGGTAGGGGTTAGCATAGGATGTCCATTGCTCGGTTTGCGTGTCATAGATCAGAAAATAGGGTGCCCGAGCCAGTCGGCCACACACCGATGCCTGAGCCGTGTCGCCCTCGGCCGTTACCAATACTTTCATACTGTTCCCTCCTGACCTTTAGGGGAGACTACTCTTTCCCCAGTCGTTCCTGAATGTAAGCCAACCGTTGCGTCAAGTACTGTTTTTCTTGTTCTAATATCTCTCGTTCAGTCTCGGGCGTCATCGGAACATAATCGCCCTCGAACGGTTCGCCCCAAAACCGGCGGAAACCTAATCCTCTTCCGAACCCGCGTCTAAAAAAGCGCGCTCGATAGCCTCTCGGAACTCCACAACCGATTCCTCTGCCCCAAACAGGGCCCGTTCCGTCTCCATATGGCATCGTCTCACCCCCTTTCACGTAGATAGTTTTGCCTGCAAACGTTTTTGAAATGTCTCAATCTGATACCTCGTGTGTTCTAAGTCCTTTGAGATGCCCATCAACATATCTTTTCCACCGTTCGTTATTTCGTACACCTTTTTGGCTGGTCCAATATCCTCTGTCTTCCAATAGGAGCGAATCCACCCGCTCTCTTCGAAAACCATCAAAGTCCGGTATAAATGACCCATCGCGCCTACTCCGGGCAGATGTATTCCCAAGTCGGTCAGTTGCTTCGCCAACTCGTACCCGTGACACGGTTTTTCGTACAGTAACAACAGAATGTATCCTTCAAACAGTACCCGGCCCCTTCCAAACCGCCCTTGACCTCCGCGATGTCCGCCCCGCATTTCTATCCTCCATATATATGCTTAACGCATATATATTACCACAATACTCTCTCTTTGTCAAGCGCCTTCGTATTTAGACTTTTTAGAAAAAACAAAGAGAAAAAGCTCCCGCTAAGGACGCCTATCTCGCGAAAGAGGAAGTTTTTATCACGGAAGAATTTTGTGCGGGAATAATATCGGGGCGCAATAGAAAAGTGGAAAGAAGCGGAAGGAAAAAAGCCTCCGACAGAGTCACCATTAGAGCTCGTTTGACCCTTCAAGGGGGTAAAGAAGCGTATTTTTCGACCCCGCGATTTGCTCTCGGAACGCGCGAAGTGAAAAAAACCATGCCGAACTAAAGTCCGGCGTTTCCAGGACGCTCCCAAGGCATTCTCAAGGCATTCTCAGGGCTTTCTCTAGAATCTTTTCTCTGTGTTTTCTGTGTCCTCCACGCGAACCCTGTTTTTCCAGACAAGTACAAAAACGTATCGCGCCATCGTGAAAAGAAGGAGCGCTTACGCCGCGATGATCATGCATGGGAGCGCACCCAGTGAAGAGATAAAAAACCCATGCCAAACTAAAGTTTGGCGTTCACAGGACGCTCCCAGGGCGTTCCCAAGGCATTCCCCGGGCTTTCTCTAGGATCTTTTCTCTGTGTTCTCCGCGCCCTCTGTGCGAACCCTGTTTTTCAAGACACTTACAAAACAGTATCGCGCCGTCGCGAAAAGAAGGAGCGCTTACGCCGCGATAACCCACGAAGTTCGACGTTGCCAGGGCGGTCCCAAGGCATTCTCAGGGCTTTCTCTAGAGTCTTTTCTCTGTGTTCTCCGCGCCCTCTGTGCGAACCCTGTTTTTCAAGACACTTACAAAACAGTATCGCGCCGT
>MWEM01000100.1 GCA_002071085.1 Thermotogota bacterium ADurb.Bin062 | reverse complement strand
ATTAGTATAATCTGTATTATACTAATTACGATTATACCATTTATTCAAAGAACTCGAAAGATATGGAATCCTTTCACGAAGAAGGGCTTGGAACCTCTTGTGTAGCGTATTTTTCGGAGCGCCGACTCTTTAGGTCGGCATGGGTTTTTTCTCCAAACCAAGCGGAAAGGAACAATAAAAGAAAGGGTCTGCCCGACTAAAGATCGGGCGCTCCACCCTCGGGTATGGGTTTAGTTACTCAAAGCAAAAGACTCTATCCATGAAGGCAGAGAATGGAAAAGGAGTATCGCTCGAAGGAGGGCTTGGGGCCTCTCGTGGAGCGCATTTATGGGAGCGCCGACTCTTTAGGTCGGCATGGGTTTAGTTGCTCGAAGCAAAATACTCTATCCATGAAGGCAGAGAACGGAAAAGGAGTATCGCTCGAAGGAGGGCTTGGAACCTCTCGTGTAGCGTATTTTTTGGAGCGCCGACTCTTTAGGTCGGCATGGGTTTTTTTCTCCAAACCAAACGAAAAAGAACAATAAAAGAAAGGGCATGTCCGACTAAAGATCGGGCGCTTCATCCTTACCCTCATATGTCTTCATGTCTTTCGTGTATCTCCCATACTTGGGTTTTCTATCCGTCTTCGATCGCGGCTCGGGCGTTTTCCGGAACCGTCCCCTATTATGCTCGCATCACTCAAAATCTCGCCTATCTAATCCGCTTTGCCGAATAATCGACTGCAAAGTACCAATACGTAACTCATAATAGTTTGGAATCGGAACCGTTATTGTTTCAGTAGTTGTTCTTTTTTGCATGATAATGTGGCGGCCACGTCTTCGGACTTCTTCAAAACCATGGTTGCGAAGAATAGCACATACTTCTCTTGCGGATAGAATACGTAGTTTACCCAACATTCACCTCAATGCTGGTCACAAATATATCGTCGTGTACTCTATTTTTAATCTCCTCTGAAGACGCTGTTTCAAAAAAAAGCTCCAAAGCTTCTCTGAGATTGTTTCGAGCTTCTTCTACGCTACACCCTTGGCTAGCAATATCGAGTTCAGGACATAGAGAAACAAATCCATCTCCATCACGTTCAATTATTGCAGTTAACTTCATTCCATCCTCCTTTTTGCGTTGTAGACACCAAAAAAGGACCACATAATTTCAGGGTTAGCTTTTCAAAATATAGTCGCTTCTCGACTACATTATAACACTATGATGCCGTTGTTTTGTATCAGACAGCAACAATCGTGACCTCGTATGCCCGATCTTATGACTCTATCAGTGCAACCGCACATTAAATGGGCAGTGCTGAATGGGTAACATAAAATCCCGAAGTGGGGCTTGGAACGTCTCGTATAGCGTATTTTTCGGAGCGCCGACTCTTTAGGTCGGCATGGGTTTAGTTACTCGAAGTAAAAGACTCTATCCACGAAGGCGGCGAATGGACAAGAAGTATCGCACGAAGTAGGGCTTGGAACCTCTCGTGTAGCGTATTTTTCGGAGCGCCGACTCTTTAGGTCGGCATGGGTTTTATCTCCAAACCAAACGAAAAGAACAATAGAACAAAGGGTCTGCCCGACTAAAGATCGGGCGCTTCATCCTCGGGCACGGGTTTAGTTGCTCGAAGCAAAAGACTCTATCCACGAAGGGTGAGAACGGAAAAGGAGTATCGGGCGAAGGAGGGCTTGGAACCTCTTGTGTAGCGTATTTTTTGGAGCGCCGACTCTTTAGGTCGGCATGGGTTTTTTCTCCAAACCAAACGAAAAGGAACAATAAAAGAAAAGGCATGCCCGACTAAAGATCGGGCGCTCCACCCTCGGGCATGGGTTTAGTTACTCAAAACTAAAGAATCGATCCACGAAGGACACGAAGTAGCGCGAAGTGGCACGAAGGAGGGCTTGTAGCCTCTCGTGGAGCGTATTTTTTGGAGCGCCGACTCTTTAGGTCGGCATGGGTTTTTTTCTCCAAACCAAACGAAAAAGAACAATAAAAGAAAGGGTCTGCCCGACTAAAGATCGGGCGCTTCATCCTCGGGCACGGGTTTAGTTGCTCGAAGCAAAAGAATCTGTCCACGAAGGCTGAGAATGGACAAGGAGTATCGCTCGAAAGAGAGCTTGGAACCTCTCGTGTAGCGTATTTTTCGGAGCGCCGACTCTTTAGGTCGGCATGGGTTTTTTTCTCCAAACCAAACGAAAAAGAACAATAAAAGAAAGGGTCTGCCCGACTAAAGATCGGGCGCTCCAACCATCGTGTACTCCAAAAGTCGGGTATTCCAATCATTTAGCTCTCCATTGAGGCCATCGTTTTCACGCAATAATGAATCGTGTAGAAACTATAAAACCATTGGGTCGATGTACCGCAACGAATAATAGAGATAGGGAGAAAAATGCCGCGACCAAAACCGGGCCCCGAGGACGTTGGCGGTCTCGTGCTCCACGAAAAGCCGGTGAAAACCGTTTTCAGAAGCCCATTGCATCGATTTTTGGAGCAACGAAGCGCCGATTCCTTTCCCTCGAAACGCAGGTTTCAGGTAAGCCCCTTTTATTTGAGCGGTGTTCGTCTCTCTAAGCAGGAATCCTTCCGTATCCTCCTCACGGCTGGATTCCCCGACGATGAAGAAACCCGATGGAACACCCTCTTCCTCATAAACGAAAATATGGTTGCCCTCCGCGATCAAATTTTCCAAATCGGCGCGTATCCCATCGCGATCAGTATCTTTGAGGATGAAGGTGGGGGCTTGCGGATAAAACGCGCGATGCTCCTGTTCTATTTCGATCATCGAATCGACAGAAAAAAACTCCGAAATCCCTGAATCGGGCGCGCCTTCTTGGGCGGCGCATTCTGTCACCCGTTCCGCTAAGATCGCGCCGAAACCTAAAAAAAACAAAGTTTCCCTTAACGGCTGATCGCTCGCAAAGTGACCGATGATGTGGAGTGAAAGCTTGTTTTCGGCCCATACGGCGCTGAGCTCCTGATACATCAACTGATAGATTTCGGATTTTCCGTCTTCGATCGCGGCGTGGGCGTATTCCGGAACGATAACGGCCGGTTGGGATTTGAAGCGAAACTGATCTCCGGTGAGCATAAATCCGACCATTTTCGCATCGTCGAATACGCAAACACCCGCATTTGAAGATCGTTCACTGATGTTGCGGAAGATTCGCCCTTTCTCTTTTTTCCCATAAACCGGCAGCAACGGGTTTTTCTGCCTCTCTAAATCGTATTGCGCCAACCACAAATCAAAGGCCATTTCACTGTCCGAAGTTTCGAACGGGCGTATTTTTTGCCGCATGGTTTCCCCCCTTGTGCTTTCGATTAGTGAGATGATAACACTTGTTAAGCTAACGCAACAATAAGCTCGAGAACAGGAGCGCCCGATCTTTAGTCGGGCATGGGTTTAGTTACTCAATACAAAAGAATCTGTCCACGAAGGCGGCGATTGGACAAGAAGTATCGCACGAAGGAAAGTACGACGAAGGGTGTGGAGCGACTTGGAGCCTCTCGTATAGCGTATTTTTCGGAGCGCCGACTCTTTAGGTCGGCATGGGTTTTTTCTGCAAACCAAACGAAAAGGAACAATAAAAGAAGGGGCATGCCCGACTAAAGATCGGGCGCTCCAACCCTCGAGTACTCCAACCATCTGCGATCCAATCGTCGGGCGGTCCATTTCGTGTGCGCAAAAAAAAGCGCTCCAACAATCGGGCTCGCCATCTCTAACCCGTATCGTGGGCTTCTATTATCTCTATCTTCCGAAATGTCAATAAAACTCCACGGCGATGGTGCCTTCGTACAACACCGCGCCTTGA
>MWEM01000099.1 GCA_002071085.1 Thermotogota bacterium ADurb.Bin062 | reverse complement strand
AAGGGAGACTTGACCGTTTCTTTCGAGGCGAAAGGGAGCGACGAGATCGCGCAGATGGCGCAAGCGCTCGATACGATGGGCAGGGAGCTGAGGGATTCAGTCGTATCGATTCTACACGCTTCTAATGAGATCAAAAGCGCGTCCAGCAACCTTGCTGCTGTTTCTGAGGAAGAGCTTGCGTTGAGTGAAGAAGTAGCCGCGCAATCTCACGCGGCGGACAGACAACTACAAAACACGGCGGCCTCGATAGAAGAAGTGAATTCCGGTGTAGAAGAAGTCGCGGCGAGCGCGCAAAACGTATCGCACACGGCGCAATCGCTCTCCGCACAGAATGAAAAAACTGCCGAGCGTTCTCGGGAAGGCGGTCAGATGATCTCCGCCGTGGTGAAACGGATAGATGAGACGACGAAACAGACCTTGTTGACCGCCGGAAAAGTTCAGATGTTGGCCAAACACGCGAAGAACGTGGGAGAGATCGTAGAAACGATCTCCTCTATTGCGGAGCAAACGAACCTGCTTGCACTAAACGCAGCTATAGAAGCGGCGAGAGCGGGAGAAGCGGGCAGAGGGTTCGCGGTTGTGGCGGACGAAATCCGAAAGTTGGCCGAGGAGAGCAAAAAGGCGACGCACAACATAGGGACCATCCTCAAAGAGGTGGGGCGCGACGCGACGGAATCGAATCAGGCAACGGAGCAAACGGTGGAATTGATAAAAGAAGTAAACGAGGAAGCGCGAGCGGTAGAGAAGCAATTTGGACAGATACTGACGATGGTGGACGACACATCGAACATGGTGGAGAATCTCACGGCCACCTCCGAAGAGCAGGGGGCGGCTGCGGAAGAGATGGCGACGGCGATGGAGACATCGGCGCGAGCGGTGAACGAGATATCTATACAGATACAGCAGATAGTGCAATCCGTCGAACAACAGGCGCAGGGCGCGCAACAGATCAGCGCGGCAGCCGAGGAGTTGGACTCCCTCGCGGAGAACCTTGAAACACAAGTAAAACACTTCAAAGTATAAGGAACAGCGGGCAAAGCAGGCGGGCGTATCGCCCGCCTTTTATACTGGGAGCGCCGAACTTTAGTTCGGCATCATTGGATCACCGGAATGCGAGACCATACCCGCGGCCTATCACCTACGAATTTAACCGGAATATTGGAAGCGAATGAATGACCGTTTGCAGGACGCCAGTCTAAAAAAATCGGCATTCAAGAATAACGGGGACGAACTGGGCAAAACTATGGGAATCCCGGTTCTGGGGTTTTTCGGGAAGAAGGTCTCTTGCCGGTGTTGTCGAACCGAACGGAAAGCGGTGCGTTTCTGCGATCAGACGAGAGGTGATTTTGTTTATAGAAGGGATTAGAAGGTTCCTTACGTCGATCGTTCTGGAAAAACAGAAAAATCCCGTTTACCCATGAGGGTTATCCGTTGTTTATATACCTTCGAATCGAAGCAGGTGCCAGTATCGATTCGCCATACCGAAGCGGGCGAGCAACAGAATCTCTCCCCTCTCGATACGAACCTGCGTTTCGAACCAACTGCCATCCCGGTTCAGTGAAATCCGTTGAAGCCCGGCTTTTAACAAGACTTCTCTCGCCCCCGGAACCTCGACTCGGAAATGGTGAATATGGCCGGCCGTCAGGTTTCTGCTTAACGGACTTTCTAACCGGGCGCGCGCATCTGCGAAAATAGCAAAGGTTTTCGGAAAGGGCGAAAGGGTCACTTCAGGGGCGAGGACCCTTATCGAATACTTGGCGACCAAAGTGGCGGATATAGATTCTACGTTTCTATAACGAAGGGGGTTAACACCGTTCCGGGCGTATAGTTCGAGAGTGTGTAGCCCCAAACGCCGACTTGCGAAGTGAACGACTGATTCGCCGTTTAAGCGTTGGCAGAAGGTGGAGTTGATTTTTTTCTTCCCGTCAGGATCGACAGAAGCGGCTGACAAACGGACGTTATCCGGGGAAGCGAATCTCAGCGTTAATAACCCCCTAGCGTTAAGGTTTCCATATCGCGCGTTCACGCATCGGATACGATGTCGAAAGAAGTCGGGCCACACTTGCGGTAGGTTGATAAAAACCTTGGGAGTAACGGGGACGTCCAACAACTGCCATCGGGGGTCTTCCGGAAAATGGGTGTAAACGAGATGCTTTGGATCCGGGCAGAAGTAAAAGGGTTCGTAACGAGACCGGTATCGGTCATTCCCCTCGAAAATTCCGCCTCCCCAAGTGCAGTCCAGCAGCTGCCACTTTCCGTCGATTTTTACCGCATTCCAGACGTGATTTGTGATATTACCCTGCAAAGAATCCCCGGGCGAGAAGCCGGTGCCTTTCGCGAAACCGATAACGGTACGGGCTTCTAGCCCGGCCTCCCTCGCCAACGCCTCGAACAGTTTTGCGAATCCCCCACAAACGGCGCGACGCGATTTAAGAGTGAACTCCGGCTCCTGTAGGGTATAGATCCCCAACTTCAAGCTTGGCATATCGTAAACGATATTCCGAGTGATCCAATCGAAGATAGCCAGGGACTTTTCTCGCTCGCCCCTCTTTCTTGCGGTTAATGTGTTGGCGAGTGAACGAGGAGACTCTTGTGAGGAAGAGTTATCGGATACTCGCTTCGAATTACGCTTTTTCACGGGATCCTCTCCATTTCCCGAAGGCGCCGCGCTCGATGATCGCGCCATATGGCTTCGCAACTGGGTGTTAGCCTGCGGCCCATCACGTGTACGCGCTTTTTATGGAACCCTCAACTTTAGAGGAAAGACCCTTGGTAACGCGCTCTTTAGTGGGGCAGGTCTTTCTAGAAACGCCACTCTGGGTTCGCCCCCTGGGAACGCCGCGCTTAAGCGCGGCAGGTCTCTCTAGAAACGCCCCTCTGGGTTCGCCTCTTGGGAACGCCGCACTTTCGTGCGGCATGGGTTCGATTTTCCTCTTTACACTTCGTGTTCTCTGTGTTCTCAGTGCAAACGAAGGCTTTTGCTGGTTTCACGGGATACTTCCAAAAAACAGGCTGGACTATTTTCCGGCGTTCTCTAGCGGGCGGTGTTCCCAAACGGTATCGTAATCACGGCGCACAACGTCTCTTTCCCCTCCCGGAAAAAATATCGTTTTGGCCAACAAGAAGCAAAAACCGCTTCTTGCCGGCAGCCCCCGAAAAGGGCTACGCTTCGCTCTTTTTGAAAGGAACTTTAACCTGAGCGCGAACGCCCGTAAAAGAGTGAAGGGCAAAGAGTTAAAACGCCGTCCTGGCGAGACGAAAGCCACTTTCAGCGGTGCGCCAAGTAGGTTCGCCCCGGAACCGAAATGTCAATCGGAAGTTAGACTTGACCCAGTCACCCCAGCTAGCACCACGTTTAACTCGTTGAACGCCGCTGTCTGGCCCCGTTGGGTTCGTCTGGTAAACGGCCGAATAGTCCCCGAGCCAGTCGTGACACCATTCACTCACGTTTCCGGTCATATTGTGCAACCCCAGTTCGTTCTCTTTCTTTCCTCCGACCGGCTGTGTTTTGCTATTTGGGTCCAACCACACGTTCCAGAACCAGCTTACTTCTTCCAGAGAGTTGCTTCCAGCGTACAGGAACCCTCCCGAGTTTCTCCCCCCCCGCGCCGCGTATTCCCATTCCGCCTCCGTGGGCAATCGATACCCTTCCACTTTCGTGATGTCCGTGGTTACCCTTCCATTTTGGTCCAGCAGGTTTCCCTGGCTATCATACGCTTTCTTTATACCCGCTTGTTCGCTCAGCCAGTTGCAGTATTCGATCGCGTCATACCAAGACACGTTGATCACTGGCCTTGAAATTCGGCCCCAACCGTTGTCGTCCGGTTTACTCTTTCCCGTCCGCTGGCAATACACGTCGTATTCACTGAATGTCACTTCATATTTCCAGATCCAGAAATCATAATTCAGGGTCACCTCGTGGGCCGGTTTTTCATTTTTCTCTCCCCTGATGTCATCTCGTGTGTTCCCCATCTGGAAGCTCCCGCCG
>MWEM01000098.1 GCA_002071085.1 Thermotogota bacterium ADurb.Bin062 | reverse complement strand
TATTTTCTGGAAATGCTGGGAACGCCAACTTTGTGGTTCATCGCGGGGTAACCGAAGGGACCCCGCGATCCCCCTTTTGTTCTCTTTTCATCGCGATGATGTCGGGGTATCGCGCCGTCGCAAAAAGAAGAAGCGCTTACGCCGCGATGCCTGTTCTCTCTGTACCCTCTGTGCCCTTTGTGCCCTCTGTGCGAACTAGTCTTTTTGGGCTCTGCGCCCTCTGTGCGAACTCGATCTTCTGTCCTTGGTAGCCCGGTAACGCGCTATGTTATAATCTTACCAAACAGGAAAAAGCGGGTGAAAGCGATGTTCGAGATGCCGAAAACGATAACCTACGCCTTACCGGAGCTAATAGGTGACACCAACCTCTTCGTCGGGAGAAAGAAAGAGTTTGACTACTTTCTGGGAATTTGGTACAACCGTTTGATCGCTAATATCGCGCAGAGCCAAGCGATCGTCGCCAGGCGAAAGAAAGGGAAGACAGCGTTTCTGCAGCGGCTGTTCAATATCCTGTGGAGCTGCCCTGAAAAGCGTGTCGTGCCATTCTATTTTAGTGTGAAAGAAACATATACGACTTTAGCCGAATTCGCAAAAGATTTTTTTTCTACTTTTGTGAGCCAATGGATCGGGTATATGGAAAGAAAACCGGAGCTAATTGCCAACCCCTTGAATTTCGTACGGCTAAAAGAACGAATAGAAGACAATGAGCTTAAAGAGATTTTCGACTCAATCAACGAGTTTGAAAGAGTCGGGAACTGGGGGCTGATGTGGGCAACGGCGGCAAGGCTGCCGTTTGAAACAGCCATAGCGAAGAAATGCAAAATTGTCCAAATCATAGACGAATTTCAAAACATAAACGCCTACATCGTCGATGATCAAAAGAATACGATCGACTCGATGAGCGGGACGTATCTGGACCTTGCGGAGAAGAAAGAGGCGCCGCTCATCATTTCAGGGAGTGAAGTCCACGGGCTATTGGAGATTGTGAGAAGACTCACGGCACGGTTCGAGGAGAACGTCTTGGAAAACCTCCCTGAAGAAGAGGCGAAAGAAGCGATTTGGAAGTACGCGGAGATCTTTCAAACAAAGATTGACGATGCCGGAGTAGACAAGCTTTGGAACCTCACCAGCGGAGACCCTTTGTATATCAAAGCGCTCTTCTCGTCAAAGTCCAACACAAAAAACGATTACGTTCAAGAGGATAACATCATCGAAGTATACACGCAAGAGATCACGAGCGGACTTATTTTCAAGACGTGGGGCGAATACATCGCAAAAATCTTCGCGGAAGTGAACAAAAGAAACGCGAAGAGGCTCTTGCTATACTTATTTCAAGCGGGCGAAGAGCGCACCCGAGCGCAGATAATCAAAGATCTAAAGCTTGATATGACCGACTCCGAGCTGGAAACGAAACTGCAAAAGTTGATCAAAGCTGACCTGATTTCTCAAGGAGAAACAAACTTCGATTATAAAATTGGGAAAGACAAAACTTACGAACTCGTCTTTCGACATCTCTTTCAAAAAGAAATAGACAACTTTGTCCCAGATATACGCAAAGAGCTTCGCCAAGAGATGGGAAAGACGAGCGATGAGAAGGGGAAGTTCCGAGAATACCTCGTACGAGAACGGATCAAGAAACCGTTCAACCTGAAAGACCTCGCGGAAAACGGAATAGACCTCACCATCAAACCGAAAACGATCTTAGAGCGAGAAACGGTCAAAGTCGGGTTGCGGGACCGAGAGATCGATTTGATTGTGAAAGGCAACGTCGAAATGTGGATCGACGTGAAAGATACGAAAGGCAAGTACGGAAAACGCGAAGCCGACCGTTGGATAGAGATCAAGCAGGCAACCAGCGAGAAGAGCCCCAAAACCTTATTCGCAACGTTCTCCCAAAACGGGTACACGTCTTCCGTGAAAGAACTCCTCGTATCGAACGGGGTGTATGTGCTTAAAGGGGAAAAGGGGTAGTAGGAGCGCCCTGGGAACGCGACCAGCCGGGAACGCCAACTTTGCGGTTGATCGCGCCATGGGGTCATCGCGGGGTAACCTAAGGGACCCCGCGATCCCCCTGTACAAAAGGGTATCGCGCCGTCGCAAAAAGAAGAAGCGCTTACGCCGCGATGCCTTTGGAAATGCTGGGAACGCCAACTTTTAAGTTGGCATGTTTTACAGTTTTTGAAATGAAAAAAGACACAACCCATGCCACACTAAAGTGTGGCGTTCCCAGGCGGTCTCAGCATAAATCTCCCCTCTGTGTCCTCTCCGTGCCCTCTGTGCGAGCCGTGTTTTAATCTTTAGTACAAACGAAAACCGCGGTATCGCGCCGTCGCAAAAAGAAGATGCGCTTACGCCGCGATGCCTGTTCTCTCTGTGTCCTCTCCGTGCCCTCTGTGCTCTCTGTGCGAACTAAATCTTCTGTTTTAAACTAGGCATATTTCATTTGTGTCCTCTCCGTGCTCTCTGTGCCCTCCGTGCGAACTCGATCTTTTTAATCCAGGCTTTTTCCTCTGTGCCCTCTCCGTGCTCTCCGTGCCCTCCGTGCGAACAATTTTTTTTGTTTTTAGCTCCCTGTTCTCCGTGCGAACCCGTAAATTTCCCCCTCACGGAAATTACCCCCTTGACGTCAAATAATATAGTATAGTCGACCCGTGCGAGAAACCCGCGCGAGTCACATCATCGCAAGTTTAAGGGTGGGATCAGCAGATGAAAGAAACCGCAACGATCGTCTTTCCCGATGGCCGCAAAGCCTACGAGGGGGAATTGGAGGACGGTTTCCTAAACGGGACCGGAACACTTTTTTATCGAGACGGCCAGTCTATCCACTACCAAGGGGAGTGGCGGCAGAACCTACCGGACGGGGACGGGAACCTATTTTTTCCCGATGGCTCGCTCTGGTACGTGGGCACCTGGAAGGCCGGGTTACGCGAGGGGCGTGGGAAGGAGTACGACGCCGCCGGTGCCATAACCTACGATGGCGGTTGGAAGGCGAACCATCCGGAGGGTCAAGGGATCAAGTACCACCCGAACGGTCAGCCTTGGTATGAGGGATCGTTCAAGGCCGGTGAGGCCGACGGGCACGGGAAGGCCTATTACGAGGACGGTCGCGTCGCCTATGACGGGCAATGGCGCAACGGGGTCCGACACGGCCTCGGAAAGCTTTACGGCGCCGAAGGTGGCCTCGAGTACTTCGGGCCTTGGCGTGACGGGGAGACCTTGGAAAGTGAGGGACCCTTGGACCGGGAAGCGGAAACCGAGACGCCCATAGAGCGGATGATAAACACCTTAGCCCGCCACCCGAAGGCGCCGGTGCTCTCGAGGGCGGGAGAACTGACAGTCGAGATTGACTGTTGCCTGACGCCGCGCTTCCTACCCCTCTCCGACTCCGGGGATAACTGGAACCCCTTTGTGGCGACGCTGAAGCAATACGAATCGAATCCCAATCTGAAATACGAAGACACGGCGCTGAAAGGGTACTACGAATCCTACCCGCGGGAGAACCTGCAACAGTCGTTTCTACTTTCCACGCAAACGGAGTTGAAACCCTTCTGGGACTTGAAACCGTATGCGCGATTCCCGATGCCGTGGACGAACCCGGAAGCCTACGCGCGCCACCTACTCGTTCGGGGGTTCCTCAGGTACGACGGCAAAGCCCTGCCCGCGAGCGAACAGAACATAGCGGAAGTGACGCGGATGGTGCTGGAACTGGCGCAAACCCGCCAATACGACGCCTGGGTTCCGAACGACGCGCCTGGGATGGTCACGAACCTCAACCGCCCGACCTTCTACGAATTCGGACCTATGCCGGTGAGCCACGGCGAGGCGATATACCGAAAACTCGTCTGGGTATACGAAAGCGTGCGCACCGTCGGCTACCTGCCGGGGCTGTACCCGGGCGGACGGATCACGGGCACGGTACTCCTTGCCGACGAAGGCTACCGGTTCGTGGCGGATAAGGGGTTATTCCTACTCGCCGCACTCGCGGCGCTCGGCTACCCCCAAGCGAACGCGACCCTCTCAGCCCAAACCGAGAGCCTCATCGAACGGGAACAAATCGCAGACCTCCCCTTCGTCAAAGTCGGCGTCTACACGGCCGACACCGCCCTCCTCCTCTTCGACCATGCGTTCACGACGTTCAAACACAAAATCGGCTCGTGACCTGGGAACGCCGGAAACGTCCGGGAACGCTGGGAACGCCAACTTTCAAGTTGGCATGTCTTATGGTCTTTGGGAAGGCATCGCGGCGTAAGCGCTCCTTCTTTTTGCGACGGCGCGATACCCTTGAGAACGCTGGGAACGC
>MWEM01000097.1 GCA_002071085.1 Thermotogota bacterium ADurb.Bin062 | reverse complement strand
GGTGCCTTCCTCCGGGTCGAAAGCGAAAGCGAAGAAGATGTTCAAGACTTTTGCCGAGGGTGTGTTCGGCGAAGGCGATGCCGCGAGGATCATGAAGCGTCTGGAAGGGCAGACTTTCACCGAACAGTGGAAAGGTTTGCAGTCGGCGCTTGAGAATCTGCTGGATTCGGAGGACAGCCGCGTAAAGGCAGCCGAAGATTTTCTTGAGAAGAACGAGGAGAAGTACGCGGACTTTCGCATGACGGTTCTGGCGAGGACAGCCGACAGCGGCTTCTCGGTGTACGAGGATTTGCGCAAGGTTCTTTCACAGGAAATGGGTATTCCGGAGAGCGAGATTCAGTTTATCCATGATCACGATACTACTGAAAAGAAAGCCGAGTTGTTCGCTCGTGTAAATTCCGGCAATGTGCGGATACTCATCGGTTCGACCGACATGATGGGAGCGGGGATGAACGCGCAGGAGCGGCTTGTCGCGCTGCATCATCTCGACGCGCCGTGGCGTCCTTCCGATCTGGAGCAGCGCGAAGGGCGCATCATCAGACAGAAAAACGAGTTGTATCTGGCCGACCCGGACGGATTCAGAATCGAGATTATCGCGTATTCCACGGAGAAGACGTCGGATGCCGTCATGTGGCAGACTCTTGAGAGGAAGGCGCGGGGTATCGAACAGTTCCGAAGCGGGGGCGAAGTGGATACGCTGACCGAAGAAGGCGGGAACGACGCCGATCAGTTCGCCAATTTCATGGCGAACACCACGGGGAATCCGGTGTTTCTCCAAAAGCTGAAGGCCGAACGCCGGTACAACGAGTTGGAGGCGTCGCAGAGCGGGTTGATACGGTCGAAGTCGAGCGCGGAGCGGTTTATGGATTCGTTCGACACGGAAAAGGAGAAGTTGGAACTTGCTATAAAAAATGCCGAGAGCGCATCGGCTTCCGTAATAAAGTACGGAGAGCATAAGGGTTCCGGCAAGGAGATAGACGCTGTTCTCGACGCCGCAATGAAAGCGTATTGGGCTGAGAAAGAAGAGTACGACGCGGAGTATCGCGTGTATAGCGAGGAATGGAATCGGTGGAGAAGCGCCGGGGCCGACAAGAACACCGAGCCGAAAGCGCCGACGAGCCCGGTTATGCCGTGGCTTTTGAGCAAGAGCGTGGTTGCGGATTCGGACGGGGCGAAGGCCATCGCGAAGGCGTTCGAGGATGCGAAGAAACTTTCTTCCGGAGATCATGTGTCCATACCCGTAGGGAATGTGGAAGTACGCATAGTGAATTACGGGGCGGGTTCCCTTTCCGACAAGAAGAGAGCGGAGGGGTTGAAGGAGTGGGGGGTCGCTTTTCATCGGAACCCGAAGGGGAAACCCGATTGGAGGATCGTGCAGACGGGCGTCGAAGCGCGCAATCTGTCCGATCTTGTCGAGAGCGTCCACCCGAAGTTCATTGAACGTGTGTACGCCAATCTTCTTGTTTCCGCAAAAAAAGACCTGGACCGTATGATTGCGAATCGCCCCGCTATGGAAAAGATGGCGGCGATGGACATCGACCAGTCGGAAGCGAATCGGGCTTTGCAAGAGTTGGCGTGGTATCAAAGACAGGTCTCCTTTGCGGAACTCGATGCGGATATAGAACGCGCGGACAGGAAGAATCGGTTCATCGAGGCGGATACGTTCAGAAGACTTTCTGTAAAGAAGCGTGATTCTTACGGGGAAGACAGAACCGGAGACGTTGTAAAGGATATCGACGGGGAAGAATATCGTTTGGATGGACACAATCTCGGGATATATACACGAGCGTTCCGAATGAAAGACGATGTGCCCGTTGTGCTTGTTTCGGAAAGCAAAGACGGGAAGACGAGATACGTTGTGGAGTTGGAACAGCCCGCCTCCCTGCGCGAAGGACGCGAAGGCGCGGAGGAGACGCTGTATCAGTATGGCGGAGAGATGGCCATGACAGCGAACTGGACGGCTCTTGCGAAAGCTCGCGACATGGAAGAGCGTGGAGACTCTCCGGAATCCATCAGGAAAAGCACGGGCTGGTTCCGTGGGATGGATAAGAAGTGGCGTTTCGAGATTGACGACAGTAAATCCCGATGGATCGGAGTTGTGGACGGGAAGGAACATACCGGCAATCTTGAGGATGTGTTGGTTCATCCGGACTTGTACGAGGCGTATCCGGAAATTCGAGAGACTACCGTTGTTTGGCAAGTCGGGAAAAATGTTTCTGGGACAAGCGGGAAATTCCTTCCAAGCAAGGGGTTTTATAGTCACAAAGTGACGGTGGAAGCGAGAAGCGAATCCGAAGCTCGCGATGTTTTGCTCCATGAAATCCAGCACTTTATACAAGATAGAGAGAAGTTTGCCAAAGGAGGATCACCGGCTCTTGGCTTGAACAAAAGAGGCGAGGCTATCTATCAAGAGATGTCGGCACCGATTAAAAAGGAAATCGCTCAAGTTAGAGCCGACATTGACGACATTGCGGAGCAGATAAAAAAAGCCGAAGCTGAGAATGACAGGGAATCCGTTGCGGCATTGGAAGAAAGGGAAACTGAAATGTGGCTTGCTTTGGACAAGCTGCGAGATGAACTCTACAACCTTCCTTCCAAGGCATCCTACGAGGAGTATTCCCGGAGAGCCGGTGAAGTTGAGGCCCGCGATACTGCGGCGCGCAGAGATATGGACGCAAAAGCGCGAAGGAAGCGCTCTCCGAATCTTCCGTCCGATGCGATTATCATCTGGGGCAACGAGGAGATGGAGTACAGTCCGGAGGAGACGCTGTATCAGATGGGGGATACCGACGCCGCGCAACAGATGACGCCGGAAGAGTCACTCAAGCTAGTTCAAGCAATTCGCGCTGGCGATTTACGGTCTAGACATTTAGGGAAAGTGTGGGAAGGTGAGCCTCCGACTGGGCCATTGGTTCGCACTGTTATTCCAATATCGGAAATACCTGATGTTACGATTGAATATATGCGAGAAACTAGTGATCCCGAACGTGTTAACCGATATGCCAAGGATGATATTCAAACTCCCATCTATCTTCGCGTGAATCAAGAGGGATACCTTGTTGTAAGTGATGGAGGGCATAGACTGTTAGCGGCAATTCAACGAGGGGATTCCACTATTAACGTGTTGATGCCAGCGAATTATGTTCGTGATGGCGACCGCTACGTACTCAAAAGCGAGGCGGATTTATCCTCCGACGCCGACTACCTCGCCGCCGTGGAAGCCGGGGACATGGAGACGGCGCAGCGGATGGTGGATGAAAGGCTTGCCGCTTCCGGAGCTTATTGGCACGGAACGCCTTCCGGAGACTTGCGAGGTGGGCGAAGCGGGTTGCATGTCGGCACGAAACAAGCCGCGACGGAAGCCCTTGAAGCGCGTATAGGAATCCCCGCCGACGGTAAGGGGTGGGACGGCACACGCGAGTACGGGAAAACACTGCTTGCGGGGAGGGATCGCGTAAGATCGGGAGAGTTTGGCAAATACCGAGATACAGGGTATAACGCGAAGTCTCCTGCGGAAGATCACTACCCGACGGAGATGCCCACGGTCGGCAAGGGGGTTCCCGTTGATCCAACGTGGAAGCCTTGGGTTCGTCCGGTGCTGGTTGTTTCAGATATGAGCAACACACCTCGCAGTCCGATGTCGGACGCAAAGGCGAACGCCACAATGGCGGGAATGTTGAAGAGAGGCAGTGCGCGTCGAGGGTATTTTTACACGAACGATGGTGAGGATGCGGGGAGCGTGTCGGCGGTTCTTCCGAACGGTGACAGTGTTAGGGTGAAACTCGCCGACCCCGTCACCTACGACGACTCCGGCAAGATTATCCCCCTCTCCAAGCGCTTCGACTCGGGGAACGAGGATGTACGGTATCAGCGCAGGCTGACGCCGAAGTCCGGCTCCTACCGCGATAATCTGAAGAAGGACGCCGCCGCGTTCGCCGTTGCGGTGGACGATACCGTTTCCGGAAAGGGGGAGCCCGATTCTTATGTGAACGTGATGACGACTCCGCTTGTGCTGAGTCTTGTCGGAGCGGATGTGCTGCCGGTGCAAATGCGCAGGCAAAAGCTGCTTGATGTGATGAGCAAGCACGGGTTGTCTTCGGAGGTGTTGAAGAAGATTCCAGCGGCGCTGGCCGATCCGATAATGGTGTTCAAGTCCGATCTGAAGGCGAAGGGGGAAAGTCTCGTCGTCATGCTTGATTTGACCGACGACGACGGGGCGACTATTATCGCCGCGCTTCATCTCGATGTTGTTCCTGGGCGGAATATGTATGCCATGAATCGTCTTGCCAGTGTGTACGGCAAGAAGGATGCGGTGGAAAACAGGGACGCATGGTTTGTGGAGCAGATGGAAAAGGGCAACGCGAAATATATCAACAAAAAGAAAAGCTCCCAATGGTTTGGCCGGGCCAGCTTCTTCTTCACTGGGGGTGCAAACCTTGAGAGCTTCATTACACAGAGTGTAGCAACAGAAGCCGATCTTGTCAAGCTGAGA
>MWEM01000096.1 GCA_002071085.1 Thermotogota bacterium ADurb.Bin062 | reverse complement strand
AAATACTCTCTCCCTTTGTTCAAGTCAAGCCCTTTGGAGCCGAATTTGCGTTTCGCGTCTTGAATGCCGGGGGTATAGGTCATTTCAGCGCTGGTGTCTTCCTTCGGCATGCTTTGCCGGATTGTTGTCAGCGTATGTGCAGGCATAAGGCGCTCACCAGAAAATCCGGCCTTCTCTCGGATGACAGGAAGGAAGCTTTCGTTGATCTCGTAACCGATCGCGTGCCGATTCAATGTCAACGCGGCCTTCATCGTGGTTCCGCTACCCAAAAAAGGGTCTAGAACGGTTTCTCCATAGAAAGAATACATCTTGATCAACCGTTTAGGCAACTCTTCCGGGAACATCGCTTGATGCTCCAACTGCTTGGCGCCCCCGAAAGACCAGTGACCGGAAAAGTATTTTTTCCATTCTTCTTTAGAAAGCTTAGATTTTTCCTTGATTTCGGCGGGCGTTTTCACACCCTTCCCAGGTTTCTTAAAAATCAGGATGAATTCGAAGTCTATTTCGATCATACCGTTTGGGGGATAGGGAAAGGATCCCATAACCGTCGCGCCCCCTGTGGGGTTCATCGTCGTTTTCTTCTGCCAGATGATGCTTCCCATATAATCGAACCCGATTCTTTCGCACTGCGCGATGCATTCCGAGTGTAGGGGGATGATCTTGTACCTCCCATAGACAATAGAACGCGCAAATTGGTCGCCTATATTTATGCACAACCGCCTCCCCGGTTTCAGCACTCGGTAACACTCGGCCCACACGCAATAGAGGTCCCGAAAGTACTCGTGGAGAGTCTGGTTGTATCCGGTCTGCCCTACCGTTCCATAGTCTTTTATTTGCCAGTAGGGAGGAGAGGTGACGATCAAGTCTACCGCGCCATTCTTCACTTCGTTCATAGCCCGGCTGTCTCCGATGATGAGGGTCGCGCGCATCAGTAACCCCCCTTATAAAATATACAGTCCTGTAAACAATCGCGATCTATTTGACAGGCTATCCGCCGCAGTTTCGAGCTTGTACCTCTCGGGAATATTCGGATGCCGCAAGGTATTCGCGCATCAAGTCCGACCAAATCCTTTCCACGGGGTTGTGCGCCACAGGATTATAGCACGATCGGAACAGAAGAAGACGGCCCGGTGTGGGTCAAGTTATGTCACTCCCTAGCTTGACTCACACCCAAAATCACTTTAAAAACACGCGTAGACAGAATCAGAATCTTATCCAACCGGTCAACAGGAAATAGAGACTTCGCGCGGGAACCGTGATGATGATACTCGCTCCCGGAATCAGGACGAGGCAGAATAAAAAGAAGAATTGGTAACGCTCGAGATTGTAAAAAAACTGCCCATACTGGGCGGGTACGAGGGTTTTTAGGATCTGGTACCCATCCAAAGGAGGGATGGGAAGAAGGTTAAAAACGCAAAGTATACAATTGACGTGAATGATGATCTTCAGCAACGTGAAAAGAAGATCGGTGCCGTTTGGCGCGTAGCGGATGAAGCTCGCAAGAAAAGCGGTGAGGAGGGCGAAGGCGAAGGCGGTAACGAGGTTCGAAAGCGGCCCGGCAACGGTGACCATTAAGAAATCCGTCCGGACGTTTTTAAAAGACCTTGGATTCACTTGCACCGGTTTTGCCCAACCGAACCCGACCAACAAGAGGGCCAAAAAACCGATCCAGTCGATATGCGCCAGCGGGTTGAGGGTCAAGCGGCCTTGATAGTATGGCGTATCGTCTCCAAGGAGATTGGCCACTTTGGCATGCGCGTACTCATGCACCGTGAACCCGATGAGTATCGCTGGAACGATCAAGGCCTTTTCTAGTATCAAGGAGCGAAGATCCAATGGATTTCCTGCCTTTCCGGGATAACCCCGATCTTTTCTTCCGTTTCCTCCTGAATTATACCCTAAAATAAGACATCGCATACTGAGGGTGTGGATATCATTTCGAGGCGCAAGAAAAATGGAAAGAGGATGAGGGGAAAAACAGCCCCCAAAGGAGCCGCCATTAGAGCTCATTTGACCCTTCAAAGGGGAGTAAGGAGTGTATTTTTCGACCCCCGCACTCCGCTCCGGGAACGCCGAATTTAAGTTCGGCATGTTTTTCGCTTTTCCGGGAGCTTCCGAGAACTCATAAACGTTACGCCGCGATGCTCGTGCGTCAATCGCGGGGTAAGTGGTTTTTACGACCCCGCGATCCGCTCTATGTCCTTCTCAAAAGCGTAACGCGTCGCCGCCCCCTTGGCTCTCGGAGGGCCGCCCCACAGTGTGTTTTTCACGGTATCGGTAGCCCCACTGGCTTGCCCTATAGGTATAAAACGATCAATCTCCCGTTGAAATCGCAGTAGGAATCAGAACATCCACGTAGCCGTTCGCTCGCCTCAGGACTATATAGTTGGCCTTCATCTTGGCCACATCATAATAATTGTCCGTAAAAAAACGGAGGGCGCATTGCGTATCGGTATCGTGAATACGGGCGATCGCTTTCAACCCATTCAGATTGAAGGACAGACAATTCTGGTCAATAGAGGTTAAACGGCCGTAAAATACGTTCTCAATTTCGAACAGGTTGGTGTGAGAGAGTTGCACGAGGCTATCATTCGTCTGTTGGGCATCCGAAGGTTTAGCGATTTCGAAGATACGTTCTTCACAAGGCTGATCTATTTCTTCCACCTGAAGCTCACACACGAACTCTAAATATCGATCGTCGATCCTTTCGTATACGGCTAAGGGTTTGTAGATCACCGCCTCGCTGGGATTCTCTTTGAATACCTTCTTGAATGCTCGTGTATACACTTCGTGCGATTGAAACCCATACTGAAAGGCGAGGTCGATTATTTTCATTTTCTCTTTAAAAAGGCGTTTGTACGATTCGGATATTTTTCTTTTTATAATATAATCGTAAATGGAGATACGGGTATACCTAGAAAACTCACGTGAAAAATAGAATTGAGAATAAGAGACGAAGTCCGAAACATCACGAACGGCTATATCGTGAAACAGATGGGCTTCGATATAAGCGATGCTTTTCTTTACCGAATCAAATACGGCCTTGTTCATCATTTTTCTCTATGGGAATGAAAACGTCCAGAATGGACTCGTCGACGTTGTCCATTCCTTTGAATCTGTCGTCATATACCTGAATCAGATGGGAGGATTTCGCCGAAAAGCCCAAAGCGGGTAAGATTTCGGTCTCGAGTTTGAGCCACCAATCCCCTACGATCTCCCTCCCAAAGAGAGTCATTTTCAGGTAATCGGATTCCGGAATGTACTTCGCGCATAGCGCGATCGGTAATGTCGCGGTATTCACCTCTTCGCCGACAAATACCTCGAAATATCCCTTTTTTTTCGTTTCCGAACCGTATAGATGAACCTCATAGAAAAGCTGTTTCCCGCAAGAATATGGACGTTCAGGGTTTTCACGAAGGAACGTCATAAACCTTTGCCACGTCTTGCCTATCTCGTTTTCGGTGTCCCATCCGCCCTTCGCGCTGATAGGATCACCGTAGAAGCTCACACCACCAAGCAATATAGAGCTTAACCGAGTCACTTCCGTTTTCATAGAATCTACCCCTTGAGCAAAATTCGTCAAACCGCTTTTATTGTATCAAAATCGCACACGGAATCGCGGCAAAAATCGTCAAGACAGCAGCGCGATTTCTTTGTATCATGTGTGTGAGATACGTTCCTACCAAATTAGAATGCACTTTAAGGAGGTAAAAGGAGATGTCCGTCACATTCAACCCTATAGGAGAAGTGAAATTCGAAGACGGGAACTGCTTCATCGTATTGAAAAAAGAAGCCATTCCCGCCACATTAGGTCTCGATGAGTACAGCCACATCCAGATCGTCTGGTGGTTTCATTTGTACGACAATGAAGACACGCGGAAATACTACGTTCTGGACAAACCCTATACGAAAGGGCCTGAAAAAATCGGGGTGTTCGCGACGCGATCACCCGTCAGGCCTAATCCTATAGGGATCACGTCCTGCGTACTCGTCAAGCTCGACAGGGCGCAAAACAGACTACAAGTAGCAGGTCTCGACGCGGAGAACGGCACGCCGATCCTCGATATCAAGCCCTATGAACCCTCCATAGACCGGGTTCGGGATGTGAAAATGCCCCTGTGGTGCGCGCACTGGCCGGCTTATGTCGAAGACAACGCGACCTTCGATTGGAGAAGTGAATTCAATTTTCCAGAATAACACTTTTTTGGAGCCTATAAGAAAGCGGTTGAGAAACCCGTATGCGCGCTGGTAGAAGGCCATATAAAACGCTCCCCGTTTCAAAAAATGGTCCTATAAGAAGCCATCGGAGAGAACCGCTCGAACAGAGGGCAGCTCATCCTCGAAGGAGACGTGGTAAGCCACAGGGGGAGAAGCGGCGTGGAAAATAGGGAGTTGAAAGAGGCTTGAACGGCGTTCAAGCCTCTTTGTAAAGGCGAGCGAAAAAAGGGAGCCTATCATAGAGCTTCTGGGGTTGAAAGAGCATTGACTTTTACGTTCTTCATGATACAATATTCTATACATATCTTCCGGCA
>MWEM01000095.1 GCA_002071085.1 Thermotogota bacterium ADurb.Bin062 | reverse complement strand
AGAACGCGTATTATCGTTCGATGACCTTCAATTGAGGGTCAATCTCAAAATGGGCTGCTGTCAAGCCTTTGATCTCTTCCACTGAACTCTCTTCAGAATACTCGGTGAGCACCAAGCCTGTTTCCGAAACTTTAAAGACCGCATACTCGGTCACGATCAGATCGACTTTCCTAATGGAGGTGAGGGGCAGCATACACGACTTCACGATCTTTGGTGAGCCGTTTTTGTTGACGTGCGTCATCGCAACGATCACCCGTCGGGCGCCCGTCACGAGGTCCATCGCCCCGCCCATACCGGGGATCATCTTACCCGGCACCATCCAATTGGCCAGAAGCCCTTTTTCGTCGACTTCTAGCGCGCCCAAAACCGTGGCGTCCAAGTGGCCGCCCCGAATCAGGCCGAAGGAAACGGCGGAGTCGAATATGGCGCTCCCGGGCAGAAAACTCACGCTCGAACTCCCCGCATTGCGAAGGTTCGGGTGTTCATATCCTGCCGACGGATTCGGCCCCATTCCCAACAGACCGTTCTCCGTGTGCAGAAAAATCTGTATCCCTGATGGAATGTAGTTCGCCACCAAGGTTGGGATGCCAATCCCCAAATTGACGACGTCTCCATCCTCAAACTCTTTCGCGACCCGGCGGGCGATATACCCTTTGGCTTTTTCTTCCGCTATCATGATCGGCTCCTCCTTACCAGAAAGTGCACTACCGCGTGCGGTACCACCACGTCTTCCGGATTCAACCCGCCGATGGGTACCAATTCGTCGATTTCGGCGATCGTACAGTCGCCGGCGAAAGCCATAAAGGTATTAAAATTCCTTGCGGTGTACGCGAACGTGAGATTGCCGTACCAATCAGCCTTTTTGGCCTTGAGAAGGGCGAAATCCGCCTTTATCGCGCTTTCTATGAGATACTCCCTCCCGCCTATTTGGATCTTCGACTTTCCGTTCTCTACGATCGTGCCCAATCCCGTTGGCGTGAGGATGCCGCCCAATCCAAACCCGCCCGCCCGGATTCTTTCGGCTAATGTGCCTTGGGGTACCAGTTCTACAACCAAGGAACCCTCGATCATCTGCTTTTGTGTGTCCGGGTTCGTGCCGATATGGGATACGATCGCTTTCTTGACCCGCTTTTGAGTGATTAACTTTCCGATTCCTTGGTTGGGAAAGGCCGTGTCATTCGCTATCACCGTGAAATCACCTTTGTCAGTCTTCAATATCTCGTCGATCAGCAAATCCGGTGTGCCGTCTCCCAAAAAGCCGCCGATCAACAGGGTGGCGCCAGAAGGTATTTTTTCCGAGAATTCTTGCAAAGAGACCATCTTTTTCTTCATATTGATACCGTATCAGTGTTTAGTAGGAATGCATCGCCGCGATAAGTACGGAATGAGCGACCCCTAAATCCCTGACAGAGCTCACCTCCAATAAAAATATTCTTCGTCTGTGATAATATATCATACAGAAAAAATGACAGATTGTCAATCACTCTAAACGCCCGATAACCCTGCTGTCTTTTCGTCTCCCAGGGAGACGAAGGTGACCGGGGAGGGCATCAAGACGATAAAAAATCCACGGTTTCTTCACGGTGCGTCAGGTATACTCCCCGCAGAAAAAGGAGGCGATCGTATGAAAAGAAGAAGTGTATCGTTTTTAGTCATCTCTATCCTACTCGGTTGTATTGTGTTCGGGGCGAATATGCCTGTTATGGCAGGACAAATGAGAGCGCGTGCGCAGGGTGTGGCTGAAAACGCGGAATACCTAGCCCAATTGACGTTGGCCAAGGTCATCAATGAACTGGAGCTGACGAACGAACAGTTGAGCAAGATCCTTGCGGCAGCCAAGGACGCGCGGACCAAACTCGGCGGGTTGAAGGAAGCGGCAGAAAAACAACGACAAGAGTTGCTGGATTTGCTGGTAGCCCGTAACCTTGAAGGGGTTAAAGCCTTTATGTCCGAACGAAAAGCCCCGGAAAACCCTGCGGTTCTCCTCACCCAGTACGTGAACACGGTGAAAGATATTTTCACCTACGCGCAAGGAGATAAGCTTTCTCGGCTCTTCAACGGGTTCGGAGGAGGTTTTGGCCCAGGGAATCGTTCGGTCAACCCGCCTAGTCAAACACGGGGCCAAAACCAGAATAAGCGAGTGCCCGTTCCACGTCAAGATCAGTTGAGGCAAGGCGCGAAGCAACAGTTACGAAGCTTCGTAGCGCAACCGCGTATGAGCGCGCAGTGCCCTCAGGCGCTGAATCAGTTGTCGAAGGTTTTCTTAACCGATTGGGGAATCGATTTGTTGGAGCGCTTCATCGCTGTAAAATAGCCTCGCTCACACGATTGGGGTGCTGCCCGACCGAAAGGGGAGACCGTTGAAAGTCCTGTTAGTGGAAGACGAAAGAACCCTATCGCGCTTGATTTACGAGGCGCTCGTCCATCAGCTTTTCACCGTCGAAACGGCTTTCGATGGAGAGGAAGCGCTGTTCAGAATCCATAACTACACTTACGACGCGATCATATTGGATATCCTGCTTCCGAAACGGTCAGGTTGGGAGGTCCTCGATGAAGCGCGCAAAACGGGGGTGCAAACCCCCGTTTTGCTATTGACGGCCTTATCCCAAGTGGAAGATCGGGTACGCGGATTGAATACCGGCGCGGACGATTATCTCGCGAAGCCGTTCGATATTCGCGAGCTGGTCGCGCGCGTTCAAGCGTTGATCCGAAGAAGCGTCAAGACCCGAAACGAAGGGGGACTGTTGCGATGCGCGGATTTGGAGGTCGATACCATCAAGAAAACAGTCAGACGCGGCGACCGCCTTATCGACTTGACGAAAAAAGAGTACCAAATCTTGGAATACCTCCTGTATCACCGCGGAGAGGTCGTTACGAAAGAAACCTTAGAAGAACGGTTGTGGGGCGACGAAGAGTCTTTGTGGTCCGATGTGATCCGAAGCCATATGAAAAACCTGCGGAAAAAGCTCGATCAAAAGCATCGGAGGTCGTTGATCAGAACCGTTCGGGGCGAAGGCTATGTTTGCGACTGCGAGTGATACCGCCCTATTCAGAAGGGCGCGGTTGAAGTGGAACCTCATCTTTACCCTAACGATCTCGGCCCTCTTCTTCGTGGCTTCGATCATCGTCTACGTCTCCTTTCTAAACATCTACACCGCGCAATTTGACCACGAGCTTCGACAGCTCTCGACGGAAGTGGAAAAGCGTATTCTGAACCTTCCGGCTTTGATCAGGGAGAGGTTGCTCACACTAGGAGAAAGCCGCCCCTCACTCTACCTTTCGGTGGAAGAAGTTCTCCAAATCTTCGACCTCGAAGGGAAGAAAATTTACGATATCGGCATCGATGTTCCCGATCCGCCCTCGTTTCGAGAGGGCTTCTCGAACGAAAACGACTTTCGCTTCTTTACCAGAATCCTGAAAAACCCACGCGGGATACCCGTCGCTTTCGTTCGTATCGGAAAAAACATCAACGGGATCTCCCGTGATCTTCGCGGGTTAGTTAACCTATTGGGGCTGCTATTTGCGGTCATCGTCACAGGCTCCTGGCTGTTGAGTAATGTTCTTTCTGCTTACGTCTTAAAACCCTTACGATCGAGTTATGAACAGCTCAAGCAGTTCACAAGCGATGCCTCTCACGAGTTCAAGACCCCGCTGTCGGTTATGAGGGCTTCGCTGGATCTGATCCCTACAGAAGGTCTCGAACAAGGCGCGCTCGAAAAACTTGGGTATATGGACCTATCTGTTCGGAAAATGCAAGGTCTAGTGGACCAACTCGTCCAGCTCGCAAAAAGCGGAGGCCTCGCAGGATCCTTAAAAATGGAAGAAATCACCGTAGAGCCCTTCCTCACATCCATAGTAGATGAGAACCGCGCGCTCATCGAACAAAAAGCCTTACGCGTGCGCGTTAAAGCCGACCCCAAGTCTCAATGCCATACTGCGAGCGAACCCTTGCGCCTCATTCTCGGAAATATCGTCAACAACGCCGTGAAGTTCACGCCTGAGGGCGGAGAAATTTTGATCGGAATGATCAGACGAGGGAAAACTAACCTTTTTTTCGTGGAAGACACCGGGATCGGAATCGAAGAATCCGAACAAAAACGGATCTTCGAACGCTTCTACAAGGTCGAAGGGAGCCGGCCAGCGGGTTCGGGTTCGGGAATGGGCCTGGCGATCGCTAAGGAATACGCCTTACTTATCGGAGCCCAGTTATCGGTCAAAAGCCATTTGAACGAAGGAAGCCGATTCGAGCTTATGTTCACCGAAAAAACCGTGGATTAAGGGACTTGTGTGGATCAAGCTTTGGGGTGTAATCAAGAAACAAGACCAGAATCGATCGCACAGTTTTTAGTCCGTGTAATCATCGCGGCGTAAGCGTCTCTTCTTTTTGCGACGGCGCGATACCCCTTTCATACGTTCCAAAGATAAAAAAAACGGGTTCGCACGGAGGGCACAGAGAAAAGATTCTTGGGAAAGTCTTGGGAAGGCGTTGTGAACGCCTGGGAACGCCAAACTTTAGTTCAGCACGTTTTTTATATTTTCACAGGGAGCGTTCCCG
>MWEM01000094.1 GCA_002071085.1 Thermotogota bacterium ADurb.Bin062 | reverse complement strand
CCTGCTGTCCAAGCTACGGGGTTCTGACTTTTTCCCCGGCAGGCTTGCTTTCTTCCTGCTGAACATTTCCGCCTTATCTGGACGTACTAAAGTGTGGCGTTCCCAAGTGCGAATCGCGAGACTTCGTGGGCTTCCGAAGTCAGCCCGCTGGTTACCCCGCGATGAACCGCAAAGTGCGGCGTTCCCAAGGCGTTTCCAGTAGAAGAGCCGGACTTTTGTCCGGCTCTTCTAACACATTGCATCTTGCTTTCGCTTAAGTTGTAGCTTTCAGGCTGGAGGCGATGGCGCCAAGTATATCTATGACTTGCCGACTGAGGTGGTAAGCTTTTTGATATTCTTGATCCGCGTTTTTGGCGTCTCCTTTTTTAATCAATTCGATTACGGAGTGGCCGCTTTCGTGGAGGCGACGATGTACGTCGTACATTTTTCGCCATTCCTCTTCGTGTCCAAATGGGGCGGGCACGAGGTTAAGGAACACGCCGAAGGAGCACTTGTTGGGGTTGCCCTCTATAAAAATCTCTTTATCTTTTAGCCGTTTCTTTAAATTTTCCACCCATCGTTCATGATCGTGGATGGCTTGGTCTATGATCGGCAAATAATCCGCAGGCCTTTTCACGCGGAACACCGAAAGGGCTTTCAGCATCTCTTCCGTAAAGGAGATCGCTTCCTTCATCTCCGATTCCAATTCGTCGGAACGTTCTTTCACACTCTCCACTTCGGAAACGACTTTCTCCATTATCTCGGCGACATTTATCGAAGAATCCGAGATCGTCTGCGCGGCTGCAGACATCTCTTCCAGAGTCGCCCCCTGTTCCTGGACCCCTCCAGCCAAATTCGCGACCATATGATTGATATCGTCTATGCCTTTCAAGATACTGACAATGATCGTGCGGGTTTGCGAGTTTGTTTGGAGCATACCGAAGGCTTCCTCAGACAGCGTGGAAATCAATTGCGCATTTCTTTCGAAGTTGCTCAGGATGTCGCCGAGATTACGCGTGATCTCTTGTGATGCTCCTTTGCTCTCTTCGGCCAATTTCCGTATTTCGTCGGCCACGACTGAAAAGCCTCTGCCCGCCTCTCCTGCCCTCGCGGCCTCTATAGCCGCGTTTAGCGCGAGAAGGTTCGTTTGATCCGCAATGCTGGTTATGGTTTCTACCACCAGGTTAAGCCGAGATGTTTTCTCCGAAAGCTGCTGCGTGCTTTCCGAGACATCTTTCATCGTGTGAATAAGTTGGTCCATAACGACGGTGACCTTATCGAGGCTCTCCTGTCCTTCTTGCGCTTGCTTCGCGATGGCGCTTGACGTATGATTAAGGCCGTCGGCGGTATCGGCCAGCTGTTGG
Organism: Thermotogota bacterium ADurb.Bin062; assembly: GCA_002071085.1. Lineage (GTDB taxonomy): Bacteria > Thermotogota > Thermotogae > MWEM01 > MWEM01 > MWEM01. Next base: position 3,384 of record MWEM01000094.1, on the reverse strand, counting down.
CTTGCGGAGGAGATCTCTTCGAGACCGGCGTTTTGTTCTTCTACCGAGGCGCTGATGTTCTGGACATCCGTATCGGTGACTTTAACCTGCTTTTCCATATTCGAATAGTTTTCTTTAAAGGTTTCCAAGCCCCGTTCTATCACGATCATTTTGTTCACGTTTTTCTGTGAGGTGTCGGCCACGCGGTTGAAAGATACGCGCATTCGTTCTAAAAAGTTGTTGATGTAGCGACTGAGGTTTACGGCTTCCTTTGTTCCCTCTTCAGGAAGACGTAAGGTGAAATCGGCCTCACCTTCAGAAAGCGCTTTAATGCGGTTTTCCAGTTTTAAAATAGGTCTGACCGCCCGGTTGACCAGGAGGAAGAATATGGCCAAGAGCGCTATGACGAAAACACCGGCACTGATGAAGACTAGCCAAAACACAGCCACACGCGAAGAGTAGTAATCGGAGGGCACACAGATCAATAAATAGGCCTCGATCTTTTTTTGGAAGTCGATAACCGGTAAGAACAGGTGCCTCTCTCCTTTTTTTTCTTCCAGATGTATGACCGAATCCCCATTTTTGACACGTGTTTGCTCTTGGGCCGTCATCGCGTTTGTTTGCGCCGAAAAAGTCGAAGCGATGATTTTTTCAGGCTCGCTGCCTTTGGAGAATTCGATGAGCGCGAAATCGCCATTGTACGTGGTTTTCAATTCCTCGAGAAGAGTCTTTCCGAAGTCCATGCCGTACTCCAACGAGCCGATGTGTTTTCCTTCGTAGAATACGGGGACGATTCCGCGTATGCCGTACCCTTCGACGCCTTTTTCCAAACCGCTGACGCTCACTTTTTCTTTGTTCGCTTTCACAATAGCGGGTCTCATAGCAGACAAATCGTCTCCGAACTTCTGAGGGCTATGTAAGCGCAAAAAGCTCGTTGCAGGAGGAAGGTGATATTGGAGCTGATAAACGCCCATTTGCGTGTTGAGTGTTCTGTATCGTTCCTCAAGAAGCGTCATTAGCTCGGTTCGTTTCCCTTCCGCAAACAGCTTTGTCGCCGCCGAGTCTTGAGAAAGCGTGTATGCGCCAATAAGCGCCGTTTGTCTTTTTTCGTCAAGGAAGTCTGTTACGCCTTTAGAAAAGGTAAGCGCTTCTTTGTACTCAGCCGCTCTCACCTTTACTTCGAAATTTCGAAGCAAGAGGACTCCGAAAATGAACATACCAATGATTAGGCTTACGACCAAAACCGTGAGAATCTGAGTTCTTAAGGACCAACGAGACAAAACGCGCACAATTGTCCACCTCCATGATTCGAATTATCAGCCTCGAATTATAACATAATCAGAATGCGTTTTGGAAAACGAAAACTCCGTACTTCCTTAGAAACAAAAATAATAGTTAACTCATCCTGTGCGTGGATGTAACAGCAAAACCAACACTCGCTGTGAAGCCTTTGAATACCTGCACTCAGAGAGAAAGGATTCTGTTGTTCTTACAGAAGACCGAGAGAAATAGGTTACAGCGAAAATCGAAAAAGCCAGTCTAATGACATAAAAAAGTTCGCAATGAGTCAAGTTTTCTTCTGATGTTTGTAGTATTCTTAGTAGGTCATTGAAAATCAGATAAGCGATAGCGATAAGAATCAAAAAATGGCTTTGCGCGCTTTCATCACGCGAATGGCATTTCGCCAAAGAGAGGTTCTGCTTTGCGAATTTGAAGAATGATTCAATCGTCCATCGGAGAGAATAGAACTCAATGATCGCTTCGCTCGGAAGGTTTCTATCGGTACAGGCTAAAAGGGCTCGGGAACCATCTTCCAGCTCCGTCACCACAACTCTCACCGGTATTCTTAAGGATTGAACTTCGGCATCATAAGTCCGATAGCGGATAACCTTATTTCCTAACCTAAATGTACGGTTCATAGTCGCCTTGGCCACCAAATCCTTCACTTTCTTCCATTCTCCATCAACACATAGAATGATGTTGCTCTTGAATCGTCCGATGAAGTCTGACTCGAACAGCTTCTTGCAAGATTCTATCAGGGGCGCATTCGTGTACCAGCTGTCTGCGATGATTATCGCGCCGCGTATGAAATGATCTTTGAGCCAGGATATGGCCATCTCTATCTTAGAGCGATAGGGCTCCCCTTCCTCTTTTGGAGGTTTAGCAAAGAGCATATCCAACGGTTGGAAGACCTTGTTCTTTACCTCACCTATGGTCAGGATGACCTGAGAGAGGATAAACCTTTTGTCGCAATGGTCATAATGCTTGGAAGCAAACGGTATCAACTTCCCTCGGCGAGCGATCTGAGTGTCGTCGATGACCAGAATGTGGCGGTGTTGGCTTGTGCCTTCCCCCACCATCTGTCTTCTGAAGAGCGAGAACAAGAGATTTTTCATCGTTACCCAGAACTCCTCGTGAGATTGAAGAAAGCGGAACAGCGTGGTATGGGAAACGCCGTAGTGTTCATCAGCCGCGATAGCGCTTATACTCGTATAGGAATTCGTGAGCAGGCCTTGGATAAGGATAAGAAAGTTCTTCAGATAAAAGCCTTCGATGCTGTCAAAAAACGTTCCGAACCTTTCCTGGACAATTTGCTTAATACGTGGTAGAATGGTCATATCGGTGCTCCTCCTCTTTGTTATTTTGGTTCACACTTAATAATTTGAGATGGAGCACCGATTTTCCTTGTTCGCTTTCTTTTCAAAGACCAATTTCATTCAGTTTTTCGCTTTTCTGGTTTTTGTAATGACCACGCACATGTTGAGTAGTTAATATATAACAATAAAATTATGCAGCAAAAAAATAGTGCCTTTTTGCGCTATGAAAAGCACGAGATGTTCCGGACTCGATATCTTATAAAACGGGCGTCCGTTGTTATCGAATGGGCAACAACACCCCGATGTTCGTTCGGCAGGTCTACTGTGAAAGGCTTGGGAGCGCCTACTTTTAAGTTGGCGTGTCTTAAAGATAAGGTGGGGTTCACACGGAGGGCACAAAGAAGAGGTGTGTTTTCGAGAGGTAACACCAGGTTTATGTTTCCACTGCGTTCTCTGTTCGAAACCATCTTTTGCTTTTCTAAAACATGCCGAACTAAAGTTCGACGTTCCCAGGCGCACCATCGCGGCGTAAGCGCCCCTTCTTTTCGTGACGGCGCGATATGTTTTTGAGAAAGAAAAAAGGCGGAGACACTTTTTCTTTTTGGAAATCCCGCCTTTACGGTATAATACCGAGTGAGACTTTATTCTGGAGGGGATATCTATGAAAAAGATAGATAAACCACACGACAAATTGTTTAAAGAAGTTATGGGAGATATCGAAACGGCGAAATCTTTCATCCAGCACTATCTGCCTCCGAAGATCGTCCGGTTAATCGATCCCGAATCGATAACGATAGAAACAGACAGT
>MWEM01000093.1 GCA_002071085.1 Thermotogota bacterium ADurb.Bin062 | reverse complement strand
ACCCAATATGCTATACTTCCTCATATGGGCCGTCTCTACAAGGCGCGCCTAAGACCATCCCTATAGGTTGACCGCCCGGGCGCGAGTCAAATGGCGGGATGTCCTAACACCTATCCGGGGGGCTTCGAGTTTTGAACGGACTGATCTCGATCTTACCACCTTTTTTTCGCGAAGAAGTCCTCTACTTCTGGGACTTATTGAGCGAACGGTTCGGCGTCGATCGTGTCAAGCTGACGGGTACTCCGCACATCACCTGGAACTACGCCGAACGCTATCTGTTGGACGACCCCCAGGCTTTTTGTCGGTCATTGGCCCGAAGCCTGCGCCCTTTGCGGTGCCGTACCAATGGGCTGGGTATCTTTTCCGGAAAACGTCCGGTGATTTACATCGCTTTTATGATGGACGCGGAGCTGGAACGCTTCCACCGCCGGATCTGGGAAGCGATTGCTCCCGTCGCCGTCACACCCAATAAGCGCTATCACCCGGAGCGCTGGATCCCCCATGTCACACTGGCGATGGAAGACCTAACGTTGGAAAACATCGGACCGATCACGGCTTTCCTCTGCGCTTACAAGTGGAAGTACGCGTTCAAAATCGAAAGCCTTTCTTGGGTCACACGAAATCGTGGGGAGAATATGACCGTGGAAAAAACCTTCGGAATCAACACGGAAGAAGCCTCTCACTGAACACTCCTACGCTTTCCTAATAATCATTGGGTTAACCCCACCCTTTTCAAAATGTTTACAGGATTAGGCCTTTTTGGCCCTTGACATCGTTCTAAGTCTAAGGGTTATGATGTTTGCGTACACACACAAAGAGAGGAGGGATGGTCATGAACAGATTGAAAGGTTTTTGGCGCAAACGGGACGAAGAGATTGTGAAAAAGATCGCCCACATCCACGCCCAGGCCAATCAGAACCCGTTTTTCATTCAGAACCAACGGCTGTTTTGATCGCGACTCGTGGAGAACCGACGGAAACCGTAGGATAAGGAGGAGAAAAGATGAGATGGATGGCCTTAAACGCCCCCAACACGGTGAAGACACAGACAAGGCGCGAACTGTCCCGCCCGACCGCCCATTTCGACCCGGACGGCATTAACCGAGATTTATAAACGAAGGAGGTGTCGCAGATGAAAGACAAACGGAACGTAAAGACGAATCGCTTGGAACGCTTGCTGCTTCGATCGGAGTTAGAGAAAGAGATGGAAAAGAGAATGAATGAAATATGGGTTCTTCAATGGCCGAGATACATTTAGTAGGCGAGGGAAAAGATGTTAAGTGAACACCGCCCCCTGTAGTTGAAACCGGGAACGTTAAATTTCCCGGTTTTTTTTGAGCATTACCCCGTAATCTTTCTTTTTGCGCTGCCAGCGCGCTTCACAACGAAAAATCTTCTAAAATGCCCCATTTAGAACGAAAGGACCCCTGAACGAACAATGGCCCTCGGTTTTTTACGTCTTGATAGATAACATCTGTCCAGGAGGGAGAATATGAGAATCAGGACTATTCTTATCGTTTGCGCGCTTCTGGTCGCGCTCGCCTTTGGCGCTCCGGAAGAACTAAGCTTCAATAATCTGCAGATCGTGGGGAACATTCCGGAAGGCGCTTTCGCCTCGATCGTCGTGAGAAATGAAGAGAAGTTCGCGAAGGGGTTCACCTCTTTCGACGCGGTGGTCATGGTACAACGCATCTATCTCTACCACAACGGTGTCACGCAACTCTACGACGGCATCGAGATCAAAGCCGGCGCCTACTCGATACGGTTGTCGAAAGAACAGCTGGAGCATTGGATCAACAAATTCGACGAGATGTTCAAGTATTTGAAAGCGACCAAGCTGCCTTACGGCTATTTTCATCTGGGGGATTACTTCTTTCTATTGCAGGATGACACCATCAAGGAGATATTGTTCGACAACAACGTCACACGCACGATAGACCCGTCCTTTAACCTGCTCACGACGTTAAAAGCTAAAAAGATATGGATGGACAATAACTTCTGAGCTGAGACAATATCACTAAATACGAAACGAACGCGACGCTTTTACGTTCGCCAAAAAAGGTGGGGTTAAGCCCACCTTTTTCACAAGTTTTACACCCGCTTCTCGGTTTAGCGCTTGACATAGCCCTAAGGCGAGTCGATAAAATTGTTTGAGAATAGATAATTTTCGCTTATAAAAAGGAGGTGAGACTGATGAAGCTAATACGAAGGAGAGAAATCGAGAACCGAAAAGGTCTCGAAAGAATCGTGGAGAGCGCGTGCCAGATCGCCTATTTGGGGCTCGCGGCGTGGCAACGCCAACAAGTCGTTTGAGTAAAAGAAAGGAAAGGGAGGTGAGATTATGATTAAAATTCAGAATCAGTTCATATACAGGCAGGATCGTCGGGTACCCGTCGAATCCGAACGGGTGTTAAAGGAAAAGAACACGGACTATGCCGGTATACCCAGGGCCAGGTATCGATAATGCGAGGGGATTGCGGATGACGCATGGCGCAGGGGTATAATATAACCGGGTAGAATGGTTCTCCCGGTTATTTTTTTGTGGGGCATTATGGAGGTTCACAATGAAAGATTTAACAAACGGCAGTATCATTAAGCATATATTCTCACTCAGCCTTCCGACCATCATCGGGTTTTCGCTGCAGATGGTCTACGACCTCGTCGACATCTTTTGGATCGGTATGATCTCATCTGAAGCATTGGCCGGGGTGACGATCTTCGGGAGTATCTTTTGGTTGATCGGCTCCCTCAACGACATCGTCGGGCAGAGCTCGATTTCGGTGATCTCACAGAATTTCGGTCGGAAAGACTTGCCCGCGACGCAGATCGCGATCGAACAGACGATTACTTTCAAAGTGCTCCTGGCCCTAGTGGCCGGAGCCTTGATGGCCTTGTTTCTTAACCCGTTGATATCCTTCTTCACGAATGAGCCGGCCGTCGCGAAGGCCGCCTTCGATTACGGGTATATCCGGCTGTTCCTTTTGCCGATTATGTTCGCCTCCTATTCGGTGAACACCATCCTCCGATGTTTGGGAGACGCCAAGACGCCGATGGTTCTGATGCTTTTCTCGAGCGTTCTGAACGTCATATTGGATCCGCTGTTTATGTTCGCCACCGTTCCTTTCACGTCGATTCCGGGTTTCGGTTTAGGCGTATTCGGCGCGGCTTTGGCCACGGTCATTTCGCAATCGACCGCCTTTTTCATCGGGTTCGCCTATCTGCTCTCAAAAAAGAATCTGGTTCGACCGTCCATCAAAGGGCTGTTCCGCTTGCATTGGGAAACGGACAAGAAATTGCTCACCATCGGGCTGCCCACGGGATTCGAAACCATTTCGCGCAATGTGTCGCAAATCATCGTGATGAAGTTCGTGTCGACCTTCGGGACTGCGGTCATCGCGGCGACAGGCATCGCCGGAAGGATTTTAGGCATCGCCTTCACGCCGTTAATGGGCGTCTCTATGGGCGCTTCCACGATCGTGGGACAGAATCTCGGCGCGGAAAAAGTGGAGCGCGCCCTCGATACGACGCGATGGGCCGCCAGAATCGTGACGGTCATCATCGGCTTCTTCGTCTTGCTTTGCTGGCTTTATGGAGATCGCGTGATGGGTATCTTCGCGAACGATAGGGAGATCATACAAACGGGCGTGTTGTATATGACTTACGGGATGTCCGGAATGGTGGCGCTCGCTTACGCTTTCGGGTTGTCCAGCGGCTTCGGCGGCGCCGGCTATAATTACCCGTACGTCGTGTCCAGTACGGTTTCCCGTTGGGTCGTGATGATTCCCTTCTTGTTTGTAACCGTCTCGGTGCTGAAACTCGGATTCGTGTGGGTGACCTTGGCTTACGTCGCCTCGGATGTGTCGGAGGCCCTGATCCTTTGGCGATACTACACCCGCGGTATCTGGAAAACGAAGCGCGTGGCCTGATCGCTGGCCGATAACGGGACAACCTCGAAAAGAGGGGTTGTCCCTTTCTGCTTTATTTCTCGAAAACTAAAGGAGTGAGCACCACGCAATATCCCTTCGCTTTCTCCATGTTGATTTTGGAAAAGTTCAGGGAATCGCGCCTCACCACAGGCCGCTCACAAACCCTCAGGAACTCAATGAGCTCGGCGACGTTATCCATCAGCTGCGTCTTGAAATGCATCGGAATGACGAGGTTCGGGTTCAAAGCGCTGGTAAAATCAGCCGCCTCTTGAGGGTCCAGCGTGTAAGTTCCGCCCACCGGTACGCACAGAACGTCGATTTTTCCAAGGGCTTGCACTTCTTCAGCCGTCAACAGATGGCCCAGGTCCCCCGCGTGTAGAATGGTGAACGGTGCGTCTGCCGGAGCTTCTTCAGGCGCTGCGCCACCCTGTTCTCCCTCTTTTTGAGGGGTGGGGGCTTTCGGAAAAGAGAACTTGAACATAATGTTCCTGCCCCGCTTCATTCCCTGCTCCTTGTCGTGGAAGGCCGGAAAACCCTCAATACTAACTTTGGGGAAAGTCCTTTTTTCGGGTTTCGTGAGTAGCTCGAAAGAGCCTCCAACCCTTTTGTGAGCAGCGTGATCGAAGTGCTGGTGACTCTCTGTGACGATTTTTGCACGAATCTTCGGAAAATTCGAAGAGATTTGTTCGTCGAACGGGTCCATCACGATTGAGACCGGCTCTTTTATCCAAAACGAGGCGTGTCCGATCCAATACAGCTTTACCATCTAATCACCTCCCTCTATTTATAATCGCTGTGGGCTCTGTTTCATCATATCATAAATCTACCAAAATCTTGGAATTTTCGACCGGCTTAAACGGGGGCTTTAGACATTTGGTGTGTGTC
>MWEM01000092.1 GCA_002071085.1 Thermotogota bacterium ADurb.Bin062 | reverse complement strand
AAAAAAAGGCAAAGGGCGGATCGCGAGAGTTCGTGGGCTTCCGAAGTCAGCCCGCTGGTTACCCCGCGATTAACCTCTTAGCTATGTCACCCCGTAACTTGACCCACACCAACTGACCGGGCGCTCTCGACTATCCCGCCCGCTATCCTTTAGCTTTACCTTGATTTTTCACCGCTTCCTGCGCTTTCCTGATCGTTTCTTCGTCGCCCAGATAGTAGTGCCGAATCGGTGTCAAGTCTTTTTTCAGTTCATAAACGAGGGGAACGCCGGTCGGTATGTTGAGCTCGACGATCTCGTCGTCCGGAATCCTGTCGAGGTATTTGACCAACGCGCGCAGGCTGTTGCCGTGCGCAGCGATGAGAATCTTTCGGTTCTTTTTGATTTCGACCGCGATGCGATCGTGCCAGTAGGGTAAAACGCGCTCCAACGTGTCTTTTAGGCATTCGGAGAGCGGGAGTACCCGTGGGTCCAGATCCTGATATCTGGGATCATTCCCCGGGTATCGCGCGTCGTCGGGTGTTAAAACGGGAGGCGGTACATCGTAACTTCGCCGCCAGAGTTTCACCTGTTGTTCCCCGTATTCCTGTGCTGTTTGCGCTTTGTTCAATCCTTGCAGTGCCCCGTAGTGGCGTTCGTTCAGCCTCCAAGACTTTTCGACCGGTATCCACAGCTGATCCATCTCGGTTAACGCCAATTCCAAGGTCAGTATCGCCCGTTTGAGCACGGACGTAAAGGCCATATTAAATTCATACCCTAGTTGTTTGAGAACCCGCCCCGCCGAGCGGGCCTCCTCGACCCCTTTTTCCGAGAGACCGACGTCGGTCCAGCCGGTGTACAGGTTCTCTTTGTTCCAAACGCTCTCCCCGTGTCTAAGTAAAACGATCGTGTACATCACATTCCTCCTCCATATATCAAGCGCCCTTGGGCGTGTTCTTCAGGGATTTCTCTTGAAGCGTGGTCGGAACCACAGGAGAAACATTCCCAAGAAAAAGCCGACCATCAGCAAAAACGCATACCAGTAATAGGCCTGATTCCCCGTGGACAAAACGAAGGGGGGCAGGGATAGCACCAGGAGCATCGGTATCCCGATGAAGATGGCGACGCCGCTACCGAAGACGAGATTATCCGACGCCCCGGATTCCAAGCCCGGGTCTACTTCTCTTAACAAGGCCATTCCCGTAGAGATGGTTCCGGTGAGGTTCCCGAACAGGGCCAAGATATTTTCAAGCTGCTTTTCTTTCATCGTTTTCCTCACAAGCCACGCCACAAAGAAATATGTCAAAACTCCAGCGATGAAGCATATGACGAAGAGCGCCAGCAGAACATCGGTGATCTTTCGCAAGGCGATGGCACTGATCGAAGCCGCTACCATGAAATCAAAAACGCCACCGGCGATCCGATGCAACAAAAAGTCGTTCAGATAGTTCTCGTGCACGATCTTCTTTTCGTGGAGCACTTCGTACCCTTTTCTGAAAAACACCGCCGCGGCCGCTCCAAATGCGAAATGGAATCCCCAAAGGACGGGGCCTAACGTCTTACCGATCGGGAAGAAATCTAAAACATAACGGGTGAGGAGGAAGAGGGCGCCATAGACGATCATATACACGGACACGATCATAACGAGTTGTACGGTCAACCCATCGATATCGGAAAACTCGAAATCTTGGACCTGGATCGGCTTTTTCCCGATGAACTGGACTGAGTCACGCAATTTCTTTCTCTTCAGCACGACGTTCAGGATGAAGATCCCCCCAAGCGTCGCCCAAGCGAAACCGGCAGCCGCTATCGCCAGACCTAGCGCGCCGCCGTTCGCCAACCCCAAACCTTCCCATTGTGTGCCGATCGAAAAGGCTTGACCGGGACCTTGACCATACCCCATCGGCACGAGAAAACCGATGATGGGCGTCACTTGGGGTTCTAGCGCGTGCCACCCCCAAAAGAGTAAAAATCCGAAAATGCCTTGAAACAGGTAAGTCGCGACGATGATCATCCCCGCATTCACGTATTGGACGGTGTTTTTTCCACGGGTGACCTTTCTCAGACTTAGGGCGATGAACCCTATGGCCGTCAGATGGTAGATCATCTGCCCCAATGTCTCGACATCGAAATGAACCCAATTGAGCACGTTCGGGCCGAGGATGAATCCGATGAACCCGGCGAGGATAGAGTTCGGTATGATCGCTTTCCGTAGGAAAGGGACGAACCGCTTGAGCAGCATAGCCCCCGCAAAAAACATCAAGATATAGACGATATCGTCAATCATAGTCCAGTACATGAGTTGCCTCCCTTTTTTTTTGCTCGATCGCCTTGAGGAGCAATAGGCTGGAGTCATCCGTTCGGATGCGAACGACCTCCTCGTCGTAGCCAAATTCCAGCATCGTTTTCTGAAAACCAACCTGATGCTTGATATTCTCATAGTAGAAGCACGTGTTTAGAGCCGCCGCACCTTCCTGCGTCCGAACCCGCCCTCCGTTTTCCGGTTCGATCGATATCGAGTCTGGGAATAAAGAGAGAGTGGCCCGGTAGCGGCTGTGATAACGGAGCGCCCCTTTATTCCTGATAAACAGGTCTACGCGCCCAAGGCTCACCTTCTCTTGTATGCGCAGGTAGTCAGAAAGAAACGCAAGCTGTTGGGTCAACAACTCCGCGATGGTGTTTCCCTCCACAAATCCGTAATCGTCCACGGTGTAAACCGATCGACACGCCCGACACTTCGCGCTGTCACCCTCAATGGCTATGGAGCGAAAACCCCCACAAAAGGGGCAAAACCACAGAATCCGTTCCAAACCCGCCGCCTTGTCTTTTCCGGGGTATCTCTCCATCCGCTCCCTCTGCCAATCCCATTCGGAAAAAGTGATATGCCGAATCGCCTCATCCGGGTCGAGTAAAGCGGCTTTTAAGAAAATCGGACCCTTTCGCCTTCTCCTCGCCCACCGCGGGAAAGACAAGTAGGCTCCCTCGGCGCGTATAGCCAGGACGGGAATCTTCAAAAAACGCACAAGGTCCAGCGTTCCCTGCCCCGGCGCTTCAAAAACCCCGTCCCAAGAAGCGTTACCGTAAGGGAACATCGCTATGCACTTTCCAGCCTTAACCGCTTCGATGATCCGTTTCACGACCAAGAGGTCGGTCTCGTACCGTATGATCTGAAAAGCGCCGAGCGAAGTGAGCAAGGCGCGCCTAAAGGGGTTGATAAAAGCCTCCTGCGCGGAGAGCCAATGCGCGGGACGCTTGAGGAACCAAGAGATCAAGGCGGGATCGATATCTCGCGTATGGTTCGCGACCACAATAAACTGTGTCTTGGGAGAAGGGCCCTCGTATCGTGTGCGGAATCTCAACGTGAAGAAGGGCACACCGATGAGCTTAAAGAAGTTCCACCACAGACTCAAAAGAAATTCATTCATCATTCCGCTCCCGCTAGAGTATCATACCCAGGGGGTCGACTACGACACTGACCGTCTTTTCATAGTCTGGGTTTCGGTCGAACATACTCTCGATAGCCCCGACTACCTTCTCCGGTTGCTGTGTCTTGACCATCGTTCGATAGCGGTATTGCCCGGAGAGCTTAAAGATCAAGGCTTCCGTCGGTCCCAACATCTTGTTTTCGGGACCGAGCGATTCTTTCAATTCCGTACTGATCTTCGATGAAAGCGCGGCGCCGACCTCCTTATCATAACACGTAAAATTCAAAATCACGATATGCCCATAAGGAGGATAGCTTGCCATTTTTCGGTTTTGGGTTTCTTGAGCGAAGAATCCCGGATAATCATGCAGGGCGCTTTTCTGGATCGAAGTTTTATCGATCGAGCGCGTCTGAACGAGCACTAAAGACTCTGAGAACGCTCGACCGGCTCTTCCCGACATCTGGCTCAACAGCTGGAAGGTCCTCTCGGAAGAACGGAAATCGGGGAAGTACAGAAAATGATCGGCGTCCAATACACCCACCAACTCCACCTCTGGGAAGTCCAGTCCTTTCGAGATCATCTTCGTGCCCACCACGATGTCTATTTTTTTGTCCTTAATGCGTTCCAAGGCCGCGCTCAACTTTTCGAGGCTGTCTATAGCCTCTTTGTCCATTCGAAGAACACGTCGATCCGGAAAGAGGGTTTTCAACACCTCCTCCACTTTTTCTGTCCCGTAACCGGAGAAATGGAGCCCTTCTCTTTCGCAAGAGGGGCAACGCGTATAAAGCGAGGTCTCGAATCCGCAATAGTGGCATTTTAACCGACGGGTCGCTTGATGGTAGGTCAAGGAGACGTCGCATTGCACGCATTTGGCGACGAAACCGCACATCGAGCAGATCAAAAAGGGCGCGAACCCTTTTCGGTTTGCCAATAAAAAAACCTGTTTCCCGCGGGACAAAACTTCATCCATACTCTGCACGAGCTCTTTTGAAAAGAACGCGTTCACTCTCTCGGCGTGTATCATATCGATCAAACGGACGTGCGGAAGGGAAATACCGAGGGGGCGTTCGGGTAATGTATGTAACCGCGTTTGCCGTAGTTCTTGAGCCTCGTAAAATGTCTCGATCCGCGGGGTGGCGGACCCGTAGACGACCGGTATGCCACCCAGCTCGCTGAGCCATCGAACGACCCGTTTCGTGTCATAGTAGGGTTGGGCGTCTTCCTGCGCATAACTCGTGTCGTGTTCTTCATCCACGATGATGAGTCCCAAATTCGGCATCGGGACCCAAAGCGCGCTCCGTGTGCCCAAAAAAATCTTCGTTTCGCCTATGACGGCCTTTTGCCACTCTCGCTGTCGCTGGGCCGGTTTCAACGCCGAGTGGTAAATGCCCACCTCCACATCTGGAAAACGGGTTCTGACCCG
>MWEM01000091.1 GCA_002071085.1 Thermotogota bacterium ADurb.Bin062 | reverse complement strand
TTCCCTGCTCTCTGTGCGAACTCGATTTTTTGTTTTTAATCCAGCTTTTTTTCTTTGTGTTCTCTCTGTGCCCTCCGTGTTCTCTGTGCGAAACCATCGTTTGTTTTTGTAAAGCCATGCCAACTTAAAAGCTGGCGTTCCCAGAAGGGCCCTCCGTGTCCTCTGTGCGAAACTTTCTTTTCTTGTTTTCCACTCCCGAAAGACCACATTCCCCCTCTTTATTAGTGTATAATACCTCTGAAATGATTTCCCGTAGGGAGGCCAATGATGGAGAAGTTTTATAACCCCCACGACAGGTTTTTCAAAGAAGTACTGGGGAATGTCGCAAACACCCAAGCGTTCTTAGAGACCTATCTCCCCCTGAAGTCTTACAGACTATCGATGTCAGCACGATACAAGCGGAAAAGGACAGCTTCATAGAACAAGACCTAAAGGAGTTCTACGCGGATTTATTGTTTCGGGCGAACATACGAAACCGAGAAGCTTACGTGTACATTCTACTTGAGCACAAGAGCTATAGCGACTATAACATAGGTGTACAACTGCTCAGGTATATGTCCGCGATATGGGACAAAGAAATAAAGAAACAAAAGAACAGGCGACTACCGCTGATCTTACCGATAGTACTGTACCAAGGGAAAGAGAAGTGGGGAGCTTCCACGCAGTTTGCGGACAGGATCGAAGGGGTCGAAACGATGGAAGGGTCTTTGAAAAAAGCTATTCCTCACTTCGAGTATTACCTATACGATTTTTCGTCAAATAGTGGAGAGGAGATCAAAGGGCCGGACGATCTACGCCTGTATCTGGAAACGATCAGGATGGCCTCGATCAAAGACCCCGAAAAGTTCAATGAAGCGTACGTCAGAATCACCACCGTCTTCGTCACGGGGAAGAAACAGAGATAAGCGAACAGCTTTACGAGACTTTTATCCACTATATCTACTATTTGACCGTACGAGAGGATTTCTTGAGACTGATACAACTGACGCGAACGGTATCGGTAGAAAGGAGTGAAAGGATGCAAACGATAGCGGAATGGCTTAAGCAAGAAGGAATGGAAAAGGGATTAGTAAAAGGCAGAAAAGAAGGGCGGGAAGAAGGCCGGGAAGAACTTCTTTGGAAACAGATCACCAAAAAATTCCCACAAATACCTTCAAGGTACTTCGAAAAGCTTAAAGCGCTCACGATAGACCAACTCGATACCTTGGGCTTGGACCTGATAGATATGCGGAGCGAAGAGGAACTGAAAAGGCATCTTCCGATGTGAGAAGTTTTGGGGGTCAAACAGAGAGCACCTTGTGAACGCCGTTGAGAGTGCCCTGTGAAGCCTTAATCGTTACGTCGCGAAGTCCGCTTGGGGTCATCGCGGGGTAACCAAAGGGACCCCGCGATACTGACGAAGCTCTGCGATTCGATCTTAATTTTAGTTGCGATGCTGTCCGGGTATCGCGCCAAGGGGTAATCGCGGGGTAACCGAAGGGACCCCGCGATCCCCCTTTTATTTTTTACGCCGCAAGGATATCGGGGTATCGCGCCAAGGGGTAATCGCGGGGTAACCGAAGGGACCCCGCGATCCCCCTTTTATTTTTTACGCCGCAAGGATATCGGGGTATCGCGCCGTCGCGAAAAGAAGGAGCGCTTACGCCGCGATGCCCGCGCGAGTAATCGCGGGGTAACCAGCGGGCTGACTTCGTAAGCCCACGATCCGCATTCCTCCTCTTTATTAGTGTATAATACCCCTGAAATGATTTCCCGTAGGGAGGAAAACGATGGATAGACTGAATAACCCCCACGATAGGTTTTTCAAAGAAGTGCTGGGGGATGTCGCAAATACCCAAGCGTTCTTAGAGACCTATCTTCCCCTCTGAAGAAACAGTCTCAACCCTCATTTCGACGGATACGCCTTTTGGTATTCCGACGAACCCGCAATCAAGCAAGAAAAACCCGATTACAGTATACCCGACAGAGGGCAAGGGGCATGAGACGAAGCTAATCTATCTTGAAAAGATGGAGCGAAAAATCGCATTTATCGACAGAAGTAAAATAACATAGAACGTTATGGACATCGGCAGAGATAAGGTGTTCATTCCGAAAGCTGGTGGTTCCGGCATTGATCCTCATATAATTGGAAAGCGGGAGTATTGCCCTAAAAATCAGTCTGCTCGCAAACATTCCTTTATGCAGCGTTTGATAGCCATACTGAAGCAGAAAATTTCAGTACCTACTTGAAAACCGAATTCTTCCGTATTCTTGTTTCGGCCTGTAAAATATCACAGGGTGCCCCAAGCAAAACTTCTCGAAGCCCTGGACGGATGCGGAGCTATACGAGAAGTACGACTTGACTTAGGATGAAATTGACTTTATCGAAGCCACGATAAAGCCGATGGAGTGAGGTGACGATGATGGGAAATCTCGATAGATTGATTAACGAACTGCGAAAACTGCCGAATGAAACGCAATGGGTCGAATTCAAAAATAATAACTACGAACCGAGGATGATTGGGCAGGACATCAGCGCCCTTGCTAACAGCGCGGCACTTCACGAAAAAAGCTGTGCGTATATGCTTTGGGGAATTGACGACACCACTCATGAGATTGTTGGAACGGATTATAATTTGCAAACCCTAAAGAAAGGCAATCAGGAGCTTGAAAACTGGCTTCGTTCCTTGTTGTCGAAAAATGCTGATTTTGAATTTCACACCGTACCAATGAATGATAATAACGTGGGTGTGCTCATAATACATAAAGCAGCCAATCAAACGGTCACTTTTGAAAAGGTTGACTATATCAGAGTTGGGAGCTACACGAAAAAATTGAATGAGTTTCCGGCGTTGCAGTCTCAGCTATGGGACAGGATTCGCAACTCGAAATTTGAAGAACGATACGCGAAGCAAGATATGGAATTGTTTGATGCGTTACGTATGATAGATTACTCCACATATTTTGACATAAAGGGCATTCCTCAGCCAACAGAAGCAGCCGGGATTTGTCACTATATGATTGAAGAAGAAATAATTGCAAAACAGGACAACTCCCTTTATGCAATAACAAATTTAGGCGCAATATTGTTAGCCAAGAGGCTCTCTGATTTCCCTAAAATTTCTCGAAAGGCAATCCGTGTTGTTCAATATAGTGGTAATAACCGTTTGAACATGTTGAAAGAAGATGTGGGTAGGAAAGGATATGTGGTCGGCTTTGAGGGTCTTATGAAATTCATTGAGGCTTTGATTCCAACGAAAGAACTCATAACCGTTGCATTAAGAGAGAAAAAATCTGCGTATCCGATTTTAGCTATCAGAGAAGCGGTGGCAAATGCCCTGATTCACCAAGACTTTTCTATTACCGGAACCGGGCCTGTCGTTGAAATGTTTGAAAACAGGATAGAGATTACAAACTCGGGCATACCGTTGGTTGATATTAAACGCATTATAGATAATCCGCCAAAATCCAGAAACGAAAAACTTGCAGCGCTTATGAGGCGTTTAAAAATGTGCGAGGAGCTCGGTACAGGGTGGGACAAAATTGCGATTACCTGTGAACTGGAGCAACTACCGGCGCCAAAAATCGAGCTATTCGAGGATAGCACGAGAGTAACTCTTTTTTCTGAGGTGCCGTTTACCAATATTGCTTTAGAAGACAAACTTTGGGCGTGTTATCTTCACGCCTGTATCAAGCAAGTGCAAGGTGAGCAATTAACGAATAGCTCCTTAAGAGAACGGTTCGGACTAAAAGAATCATCGGCTGCCAGCATATCGCAATTGATAAAAGAAGCTGTTGCGCGCAAGTTCATTAAGCCTCTTGATCCGGCAACTGCACCAAGATACATGAAATACATTCCCATCTGGGCTTGATTTAATTTGCCGGTAACTTGCTATAGCAATCGCGATGCGGCGCAAAGCTACGAGAAAACACTATATATACTCGCTTTTGAAACTCTACTGCACCATATATAGAAAAATTCTAATTTGCTGGCAACTTGCTGACGAACCGCAAATCATCAAAAACCACTTTCAAGCGATGGTTCAAAAGTGACTACACAGCGTTTTTATGTGAAAGCATAACAAATATAAAGGGTGCGCTAATATGCCAAAACTTGCTTTTCTGGGAACGCCGAACTTCAGTTCGGCACGTTTTTTTCCAGGGAAGCCCTGTCCCTTGCCAGTTTTTCCTCAGTGTTCTCCGTGTTCTCTGTGCGAACCCATCTTTTGGTTTTGTAAAGCCATGCCAACTTAAAAGTTGGCGTTCCCAGAAGGGCTCTTCCTGTCCTCTGTGCGAACCCTGTTTTTAATCTTTGGAACGAAAACCGGGGCATCGGGCCGTCGCGGAAAGAAGAAGCGCTTACGCCGCGATGCCCGTGTAGGGGTATCGCGCTAAGGGGTAATCGCGGGGTAACCGAAGGGACCCCGCGATCCCCCTTTTGTTTTTTTACACCGCAAGGATATCGGGGTATCGCGCCGTCGCGAAAAGAAGGAGCGCTTACGCCGCGAAGCTCGTGTGTGTTATTGCGGGGTAACCAACGGGCTGACTTCGTAAGCCCACGATCCGCATTCCCCCTCTTTATTAGTGTATAATACCCCTGAAATGATTTCCCGTAGGGAGGAAAACGATGGATAGACTGAATAACCCCCACGATAGGTTTTTCAAAGAAGTGCTGGGGGATGTCGCAAATACCCAAGCGTTCTTAGAGACCTATCTTCCCCCTGATGTCTTACAGACTATCGATGTCGGCACGATACAGGCGGAAAAGGACAGCTTCATAGAACAAGACCTGAAGGAATTCTACGCGGATTTATTGTTTCGGGCGAACATACGAAACCGAGAAGCCTATGTCTACATTCTACTGGAACACAAGAGCTATAGCGACTATAACGTAGGTGTACAGCTGCTCAGGTATATGTCTGCGATATGGGACAAAGAAATAAAGAAACAAAAGAACAGACGACTACCGCTGATCTTACCGATAGTGCTGTACCAAGGGAAAGAGAAGTGGGGAGTGTCCACGCAGTTTGCGGACAGGATCGAAGGGGTCGAAACGATGGAAGGGTCTTTGAAAAAAGCTATT
>MWEM01000090.1 GCA_002071085.1 Thermotogota bacterium ADurb.Bin062 | reverse complement strand
CGGAAAAGAGCGCGCCGAGCCCGTGCGCCACATTTCTGTCCTCATTCCCGCCCGAAATGAGGAGCACAATATCGGAGACTGCCTACGCTCTATTTTGCACAACAAATACCCGTCTTTCGAGGTGATCCTGATGGACGACGGCTCCACCGACTCCACCTCTCAGATCGCAAAAGGGGTCAATGACCCACGGCTCCGCGTTGTGCGCGCCCCGGAAAAACCGGCCGGCTGGGTGGGGAAGAATTGGGCTTGCCATCAGCTCTCCCTGGAAGCAAGGCATCCAATCCTCCTCTTTATGGACGCGGACACCCGATTGACCCCGGACGCGTTGTGGCGGATCAACGCCCTCTTCACGCTGACCGACGCGGACGTCCTCTCCGGATGCCCTAAGCAGATTCCCACGTCCTTCCTCGACCGCGTACTGCTCCCGATCATGCCCCTCCTCCCGATGGCCACCCTGCCTTTATTCAAAATTGGTGACTTCCGTTTCGTGAGAAGCGCTATCCACGGGGCTTTCATCGTCATACGCAAAGACTTTTACCAAAAAACGGGCGGATACGAAACGATTAAAGGCCAATGGGTGGACGACGCCGCCCTCAACAAAGTACTCGTCAAGCGCCGCTCAAAAACCGAAATGCTGGATATGACGAAAATCGTCTCCTGCCGGATGTATACATCGCCGAAAGATACGATCGAAGGGTTCGCGCGCAGCCTCTATCACGAGCTCTTCGGAATGGTCCCCCTGATCATATTCTTGATGGCGATGCTCTTCCTCGCGACAATCGTGCCGTTTCTCCTCTTGATCTTCAGCCGCTCGGTCGAACAACTGGCTCTCAGCCTCTGGGCGATAGGAGTCATCACAGGTATCGTGTGGGTATCCAATCGCAAATACGGCTTCCCTTGGTACAGCGCGTTCCTCCTCCCGCTGATGTTTTTCACCGTGGCGTATACCGCATATAAATCGATTCAAGGCTCGAGAAAAAAGAACATGACCTGGAAAGGCCGCCCCATTACCGACGAGCGACCTTCGCCCCGCTAGCGCCCGGGAACACCGAACTTTAGTTCGGCATGTCCTTTGAAAAACAAAAGAAGTTTCGCACAGAGAACACGGAGTACACAGAGAGAACACGGAGAAACGCCCTGGGAACGCCGAACTTCATAGGTCATCGCGGGGTAACTAACAGGACCCCGCGATCCGCTCTATGTCCTCAGAAAAAGGGTATCGCGCCGTCGCGAAAAGAAGAACCGCTTACGCCGCGATGCCGCGCTTGGGAACGCCCTGGGAACACCGAACTTTAGTTCGGCATGTTTATTGGAAAAACAAAAGAAGTTTCGCACGAAGAACACGGAGTACACAGAGAAACTCCCTGGGAACGCCGAATTTCATAGGTTATCGCGGGGTAACCAACGGGCTGACTTCGGAAGCCTACGAACTCGCGCGATCCGGCTTTTGCCTTTCACAAAAGCGTATCGCGCCGTCGCGAAAAGAAGAAGCGCTTACGCCGCGATGCTGCGCTTGGGAACGCCCTGGGAACGCCTACCACCTCCGTGCCCTCTGTGGCCTCTGTGCGAACCCCAAAACCCGTGCCGCACTATAGTTCGGCGTTCCGATAGCGCTCGCTTTGTTGACTTGCCCGTTCCAAAAAGGTAGAATCAGCTTTAAAGAAGCTGTTATAAGGAAAGGGGCTGTGGGGATGGTCCATTGGGTTTTTTTCTGGGTTTCGATCGGGTTCTTATGTTATTTCACGTTGAATCTGCTGACCTACACCCGGTTCAATCGGGTGTTGCGGCTTGCGGAAAAAGATCGGCGGGAGCCGGTTCGCGCCTTCTCCATCCTCATACCCGCCAGAAATGAAGAGAGCAACATCGAGGCGTGTGTTCGCGCGGCGCTTAAAAACGACTACCCGAACTACGAGGTGATCGTAATGGACGATGGGTCCACGGACGACACCTATGAGATCGTGTCGTCTATCGGTGACCCCCGATTGAAGGTTTTCCGCGCCCCTCAGAAACCTACCGGTTGGGCGGGAAAGAACTGGGCGTGCCACCAGCTTTCGCTGAAAGCCACCGCGCCGTTTTTCTTGTTCATTGACGCCGACGCCTTGCTGGCGCACGACGCCCTGTGGAAGATTAATGAAGTCTTTAACCGCACGAAGGCGGAGGTCGTTTCTGGCTGTCCAAAACAAATCCCGAGCTCGATAATCGATCTCATCTTGCTTCCGGTCGCGCCCTACCTCCCCCTCGCTTCAATGCCGCTCTTCAAAATCGGGAATTTTCGCTTCGTGAGAACGGCCATACACGGAGCGCTGGTCGCGTACGACAAACGCTTTTACCTGAAATTTGGTGGCCACGAGGCGATAAAGGACCAATGGGTGGATGACGCCGCGCTAAACAAAATCATTCCGAAGTATGGCGGAAAAACGGAGATGTTAGACGTGACCTATATCGTTTCCTGTAAGATGTATGACAACGGGAAAGCGACGATCGAAGGCGTGGCGCGCAGCCTCTACCATTCGCTCTACGGCAAGATATCGCTGGTGGTCTTCATAATGTTCATCCTGTTTCTCATCACCCTGTTTCCTTGGCTCCTCCTCTTTTTCAGTCGCACCCTCACGCAGTTGGCGCTGAGCTTGGTCACCCTCGCGATTATGACCGGCACCTGGCTCGTGGTCGACCTCAAATACGGTTTCCCGGCGTACACTGTCTTACTTCTTCCGCTCACCTTCTTTTTCTCCGTGTACGTCTCTTTCATTTCGGTGCGCCGGTCGCTGAAAAAAGACTTCCTTTGGCGCGGACGCCCCGTCGACCCGAAGGGTTCGTAAAAAACGTTCCGGTACACCAAAAGAAGTTTCGCATAGAAAACACCGTGCGATCACCTGGGAACGCTGAAGTTTAGTTCGGCACGTTTTTCCAAAACCAAAAGAAGTTTCGCACAGAGAGAACACAGAGAACTGCCCTGGGAACCCCCTGGGAACGCCGAACTTTAGTTCGACACGTTTTTTGGAAAAACAAAAGAAGTTTCGCACAGAGAACACGGAGTACACAGAGAAAACAATAACCAGATGTTGACTCTCGTAAAAATCTCTCTCCTTTGTGTCCTCAGTGCCCTCCGTGGTCTCTGTGTGACCCCTGTTTTTTATGACCTGCCAACATAATAGTTGTCGTTCCCAGAACACACGCCGGCAGGGAAGTCGGCGCCACCAGGTGCTCTCAGTAATCCCTCCTTTGTGCCCTCTGTGCCCTCCGTGTGACCCCCTTTTTTTCAAGGCATACCAACTTAAAAGTTGGAGTCCCCAGAAAACCTTCCTTTGCCCTCTGTGCGAACCCTTTTTTCCTTCCCCATGGCGCTCCCAGCCTTACGCTCTATGCTATAATCTTTCCAAACTGAAACGAAGCGGGGTGAAAGCGATGTTCACGATGCCGGAAAAGATAATCTATGCCTTACCGGAGCAAATAGGAAACATCGAGCTCTTCGTCGGCCGTAAGAAGGAGTTCGATTACTATCTGGGAGATTGGTACCGATACCTCGTCAAAAATATGGCTCAAAGCCAAGCGATCGTCGCCAGGCGAAAGAAAGGGAAGACGGCGTTTCTGCAGCGGTTGTTCAATATCCTATGGAGCTGTTCGGAAAGCAAGGTTATTCCGTTCTATTATGTCATTCAAGATAAACCCGTCACGTTGTCTGGGTTCGCGGAGGATTTCTTTACCCAATTTATGTGGCAATTCCTATCTTTTCGAGATAGGAAGGAAGAGTATCTTTCCTATCCGATCGGCTTTGAAAAGTTAGCTCCACTTGTAAAAGGCGATAAGTATTTAACGGATGCGTACGAAACGATGGCGATAAAAAAGAAAGAAGACGATTGGGATGGGATGTGGAACACAGCCAGCAGGTTGCCCGCAGCGTTGGCGACAGTTAAAAAGATAAAAATCGTCCAAATCATAGACGAATTTCAAAATATCAACACCTATATCGTTGATGAGCGAAGGAATACGATCGACTCGCTGAGCGGGACTTACCGTGACCTCGCGGAAAAGAAAGAGGCGCCACTCATCATTTCAGGGAGTGAAGTCCACGGGTTGATGAAGATCATACAAAACCTTACCGCCCGGTTCAAAAAACGAACGCTCGGGAACCTCCCGGAAGAGGAGGCAAAAGAAGCGATCCGACGATACGCTTACGTATCTCAGACCAAAATCAATGAACAGGCGGAAGAAAAGATATGGAATCTGACGCAAGGGGACCCGCTGTATATCCGCGCGCTGATGCAGAGCGAGCACAACGATACAAAAGACTACACGAACGAAGACAACATCATCGCGACGTACACACAGGAGATTACTCAAGGAGAAATCTACGGCACTTGGATGGAATATATCGCGAAAATCTTTTTGGAAGTGAACAAAAGAAACGCGAAGAGGCTCTTGCTGTATCTGTTTCAGGCCGGAGAAGAACGCACCCGAGCGCAAATGATCAAAGACCTCAAGCTCGATATGACCGACTCCGAACTGGAAACGAAGCTGCTCCAATTGATCAAAGCAGACCTGATCTCGCAAGGTCAAACGAACTTCGATTACAAGATTGCGAAAGATAAAACCTACGAACTCGTATTTCGACGCCTCTATCAAAAAGAGATCGACTACTTTGTCCCCGACATAAAAAAGGAGCTGCGTCAAGAGATGGGAAGGACGAGCTACGAAAAGGGTAAGTTCCGAGAATACCTCGTACGAGAACGGATCAAGAAACCGTTCAACCTGAAAGACCTCGCGGAAAACGGGATCGATCTCACCATCAAACCGAAAACGATCTTAGAGCGAGAAACGGTCAAAATCGGGTTACTGGACCGAGAGATCGACCTGATCGTGAAAGGCAACGTCGAAATGTGGATCGACGTGAAAGACACGAAAGGCAAGTACGGAAAGCGAGAAGCGGACCGCTGGATAGAGATCAAAAACATAATCAACGATAAAAGTCCAAAAACCTTATTCGCAACTTACTCTCAAAACGGGTACACGGCTTCCGCGAAAAACATACTGGTATCGAATGGGGTATATGTGCTTAAGGGTGAAGAGGGGTAGAAGGAGCGCAATCAAAGAATTTTCGCACAGAGTACACAGAGAGCACAGAGAGAACACGGAGAAACTCCCTGGGAGAGCCTGGGAACGCCGAACTTTAGTTCTGCAGGTTTTTTCTCTTTCTTCCAAAAGGCAAAAAAGAAGGGTCGCTTACGTCGCGATGCCTACGAGGTTATCGCGGGGTAAGTGAT
>MWEM01000089.1 GCA_002071085.1 Thermotogota bacterium ADurb.Bin062 | reverse complement strand
GTGCGAGCTCGATTTTTTGTTTTTAATCCAAGCTTTTTTTCCTTTGTGTTCTCTCTGTGTCCTCTGTGTTCTCTGTGCGAACCCTGTTTTTTAAGACGTGTACAAATGCGTATCGCGCCGTCGCGAGAAGAAGGGGCGCTTACGCCGCGATGCCTGTTTACTCCGTGCTCTCTGTGTTCTCTGTGCGAAACCATCTTTTGGTTTTGTAAAGCTATGCCAACTTAAAAGTTCAGCGTTCCCAGTCGCTCCCAGAAAGTTAGCCCCTCAGTTGAAGGGGCTTTTTTTTGCAAAAGGATGTGCTATAATAACTGATACCGTCTAACCCAGAGCCGATTCACCCTACGTAGGATAAGCCCAAATATCGCGATAAATAACACAACTTCATTACTAGGAGGGGGAGCCTATGAACAAGAAAGAGCTCGTTGCGAAATTAGCCGAAAGAACAGGGGAAACGCAAAAAGTGTCCGAAAAGATGGTCAACGCTTTCGTTAAGGTCGTCGAAGACGAATTGGCTCAGGGCGGTGAGGTCAAACTCATCGGGTTTGGGACCTTCAAAGTCTCGCAACGCAAGGCGCGCACTGGCGTGAATCCGAAGACTATGAAAAAAATGAAAATCCCCGCGAAGAAAACGCCGAAGTTCGTTCCCGGTAAAGAACTGAAAGAAAAGGTCCTATAACCCCGTTAACAGCTTGTACCAGAGGGCGCCTTTCGGGCACGAACGTCGTAGAGTGATACGAGTCCTCGTAACAGCCGTTTCACCCGAACGCCGCAGAATGCAACCGTCAAAGGCCACCAGACAGCGTGTTCCGGGCGTAAACGCCGTAGTGTGATTCTCGCCCTGCCGCACGCCGTACACCGAGCGTCGCCAAACGCCATCGTTAGAGTCACGCCAGTACGAGTCTGTATAAGTCAGACGCCAGTACCATCGTCAGAAGTTTACAGAACCACGTTTTCCACCAAGCAACACCGGTTCATCTTGGTTTCTTGTCATTTCTTTTCTATGTGTGAAGAGGCGGGTATTCGTCTCTTCTTTTCTATTCGCCGTCTTTAACACTACCAGTCTCCATCGAACCAGAGATTATTGGGAGGTGCACGTATGAACAGAAGGTTCACCAAGTTTTTCGCCATTCTCTGCCTTGGGTTACTGCTATTCTCTTTCGGCTTCGCGAAGACGAACGTACCCAATGACACCGTCGTGATCGCGGCCGACACCGGGATTTTCATCACGATGGACCCCGGCATGGTCTATGAAGTGCTCCCGGGCAAGATCGTCGACGCCCTGTACGCGAAGATCGTCGAGCTGGAAGCTCACGGCGACACGCTCGTCCCCGTCCCGCGCCTGGCCGAAAAGTGGGAGATCTCCGAAGACGCTATGACCTACACCTTCACGATGCGCAAAGGACTCAAGTTCGCCAACGGAGACCCGTTGAACGCGAACGACGCCGTCTGGTCCATCAAGCGCTCGATGAAATTGACCTCTTCTTCGAAGTGGCTCATCGAGAGCGTCGGGATCACCGAAGACAATGTGGATCAAACCGTAAAACTGATCGACGACTACACCTTCACGATGAAATTTGACAAGCCCTACGCGTCCAACATCATCCTCGGCATCCTGACGAACCAATTCGCCTCCGTGGTCAACCGGAAGCAAGTCGAGCCCCATATGTCCGGTGACGACCTCGGACAGAAATGGCTGGACGACAACTCCGCCGGCGCGGGCGCCTACGTGCTCCAGAAATGGGAGCGAAACAACCAGATCGTGCTCGTGGCGAACCCCTACTACGTGGAGGGCCAACCGAAGATCCGCAGAATCGTCGTCCGAGACGTTCCGGAGGCCGCGAACCAGCGCCTGATGGTCGAAAAGGGCGACGCCGACGTCGCCTGGAACGTCACCGGCACGATGTTGAAAGAGATGGCCGCGAACAAAGAGCTCCGGATCGTCCGAGTCCCCGGCCACGGGAACGAATACCTCGCGATGAACGCCTCCTGGGGTCCGCTAAAAGACCCGAAGGTACGCCTCGCCGTGAAGTACTCGATCAACTACGACGAGATCATCGACATCCTCCTCGACGGCAACGCGTTGAAGGTGCAAGGGTTCGTCAGCAAGGGATACTTCGGCTATGTCGCCGACAACCCATTCTACCAAGACATCCCGAAGGCGAAGAAGCTGCTCGCCGAAGCCGGTTACCCGAACGGATTCGAGGTCGAGCTGATGACCAGCACCGCGAACCCGAGACCGGCCCAAGCTGAGAAAATCCAAGCCGACCTCGCGAAAGTCGGAATCAAGGCCAACATCGTGATCGTCCAGGCTTCTCAGATGTACACCAAATACCGCGAACGCGGCCAGCAGATGGTCATCGCCGGTTGGGGGAACGACTACCCCGACGCGGACAACCTCGCCCACGCCCACGCGAACTACAAGGCGAATCAACTCGCCTGGAGAAACGCTTGGGAAGACGAATTCGCCGCGAATCTCACCATCGAGGCGCAGTTCGAAAAGGATCCCGTCCGACGCGAACTGATGTACAAGATCCTGACCGACTACTGGTTCCTGAATGGTCCCTTCGCGATGCTCTACCAGACCGTAGAGACCTGGCCGGTACGCAACGAGCTCAAAGGATTTGAGCAGGCCGCGATCGGCTACGGAATGCTCTTCGATTTCACCAAACTGTACAAATAAGAAACAGTTCTCAATCGCCTTATCGGAACCCCCCTTTCGACCCGTTAGGCACTATTTGGGAAAAGGGGGGTTTTTCTAACATAAGGAAACCTTATCATCCAATCAGGGGGAACCGTTTTGAACATATGGAAATATCTGATAAAGAGAATCCTCCTCATCGCGTTGGTCCTCTTTGGCGTGGCGTGCATCGTCTTCTACATCGCGCACGTCATACCGGCCGACCCCGTGGGGGCGATTCTGGGGGGGAACGCTCCTCCCGAAAAAATCGACAAGCTCCGGGCGCAACTCGGGTACGACCGCCCGCTCATCGAACAGTTCTTTTCCTTCCTTAAAGGGGCAGTCGTGGGAGACTTCGGCATCTCCATCAAGACCAACAATCCGGTGATGAAAGACATCGGCCTCTACTTCCCGGCAACGATCGAACTCGCCCTGGTCGCCATCGTCATCTCCATCGTACTGGGGGTGCTGCTGGGCATCCTGTCCGCTGTATACCGGAACCGGTTGATCGACAACGTATCCCGTGTCTTCTCCATACTCGGCGTCTCGATGCCGGTCTTCTGGATCGGGCTGATCCTCATCCTCATCTTCTACTACAAACTCGATTGGCTCCCCGGGGGCGGTCGGCTCGACTTCTTCGTGGATCCACCCCGACGGATCACCGGGATGTACCTGTTCGACTCGCTGTTCACAGGGAACTGGGAGGCCTTCCGAGACGCGCTGATCCACATCCTCATGCCGGCCTTCGTCCTTGGGTACAATTCCACCGCGTCCATCGCTCGGATCACGCGCTCCAGCATGCTGGAGGTACTCGGGCAAGAATACATCCGGACGGCGAAGGCGAAGGGGCTCAAAAAGCGGCTCGTGATATACAGGCACGCGCTGCGCAACGCCCTGATCCCGACGATCACCATCATCGGGCTCGTCTTCGGCGGCTTGTTGGAGGGGGCGGTGCTCACCGAAACGGTCTTTTCCTGGCCGGGACTGGGGCGATACATCACGGCCGGGCTACTCTCCTTAGACTATCCGGCGGTGATGGGCGGCACGATCTACATCGCCTTCATCTACTCGCTGGCGAACCTCACGGTCGACATACTCTACGCGCTGTTAGACCCCAGGATGAGGACGTGATGCTGTGGCAACGGAAAAAACCTCATTGAGCTTCTTGGAAAGAAACAAACCTTATATAGACGACCTCAAACACACGCTCTTTCTCTTCCGAAAGAGCAAGCTGACGATGGTCGGGTTCATCCTGATCGTCATCTTCCTACTGGTCGCCTTCTTCGGGCCGCTCTTCGCGCCCTACGACCCGATCGAGCAAAACTTCCCCGCGCGACTCCAGGGGCCCTCGCGAGAACACCTCTTCGGCACCGACCAGTTCGGCCGCGACATCTTCAGCCGTGTGATCCACGGTTCACGAATGGCTTTGTGGATCATCTTCCTCGTCTCCGCGATCAGCGGCATACTCGGCACGACGGTCGGCATCATCGCCGGATACTTCGGCGGACTGATCGACGACATCATCATGCGCATCACCGACATGTTCCTCGCCTTCCCCAGCCTCGTGCTGGCGATGGCCTTCGCGGCGATGATGGGGCCCAACTTCACCAACACCATCATCGCGATCTCGCTCGTGAACTGGACCACCTACGCGCGACTCGCGCGGGCGGAGGCGATGAAGGTGAAAGAGCAGCCCTACATCGAGGCCATCCGCTCCGTAGGCGCCGGAACGGGACGCATCCTCTTCCTCCACGTCCTCCCGATGTGCGTCTCCCCGGTCATCGTGCAGCTGACGCTCCGGATGGGCACGATCATCCTGACGGCCGCCGGCTTGGGATTTTTAGGTTTGGGCGTCCAACCCCCGACGCCGGAATGGGGCGCGATGGTGAGCGTCGGGCGCAACTTTCTCGTCGACCAATGGTGGATCTCCACCTTCCCGGGATTCGCGATCGTCTTCGTCGTTCTCGGATTCAACCTGCTCGGAGACGGCATACGCGACATGCTCGACCCGAGGCTGAGGAGGTAAGCGATGGACCTACGCGGGAACCTATTGGACATACGCGAACTACGCGTCACCTTCCACACCTACCGCGGCGTGATCAAGGCGCTCAACGGGGTGAACCTCTGGATGGACAAACGCGAACGCCTGGGCATCGTGGGAGAGACCGGGTGCGGCAAGTCCGTGACCGCCCAATCGGTGATGCGGCTGATCGAAGAGCCCGGGAAGATCACCCACGGCGAGGTCTGGTTTGAAACCCGGAACCTGCTCGCCCTCTCCGAAGACGAGATGACCAAAGTGCGCGGTCGGGAGATCTCGATGATCTTTCAAGAGCCGAAATCCTCTCTGAACCCGGTGTTCAAATCGGGCTTCCAGATCAAAGAAACTCTTCTCAACGCGAAAAAGGCGACGCCCGCCACCGCGGAGGCGGAGGTCGAGAAGATACTCGGGTACGTGGGCATGGACGCCGCGCGAGTGAAGAACATGTACCCGCACGAACTCAGCGGCGGCATGGCCCAGCGTGTGATGATCGCGATGGCGTTGGCGACGCAGCCGAAACTCCTCATCGCCGATGAACCCACCTCCGCGCTCGACGTGACGATACAGGCGCAAATCCTCGAACTCCTCTCGGACCTGACCCACAAGATG
>MWEM01000088.1 GCA_002071085.1 Thermotogota bacterium ADurb.Bin062 | reverse complement strand
GAGGCTGGAATGGGAAGCGGCGCCGGGCGCTCAAACGAACGCGGGCGAACGCGCGGTGAGTTTATCGTACCAGGTCTTTCATAGAAAACAGGGAGAGGAATACCCCAACGCACCCGCCGAAACGACTTATAAATTCTTAGCTTGACCGACCTCGACCCCGACGCCACATACACGTGGTATGTGAAGGCGGTACAATCGGACAATCAGACAGAGACAAGCGACG
This sequence comes from Thermotogota bacterium ADurb.Bin062, assembly GCA_002071085.1. GTDB lineage: Bacteria > Thermotogota > Thermotogae > MWEM01 > MWEM01 > MWEM01. The sequence continues at coordinate 5,672 of MWEM01000088.1, read as the reverse complement.
TGTGGACGTTCAAGACGCGTGCAGGAGGGACCACAGGAAAATCTATCAAGCGATATGACTCTTCAGGAGACTTTAAAGGAGAATATGACAAACTCAGCGAGGCGGTCGCCGAAGCGGTAAATGGAGACCGCATCGTAGTGGACGGCGGAATGGAATTGAAAGAAGAGCCTGAAATCACCATCGATGGGAAAGAGGTCACGATCCGCTCTTCGGATCCAAACAATCCCTTTACTATAGATATGGGTGGTGGGAGAAGCGCCCCAGGTTCCAAACGAGGGAACAACCGAGTTTTCCACATCACTAACGGTGCTTCGGTGACCATCCGCGGCGCGATCATCAAGGGCGGTGATGCGACCGATGATACTCTAGCTAGCGGCGGCGGGATACTCATCAGAGGAAGTAGTACCGTCACGACCATCAACGCGACGATTACTGATAATAAAGCAAAAACGGGTGGCGGAGTGAGCGTGATTCTTAGCACTTTCGACACGGCGATAGCGTCGAACACCGCGGTTATTGGACCTCCCGTCTATGGCGGCGGCGTGGCTGTCCTCTTAGGCGGCACCTTCAACGCCACGGAAACAACGATTAAGAGCAACACCGTAATAGGCGAAACGGCATCTGGCGGCGGCGTGACTGTCCTCCTTTACGGCGCATTCAATGCTTACGAAGGCACGAAGATCACGGAGAACAAAGTGGAAGGCGAAGAAGATGCCTATGGCGGCGGCGTGGATGTCTGGCAAGGTACCTTCAACGCTTACGAAGGCACGGAGATCACGGAGAACAGAGTGGAAGGCGAAGAAAATGCCTATGGCGGCGGCGTGGCTGTCACGGGCGATGAATCGGGAAACGGAATCTTTAATGCTTATGGCACGAAGATTGCGGATAACACTGCGGAAGCGAAAGGCGATGGTGCCTGGGCCTATGGCGGTGGCGTGGCTGTCGGGATCTTTTATGCAGAAGAAGGAATCTTCAACGCTTACGCAGGCACGACGATCACGGGGAACACCGCGGAAGCGGAAGGCGAATCAACGGCTTCTGGCGGCGGCGTGGCTGTCTTGCCGAACGGCGAATTCAACGCTGAAAACGTCGAGATTAGTGGGAATTCTGCAGCAGTGGATGGCGGTGGGATTTGTTGGGTCTGTGGGGAAGGAGGTAAGATTAAAACGAACGATAAAGAATGGGATCCTCCTGTAGAGCAAAATGAAAATTTCTCGGTTGGTACGGATGGAAAAATAGACTCGCCTCCAAATCCCAGCCACCTTGTTAAAGTCTTTGATAATGATGCGGTCGAAGGCAAACAGATGAGCCTCTGGCAATAAAAACGATTGAAGTGCCTTGGAGGAGCCGCACTTTTGTGCGGCTCCTTTTTTTTGAAGAGCCTTGTCCCTTGCCAGTTTTTTCTCCACGCCCTCTGTGCGAACCCCTGTTTTTAATCTTTGGAACGAACACCTGGGTATCGCGCCGTCGCGAAAAGAAGGGGCGCTTACGCCGCGATGCCCAAGTGGCGTTATCGCGGGGTAACTAACAGGACCCCGCGATCCGCTCTTCTTTTCTAAAACATGCCAACTTAAAAGTTGGCGTTCCCAAGAACCTTTTCTCCGCGTGTCTCCTGTTTTCCTTTGTGTTCTCCGTGCCCTCTGTGCGAGCCCTTTTTTGGTTTTTGAAAGACATGCCAAACTGAAGTTTGGCGTTCCTAGGCGTTCTCAAGCGTATCGCGCCGTCGCAAAGAGAAGGAGCGCTTACGCCGCGATGCGCGGCGTTCCCAGGTATGCGGTATTCCCAGGGTTCCCAGCGTTTCTCTATATTTTAAAGGCTTTCATGCGGGTGTCGAGTTGGTGCGCGATTTCAGACAAGGCTTGGGCGGATTGCGCGAGTTCGCTGATCGAGTCGGCGGTGGTCTTTATGGATCGGTTGAGTCCTTCGATCGTTCGCGAGGCTTCTTCAAAACGGTCGGCGATCTTTTCGGATTGCTTGGAGACCGCGCCGATCTCTTGGTTCTGACCCTCCAATAGGTCCGAGAAGTTTCTTATCAATCCTTGGCTGGTTCGGAGCGTTTCGGTGATCCGGTTCGTTTCTTGTGTGATGACCTTGATTCCGGTCAACACCTCTTCCATCCCGCTCACGTGGGTTTGTGACCGTTCGACAACCTGATCCACTCGCTGAGTGATGACGACGATACGTCGGCGTATGTCTTCCACCATCTTGTTGGATTCGACGGCTAATTTGCGTACTTCGTCGGCCACGACGGCGAAACCCCTTCCCGCGTCGCCCGCGCGCGCGGCTTCGATGGCGGCGTTGAGCGCGAGTAGGTTCGTCTGCTCCGCAATCCCGGAGATGCCCTCCACGAAGGTTTCTATCTCTTCGGTGATGTTTTTCAGCGTGAGGATGTCTTTCATCGTTCCGGATATCTCCGTACCTACCTCTTCGACCCGGCCTACGATTCCGTCGATCTTTTTCTTGTTCTGATCGGAGTCTTGTAGGTTCTTTTCTGTCTCGGCAACGTTTTTCTGTACCTTCTTCGCAGTTTCGGCGCTGTTCAAAGCGATACTCTGCGTTTGCTCGGTGACCTTCCCCAACTCTTTCACCGATCGCTCGATGCCACGGTTCATATCGTCCATATTCGAGGAGATTTCTTCCGCCGTCGCCGAGTTTTCCTCGACTGATGAGACTACCGTTTCGGATTCGAGCTGTATCCTATGGGCCGCCTCTGCGACCTCGCCGGCGATGGTTTTTATGGCGTCGACCACGTCTTTGAAGCTGCCCAGAACCAAGCCGATCTCATCTTTGGAGGGCTTGTAATCCATCGCGCCGGAGAAGTCGAGGTTTTTCATCCTCTGGGCGACCGGAAGCAGTTTCTTCATCAGCTTCCGGAATAGTCCGTAGAGGTATATGAATGAGAGCGCGGTGATCGCGAAGGCCAATATGACCACCCACAACACCCTTTGTCCTGAGAGGTCGGTAGCGACCACCCTGCGCTTCCCTTCTTCTTTCATATGGGAGATCGCCGTTTCTACCCTCTTTTGCCCTTCCGTGTACAAAGCGGTCTGCAATCGGTTGATCGCTTCGATCTCGCCGTTGATGCTCTTGTTCACGAGCTCCAAAGACCGAGAGCGAACCGTTTCGATGCTTTCTTGGAGCTTGTAGATCGATTCGTTGTTGAGGGCGATCTCGGCTTCGATGAAGCTGGTGGAGATGAGCAAATCGATGTAGTCGGATAGTGTGGATTCGTAGTTCAGCAGACTCCGTTCGACCAAAGCCTTTTGCATTCTTTCGGCATCGGTGAACCCGCCTTTCGCTTCCAAGGCGGAGAGCTCTTCTCGTAACCGGTTGCAAAGTCGATTGGGACTTTCTTCTAGGGAGTAGAAGTCTCCATCCCTCAGCCCTACCTCTCTGCGCAAGATCATGAGCTTGAAAAAAGGAAGGGTCCGTATCCGTTCGTCGAGGAGGTCGGATTCCCAGAGGGTTTCGTGTTCGATCAAGCTGAGGTCTTCTATCACGGCCTCGGATTTCAGCGCGCCTTTGAAGGTCTGTACACGCTCGCCCTCGGGGGCTGACATCGATTCGTCCATAAGCTCTTTGATCCGCTGAACGGCTTGGGCGTACCGGTCGTCGTCGATCGTGATGAAGCCCTCCACCATCGCCTGGTTGGCTGCGCAAGAGGGATGCAACACGTTCTCGATGTAATCGTGGTATTGATCCAGCAGCGCCAATCTCCGCAGCTCGTCCTTTTTGTATTTCGTCAGCTCCACCGCGTAGTCCCCGATTCTATTGATGGACTGGAGCAAGGCGGGTGAGTTCAGCACGTTCGCTTTCTGGATGACGAGCGCCTGCTGGTTGTCAAATCGTGTTTTCAATGAGTCCACGTCATTTTCTTTTTGGAGGTATCCAATCTGAAAAGCTTCTCGGGTGAGGAGGCCGACCGCTTCGTCGAATTCCTGCGCTTGCGCGTACAGAAGGAAATCGGCGCTAACCGTTTCGGCGCTTTCTACCACTTGGCTCGCGCCTGCACGGGTCTCTTCATTAGAGGCTTTGATAACGAACGCCACGATCGTAAACATCGCAAAAACCACAATGATGAGCAGCAGTATTTTCAATGCGATTTTCATGAGACCACCCTCTCGATTTTCTTTGGATGACTCAATTATACGCGAAACGGTTGCGAATTTCCATAGTTATTTTACGTTAACGGTAGAAGGTGTGGGTATGATATCGAGGCGCAAAAAAGGAAAGAAAAAGAAGGGGCGCTTACGCGGAGATGGTCTGTGTAAGTTATCGCGGGGTAACCAGCGGGCTGACTTCGGAAGCCCACGAAGTCTCGCGATCCGCCTTTTGCCTTTCCAAAACCAAAAGAAGTTTCGCACAGAGAGCACAGAGTACACAGAGAGAACACAGAGTACACAGAGAGAACACAGAGAAATGCCCTGAGACGCCGAATTTCAAAGGTCATCGCGGGGTAACCAACGGGACCCCGCGATACATCCTTCGTCTTTCTCAAGAGGGTATCGCGCCGTCGCGAAAAAAAGGGCGCTTACGCCGCGATGCCCGCCGTGTGGGGTTATCGCGGGGTAACCAACGGGACCCCGCGATACGCCTTTTGTTTTTTAACCTGTCGCGAACGGCACATAAAAAAAGGGTATCGCGCCGTCGCGAAGACATAAACCGCTTACGCCGCGATGCCCGCCGTGTGGGGTTATCGCGGGGTAACCAGCGGGCTGACTTCGGAAGCCCACGAAGTCTCGCGATCCGCCTTTTGCTCTTTTGATCCGCCCTGGGAACGCTGAACTTTAGTTCGGCATGTTTTCTTTCAGGAAATTTCTATCCCTTGCCCGGTCTTCATCTGTGTTCTCTGTGCCCCCCGTGCCTTCAGTGCGAACCCTGTTTTTCAAGACATGCCAACTTAAAAGTTGGCGTTCCCAGGGCACGAGGGATGTTGCAAATACCCAAGCGTTCTTAGAGACTTATCTTCCCCCTGAAGTCTTACAGACTATCGATGTCGGCACGATACAGGCGGAAAAGGACAGCTTCATAGAACAAGACCTGAAGGAGTTCTACACGGATTTATTGTTTCGGGCGAACATAAGAAACCGAGAAGCCTACGTTTACATTCTACTGGAGCACAAGAGCTATAGCGACTATAACGTAGGGGCGCAGCTGCTCAGGTATATGTCTGCGATATGGGACAAAGAGATAAAGAAAGAAAAGAACAAACGACTACCGCTGATCTTACCGATAGTACTGTACCAGGGGAAAGAGAAGTGGGGAGTGTCCACGCAGTTTGCGGACAGGATCGAAGGGGTCGAAACGATGGAAGGGTCTTTGAAAAAAGTCATTCCCCACTTCGAGTATTACCTATACGATTTTTCGTCAAATAGTGGAGAGGAGATTAAAGGGCCGGACGATCTACGCCTGTATCTGGAGACGATCAGGATGGCCTCGATCAAGGACCCCGAAAAGTTCAAAGAAGCGTACGTCAGAATCACCACCGTCTTCGTCACGCGGGAAGAAACGGAGATAAGCGAAGGGCTTTACGAGACCTTTGTTCACTATATCTACTATTTGACCGCGCGAGAGGATTTCTTGAGACTGATACAACTGACGCGAACGGTATCGGTAGAAAGGAGTGAAAGGATGCAAACGATAGCGGAATGGCTTAAGCAAGAAGGAATGGA
>MWEM01000087.1 GCA_002071085.1 Thermotogota bacterium ADurb.Bin062 | reverse complement strand
GACGTTCCCGACGGTCGCGATGATCGAGGACCTATCGAAAGCCGATGGGACGTAGATGTTGAAGAAGGTGATCCCATAAAAGTTCTGGATGCCGATAAACGAAATCCAGAGCGCGGACAGGACCGTCCACTTTTGGACGGCGGCGGCCCTGAAGTCTTCGAACCGAAAGACCGAGGCGCCAATGATAATGAAGAACATAATCCCAAAAAACAGGAGCGCCATCTCGTTATGGAGAGGGATCGCCGGGATCAGGAAGAGGGCAAAGGCGCAAAGGATTCCGAGAAGGAGGGGCGGCGCTTCAAACGCGAAACGACGTTTCTTCAGCAGGCGGTACAGGCAGACAAAGACCGCCAGCGAAAGTACAAAGAGCTTCGCGTGTCGCGGGTCATATATCCACGCGGGGAACAACAAGGAAGGAATGAAAAAGAACAGGGTGAACGCGAGCGTCTGGATCCCCTCCTAACAAAACAAATAGATGGGTGGGTCACCCATCTATTTGGATTTTGGAACGCAAAACCGCTATCAGCGGAAAAGGCTCGATTACAGTGGCGGCTCAGTTGTTATAGATATAATCTGATACACTTACTGTCAGTACACCGGCGTTAAAATCTCCGCCAAAGGCAGCTTTTAAGTATTCCGCGTCGAACTTTTCGCCCCAACCACTAACCGTCAAAGTATAAGCCGATGTACCAGAGGTCGCAACTACGATCGCTGTTTTATACCCGCCATGGTCTTTATCATAAGTACCCGCTACCGACGTCACGAATTTCCCATAAGCCGCTACTTTTCCGATCACGGTGTTCATCACTGCTCTCAAATCCGTCGCCACCTGTACCGTTCGCGCCTGCTTCAACGCATTCAGACCCATCGGGGCGACGACCGAAATCAGCGCCGCGATGACGGCCATAACGATCAGTAATTCCACTAACGTAAATCCACTTCTCTTCATAGTCTCACTCCTCCTAAATTTATTTTTGAGTTCGCGCCCAAACTGCCGTACTTGAATAACCACACAAACTTATCCCGTTTCATTGCTGAGTCTAAATCATAAAAAGTTTGTTTATAACAAAAGATGGGTAAACGATAAACTAAGCAATTCTACCACGATTATTTCGTTTTGTCAAAATTAGTTCTGATTCCGTAGTTATTCCGTTGTTCCTGTTACCGGAACCCGCTCTTGAGGATCGCTGATACCTTATCGGATCAAATCTCAGTTTCTTGAATGTGGTGGAACCGCGCTCGTTTACCATTTTTCCGTTTGAAAGGGAGTGACTGGCGGGAAGAGGCGCTCCAGTTCCTTCACGACGGCGGGCGCGTCAGCGGTTTCCCATATCCGATCCCGGGGCGCGTCTTCTGTTTCCCCCGGCTCCAAGATCATTCCCTGTCGGTATAGGTGGGTGGCAGATCGGTATCCGGCAGCAAGCTGCGCCAACGTCGCGACACTCATCGTCCACTTGTCCGGTCCCGGCCGGTAGGGCTCGGGAACCTCCAGCCACGGGTCGACGATGCCGAAGGGGCATCGGGCTAACGCATCCTGATCCGCCAAAGACACGAGGAGCGCGGGGATGTTGACGACGCGCATCATCCGTGAGCTCATCTCCGTCCACTCTATCTTCTCCCCGTTTTGCCAGTAGGAGTGTACCAAGCGATCCACCGGGAAATCCGCGGGGACGCGGTCGAATTTGATCGCCCGCACTTGGTCTCGGTGCTGGAGAATCAGCTTCTTCAGCGCGTAGAAGGCGCGCAGTGTGAAAAAACGCTGGTTCTGGACGCGTAGCACCCGATTCTCGTAGGTGAACAACAAGTACCCTTGGGCCCGTTTTTCCTTGTCTAAGGCGATCGCGATCCAGAGGTCCCGATCTAAAAACACGGCGTTTTCATAGGGCGCCGGACGAATCATCTCCGTGTAATAGGCGTTCTCAAAGGCGCGACGGCGTGTTTCGGCGTAAGCCATTTGCGCGTACGCGTCGACGCTCAGCTTGGCGAAGTGGACCGAGTAGCCGTCCTCGCCCTCGCTTTTCGGCACGATGTCCGAGAGCAGACTCCAGGGTACCGTCAGACTTTTGCAGTCGGCGATCGTGTCGAAGCCATATTTCCGGTAGTAGGCGTGCTTGAAGGGGTCCAGTAGGATGACCGGAATGTTGTTTTCGCGGCAGTCTTGAAAGTCGCGCAACATCATCTCTTTGATCCATCCGCGATTGCGATGGTTCGGGAGGGTCGTCAGGGCGTCCAGGTAATGTCCCCGAAAGGCTTTTCCTCGCAGGCATACCCGAACCTCGTAGCTGATGTAGGTGCCGACAATCCGACCCTCTTCCTCCAACCCCCAGATCCATTGCCAATTGCTCTCGTCATCCAACCACAACCGGTCGCGAGGCTCGGAATATGGGCGTTGAAAGGCCTGTTCCAAACACCGGATCACTTGGTCGATGTGCGCGTGCTTTTCAAGACGGCGAATCTGCATCGCGTTTCCTCCCTTTCTCCGCTCGTGGCGAATACCCGCCCTCCGGTTTGACACTCCCTCATATGAAGGCCTTCAACCTGGCTGGGTCTAAAATCAGAAAGGTGTTCTTCCGGAAGTCGATGACCCCGTCGTGTTTCATCCGCCCCATTTCACGAGACATCGACGGGCGCGAGACGTTGAGGAACTCGGCCATCTCATTCCGGTTAAAAGGCAGCTCCAATGTGCGGCTCCCGGTTTGTTCATACATATCGAGTAAGAAGGCGGCGATCTTCCCGCGTAGGCTTCGGATACGCAGGTACTCGATCTTCTGATTGAGCAGCAGCGACTTTTTCGAGACGATCTTCAGGTAATTTTGAAGCATCACACGGTGGCTGTGACACAGGCTGAAGCAACTCGGAAAGACCTTGTCTTTGGGGATAAAAAGGGCCGAGCATGCGGTCTTCGCTTCGACGGTGGCGATATAGTGCCCATCGCCGGCGAAGGGCAGCATCTCCCCGAACAAGTCCCCGCTTTTCAGGTGTGTCATCATCAGACGCTCTCCGAGCGCGTTCTCCTTGGTCACGACCGCTTCCCCTCGGATGATCATCCCCACCCCTTGGAAAAGGTCCCCGCCGTGAGCGATCACGTCGTTCTTTTTATACACGGCTGTAGACGCGGAAACGCAACTAAGTAGGGCGTTCAGCTCTTTCGGCGTGAGCCCGACAAAGAGTGAGGCTTTGAGGAGTATCGGGGTCAACTCTTCGAACATCATTCCTCCATCACGTATCCTGGGATACTGTTTTTTCGCCTTCGATTATAATATAATTCGGGCGGAAAAGAAACTATTTCGCCTGAGAGCACCTTGAGAACGCCGAACTTTAGTTCGGCATGTTTCTCCAAAACTAAAAGATGTGTCGCACAGAGGGCACAGAGTACACAGAGAGAACACAGAGAAACGCCCTGGGAACGCCGAACTTTAGTCCGGCAAGTTTACCTTACTACGAAGACCAAAGGTAAGCCGACTAGGAAGTCAACGCCACCAGGCGCTCTCAGTAATCCCTCCTCTGTGCCTCTGTGGTCTCTGTGCGAACCCTGTTTTCCAAGACACGCCAACTTAAAAGTTGGCGTTCCCAAGGCGCTCCCAGAGCGTTCCCAGAAAGGCGAAAGAAAAGACATACCGAACTAAAAGTCGAAGTTCCCAAGGCGCTCTCAGAGCGTTCCCAGGAAAGCGAAAGAAAAAACATGCCGAACTGAAGTTCGGCGTTCCCACAGGAGGTGGTTTTATGATAGAAAGAGTATTTCCCGTTACGCAGTCCGACAAAAAGACGATCGAGGTCGTCGTTGACGACGACCACGCGATGATCAACCACATCGTCCTCGCGAAGGGGGATGCCGTCCCCGAACACGATTCAAATTCGAACGTCTACCTGATCGTCGCGAGGGGAGAGATGACCATAGCCTTGGGACCGCAGGAAGCCCAAGTCTATCCCGCCGGCCGCATCCTCGCGGTGCCTTATCAAACGCGGATGAGAATCTCGAACGCCGGCGAACAGGCTCTGGAGTTTTTCGTGGTGAAAGCCCCGAACCCCAAGGTGCTGCTCAAAGAAAGCGGAAAAGCGAAAAAGTCGGGAGGCGCGTGAATGTCCCGTATGTTCTGTTTTCAGTGTCAAGAGGCGGCGAAGAACATCGGATGCACCGTCCGTGGCGTATGTGGCAAAACCGAAGATGTCTCTAACCTGCAGGATTTGCTCATCTTTGCGCTCAAAGGCCTGTCCGTCTATGCCCTCAAAGCGAGGGAAGCGGGGGTGAGCGCGAAAGAAGCCGATCGTCGCGTCATCGAAGGGCTTTTCGCGACGATTACGAACGCGAACTTCGACCGCCGTTATTTCATCGACGCCATCAGGGGCGCGATTGCGGAACGGGAGTCTCTGAAAAAGGCGCTCGGTGGTTCTATGGCGACCCTCTCCGACGACGAGCGAGATGCGGCGACGTGGACCTTCCGCGAAGAAGCCCAGCTCGACAAAAAAGCCGCGGACGTCGGGTTCCTGGTGGAGCGCGACGAGGATATCCGGTCGCTCAAGGCGTTGATCCTCTTCGGATTGAAGGGGATGGCCGCCTACACCGAACACGCCGAGGTGTTGGGTTTTTCGGATCCTAAAATCCACACCTTCATCCAGAAAGCTTTGGCAGCCACGCTCAGCACCCGGCTTTCCGCCGAGGACTTGGTTGCCCTCACGCTGGAAACGGGCGAGTACGGTGTCGCGGCGATGAGCCTGCTCGACAGGGCGAACACGACCACCTACGGGCATCCCCAGATCACGAAAGTGAACATTGGGGTGCGAAAAAACCCGGGGATCCTGATCAGCGGCCACGATCTGAAAGACCTTGAGGAGCTGTTGGAGCAAACTCAGGGGACCGGCGTGGACGTGTACACCCATGGAGAGATGTTGCCGGCCCAATACTACCCAGCTTTTAAAAAGTATGATCATTTCGCCGGCAACTACGGCAGCGCTTGGTGGAAGCAAGACAAGGAGTTCGAGAGCTTTAACGGGCCGATTTTGATGACGACCAACTGCTTGGTGCCCCCAAAGGACAGTTACAAGGACCGTGTCACCGTCACGGGTGTCGTGGGCTTTCCTGGGCTGAAGAGCATCCCCGCACGAGAGCCGGGCAAGAAAAAGGACTTTTCTGCGCTCATCGCCCAAGCGAAAACCTGTAAACCTCCGAAGGAGATCGAGACGGGAGAGATCGTTGGCGGATTCGCCCACGAAACCGTGTTCGCCCTCGCGGATCAAGTGATCGCCGCGATCAAGGAGGGACACATCAAGAAATTCGTCGTGATGGCCGGTTGTGACGGGCGGATGAAGAGCCGAGAGTATTACACGGAGTTCGCGGAAAAGCTCCCGAAAGACACGGTCATCCTCACCGCCGGGTGCGCGAAGTACCGGTACAACAAGCTCCCGTTGGGCACGATCGGCCAGATTCCGAGGGTGCTCGACGCCGGACAGTGCAACGACTCGTACTCCTTGGCGCTGATCGCACTCAAACTGAAGGAGGCCTTCGGGTTTGAGAGCATCAACCAGCTCCCGATCGTGTACAACATCGCCTGGTACGAGCAAAAGGCCGTGATCGTCCTGTTAGCGCTCCTCTATCTCGGGGTGAAGAATATACACCTCGGCCCGACTCTGCCCGCGTTCCTCTCACCCGGGGTGACCAACGTGCTCGTGGAAAAGTTCGGCATCAGCGGAATCACCGACGCCGACGCGGACCTGAAAGCCTTCCTGTAAACGGAAGCGCCTAGGAGCGCCCTGGGAATGCCAACTTTTAAGTTGGCACGTTTTGAAAAAAATGGGTTCGCGCAGAGGGCACAGAGGCCACGGAGGTGGGAAGCGTTCCCAGGCGGGGCATCGCGGCGTAAGCGCTTCTTCTTTTTGCGACGACGCGAAACCGTTTTTAGAAAGACATGGAGCGGATCGCGGGGTCCTGTTAGTTACCCCGCGATAACCTATAAAGTTCGGCGTTCCTAGCCCAACTTTCGACTAAAAGTGCTACAAACGGCGATAAAAGCCACTTTCTCAAAAAAGTTGGCCACTACAATCGAC
>MWEM01000086.1 GCA_002071085.1 Thermotogota bacterium ADurb.Bin062 | reverse complement strand
GGTCGTGCCTTGATCTAGCGCGAGGATATAGCGTTCGGACATAGAGCCCTCCGTTTTCGAGTATTATAGCACGGAAAACCCCTAAGGCCGTGGGGTGGCGTTTGTCAAGTTATGAGGTACACTCGAGAAACGAGGCCGGAATCCATCGCGCGCTTTCTAGTCTATGTAGTCATCTCAGCGTAAGCGCCCTATCTCATCGTGGGGCAGACTTCCAGTCGGCCTGTCTCTCTGCGAAGGCCCTGGGAACGCCTTGGGAACGCCTTGAGAACGCCTTGGGAACGCCAAACTTTAGTTTGGCATGTCTTGAAAAAAAAACACACACAGAGGGCACAGAGAACACAAAGAAGAGATTCTTGTGAACACCCTCGAAATGGCTTCAGTGCGCCTCCCCTGGGAACGCCGAACTTCTGTTCGGCCGGTTTTCTAAGAACGCCTTGGGAACGCCTGGGAACGCCAACTTTTAAGTTGGCATGGCTTGAAAAAAACTCATCCAGAGGGCACAGAGAACACAGAGAAGAGATTCTTGTGAACACTCAGGGAACACCTTGGAAACGCCGAACTTAAGTTCGGCAGGTTTTCTAGGCACGCCTTGGGAACGCCAAACTTTAGTTTGGCACGGTTTTATCTTTTCACTGAGAACGTTCCCATACGCGGCTTCACGGCGTTAGGGTTAAGCACAAAGGCGTATCGCGAGACTTCGTGGGCTGTGAACGCCTGGGAACGCCAAACTTTAGTTTGGCATGGTTTTTTGGCTCTTCGATACATTACTTGAAGCCCACTGATCATCCGAGAAATATTAAAGAACATAATAGAAATAAAAAGAGACGGTCAAGTGGCCGATTACGCGATTATGCGGATTTTCGAAACGGCTAAGGGTCTACAGAGTTATTACGATAGAAGATGTTAATTAAGTACGTCTTGTAAATTGCCGAAAAGCCACTCCTATTTCATTTTTTTGTTGCGCCTCGATATTATACCCACAAGGCGAGGTGGTCTCACGGGCTATGAAGCGAGTCGAAGTTCGAAGGAGCGGTTCAGGAGTCGATGGACAGCCGATTCCTTTCGATGGCAACGTCTAAAATCTTTCCGATGAGGGCTTCATAGGAATAGCCCGCGACGGCGGCCATCTTCGGTAGGTCGGAGTAGCCGGGAACGAGCTGCGGCATCGAATTGACCTCTAAGAAGAAGAAATCCTCTCCGCGTAAACGGACGTCCATACGGGCGTAATCGCGCAATCCCAAGGCTTCGAAGGCCAACTTCCCTCCGGCGCGTATTTTGTCCGCCAACGGATCGCTGATCCGCGCAGGACAGTAGAAACAGGTGAGGTCCTCGAAGTCGTGCTTCACTTCGTAGGAGTAGAAGCGCTCCATACCCTCGGGTAAACCCGAGAAATCGATTTCCAGAATGGGTAACACCTCAAGGGTATCGCCATTGCCCAAAAACCCGATCGTCAGCTCCCGTCCGTCGATAAACTCTTCAGCTAAGGCCGGTTCCCCGAAACGCTCGTGGATACTATGGACCTTTTCTCGATAACGGCTCAAATCAGAAACTAAGGAGTCTTTATGGATTCCCATCGCGCTTCCCTCGCGGGAGGGCTTGACGAACATCTTCCCGTCGATGCGATCCGGGAGTCGTCCGACCGGAAAAGCCGCGTAAGCGGGTGTCGGAACCCCGTGCTTTTGTAGCAAGATTTTCGTGAGGATCTTATCCAGGCAGAGAGAATGCGTTAAAACAGGAGACCCCGTATAGGGGATACCCAACACATCGAGGACTGCCGGCACGTGGACCTGTCTCCCTTCCTTCCCGCCCCAGATGGACAGGTTAAAAACGAAATCGAAGGCCTTCACCATTCGGATGAAGTCCTCTCCGAAAACGACCATCTTCGTCTCGTGGTTTCGGGATAAGGCATTGGCGACAGTTTCCACCATCTTTTGTTCATCCGACGAACGAAAGGGATCGTGAACGACCGCAAGTCTCATAGTATCACCATCTCCGATTGAGGTTGCCCATTAACGGGGGATGTGGGCGGGTTCATTCGGGTTTTGCCAACCGCGAGCTGGCAACTGGGCAAAAACCGGGTGCATTTTGATTTGAGAGCCCAAAATGGTGCAAAACCCAGGATGGAGTCCTCTAACACTATATATCAAAACGGCAGGGGATGTCAACGGCGAAGATTTCTGGTATAATCGAAAAAGCGAGTACGGTTCTCTCAACGAGTTGCCCGGGAACAGAGGATCGTTTCCTCGGGATATTTGGTTGTTATACTCTTGATGTATGATGAAAGGCGCAAAGGGGTTCATAGGCGTGTCGATCAGAGAACGGATCACAACGGTAAAAAGGTTAACCGCCGGCGCTCAGTCTGTCGCGTTCGGGACGGTATTCATCTTCGGATTCACCCTCGTATCCAAAGGGCTCGGGTTCATACGGGAAATGGTGTTAGCCGCGCAATTCGGGACCTCCTGGCGTATGGACGCCGTGATCATTGCGATGGAGCCTGCCGAAAGTCTTTCGGGGATCATTGCCGGGACCTTGAGCACGATGATGATCCCGTTATACCTCGAGGTCAAAAGCGGTAACGACGTAGAACAAACCAAGCGATACGCCTCCCAAGTCCTAAAATTAGCGGCGGGCGTGCTTTTCCTCTTTTCCGCGCTCCTCTTTTTCTTCCCGGACCTCCTGATAAAGGTCTTCGCGCCAAACTACTCCGGAGAAATCTTGGAATACGCGGCCAGAAAGCTCCGGGTGCTCAGCGTTTTACCGCTCATCCACGGCTTCGGATCGATTTTTACTGCGGTTTTACGCGCAGAACGCCGATTCGTCCAGATGGCCTCCTTCCAGCTCATCTTCAACATCATTGCGATACCGATGTTGTTTTTTTTGGCGCCTTTGTGGTCGGAAGCGGCCTACGTCTTCACCTGGGTGACCGGGCATTTCATTATGACTGCGCTCATGGGCCTATACGCTTTCCGCTATTTCGATAAAAAAGAAATCATCCTAACGAAGAGATTCTCCTCGCTTTCCAAACAAACCGTCAAACTGGCGATACCCTTGATCATCGGTTCGAGCTCTGGGTTGATCAACAACATCATCGACAAAATCTTCGCATCGTTCCTGCCCGCCGGAAGGGTTTCGGCCTTACGCTACTCACACGTTTTATTGGCGATGATCAACGGCGTGATAGTGGGGAGCTTCTTAACCACCACCTACACGGAAATCGGAGAAGCGGCTTCCAGGAAGGATTACGAAGCCATAGAACGGCGGATGTGGAAAACGAACGACGACCTGATGCGGATCGTCATACCGTTGACCTTCTGGGTGGTTCTGATGGCCGAACCCCTCATACGCCTACTGTTCCAAAGAGGCGCTTTCGACACGAGCTCCACCGAACTCGTCAGCGTATCGCTCATCGGGTATAGCGTGATCATCATCCTCTCCCCGATAGGCGGACTCATAAGCAACACCCTCATATCGCTAAGAGACATCAAATTCATCAACTGGCTCGCATTCGTCACCATCGCGCTCAACGCCTTTTTCGATTGGATCCTGCTCAAACCCTTCGGTCACGTCGGAATCGCCTTCAGCACCACCGCTGTCAGCATCGTATGCGTCATATTCTATTACTGGTGGTTGAAAGCCCGCTACAGAATCTCGTTTTTAAATGTGAAACAATTGCTGACCATAAGCAGCGCGAACCTCATTTTGATTTTATCGCTGTTAGTGTTAAAATTGACTGTCAGCGAATGGATATTTATCATTGTCGGGAACGCCTCTTTTCTGGTGTTATGTCTATATTTGAATCGCCGATTGATCCGCCAAGTTTTTTATCGTTATCGGTCGAGGGCTGGGAAGCCGTACACTATAAATGGCTGAGTATTTTAGTTCACACGAAGAGGTCCTTAGCACAATTTTCTGGCCGAAAACCTAGCGAAAACAATTGGGAAAAGTTAGGAGAATAAATATCTCTTGTAATGAGCATAAGCAGGTATGGCAAGATATCAGAAATGCATAGGGTCTTTAAGGAGGATCTATGGGCATAACGTAACAGATAGTGTTTGAGGCATTGGATAAAATAGTGGAGTCGAAATCAGGTAAAACACTCTCCGCGATAACCGCTCCCAATAAGCGCAATAATTATATGGCTTTGTGGAAATTAAAAAGGCGTGTTAACCAAGTGAGTTAAAATCAAAATGCGTGGAAAAGGGTAAAAAGCAAAAAAAGGCGTATCCTTCGATTAGGAAAAAAAGGTCCAGCGAGACCAAAAGGAAGATACGCCGTGAAAGATTATAAACTAAAAAGCGGGAACATTCAAGAGGGCTGCATAGAGTGGGAATTGGACGAAAATAAGAACATCAACAGTTTAGAAGAATTGGCCAAACACGGGGCAAGAATTATGCTTCGCATAACCTTAAAGAACGAAATTGATGAATTTATAGAAAAGACCGAAACGCTACGGAATGAAAAAGGAAGAAGGCTTGTCTACCGAAATGGCTATCACCGAGAGCGGGAGATTCGAACGTGAGTCGGGTCGGCATAGGTCAAACCGCCAAGAGTAGATTTTTAATCCATACCTTCGGGGCTAAATACCCCAAAGCGGTTAAGAGTCTGACGAAAGACGCGGAGGAATTGCTGACATTCTATGATTTTCCAGCAGCGCACTTTCAGCATATCAGAATGACAAATCCGATAGAATTGAGCTTTTCTACCATACGGCTCAGGACAAAAAAAGATGAGGTACTGTGGCAACCGGAAAAAAACGCTATCGATGATGTACAAATTATCCTAAGCAAGTTGAGAAGGGGTGGCGCAAACTGCGGGGATTCAAAGAGATTCCCTATGTTTTAGAAGGGATACCATATCTCAACGGTTCAAGAATGGAAAACGTCGTCGTTAAACGGATTGCTGGAGGATACGCTTAATTTCGCTTATTCCAAACTATTTGAAAATTACTTGGCTAAGGGGGGCATTCCAGTGATGTAGAAAACCCAACCCCTTATATAAAGCGCATAAGCAGATATGACTATACTTCTAATAGCGTTTTAAGTCTTTAAGGAGGTTCTATGGGAATTACGCGACAGATAGTATTTGAGGCATTGGATAAAATAGCCGAGACGAAATCTGCTCAAACACGCCCCGCACCCAACGAGCGCTATAAGTATATGGTGTTGAGGAAATTTAAAAGGCTGCTTAATAAACTCCTTTCTCGAGTTGGGTTCTTTCTAGTTACGTATCCTGATTATGTAAGTTCAGTGGAAAACTGTCCTACCGATTACGCCGAATACGGCGTGAAATTTCTGAAATTTGTGATGGAAAACCCAGAAGAGATCGACTGGTTGTTTTCTAGATTGGCTGACGATTATTCCAGAAGTATCCTTAAGTGGTTCATTCAATATCGGATCGCTTCTTCTCTACTTGGCGCGAAAAAGGATGCTCTGTTTTTTCCTGGGTTATCGAGAGAGGAATTCGCAAAGGGAGTAAACGAGGCGATAAAAAACTCTAAGGAAAAATATTTAGGCGTTTATGACGTAGAAGGTTTCAAGATTCGAACTTCAAAAATGGCTTTATACGAATCTTTTTTCTGTAAACAGTACCAATACAAAAACATTGTTTATCCTCAAAAAGGGGATTATGTATTAGATCTCGGAGCATACTGCGGAGAAACGTCGTTATGGTTTTCCAAAATGGTTGGTGAGACCGGGAAGGTTTGGGCATTTGAACCGGAAAGTGCGAATAGAAAAATATTAACGGAAAACATTTTAAAAAACAATGTCAAAAACGTCGAAATAGTCGAAAAAGGAGTCTTTAATGAAAACGCGCGAATGTATATTACTCATCCTGTGCGTGTATGTAACAACAAACCCAACAAACGCTGTGAAGCCTTTGAATACCTGCACTCAGAAAAAAAGGATTCCGTTGTTCTTACAGAAGGCCGAGAGAAATAGGTTACAGCGAAAATCGAAACTGCCTTTCTAATGAAATAAAATAATCTACAATGAGTCAAGTTTTCTTCTGACGTTTGTAGCATTTTTAGCAGGTCATTGAAAATCAGATAAGCGATCGCTATCAGGATCAAAAAATGGCTTTGCGCGCTTTCATCACGCGAATGGCATTTCGCCAAAGAGAGGTTCTGCTTCGCAAATTTG
>MWEM01000085.1 GCA_002071085.1 Thermotogota bacterium ADurb.Bin062 | reverse complement strand
ATATTGTCACTACCTATTTCTCTCGTTTTCTACTTTTTCCCCTCTAAACCCCTCTGTTTTCGTTTCAGCACCCCCGATTTTTCCCTACCCCGTGACAAAGTCAGGGATCTGTGATGTGGATATGGTCGACTTTTACGAGAAAGCGGGGTTCTCTCGCGCTGTGGGGATGATATGGCGAAACTATCGGTTCTCCGGTGGAGTCCCGCTACCGCCCGGTTACGTGTCGGAAGCCTCCGGAGGACAGGGGCTGGAATTTAAGCAGGAAAAGTAATCCGGGAGGGTTTCGGAGAGCGTCGTGGGGGTTAAGACGAAAAGCAGGTCTCCGCTTAGGAGTCGGGTATTCCCTTTGGCAGGGATGACTTCGTTGTCGCGAACGATCGCCGTGATGGAGACATCGGGAGGAAACTCCATATCTCGGATCAATTTTTTTGAAGCGAAGTCCGTTTCACTTAAGGAGATTTCGATGAGCTCGAAGTTAGCGTTTTCCAGCGCCATCAACTCCATCGATACCAGCGGTTTCGGCGCCGATTCTTTGAGGAGTCCCAAGGAACGCCCCACCCAATCCAGGGTGGAGCCTTCCAGCAAGGTGGTCAGCAAGACGGCGAAGAACACGATGTTGAAAAGGCGAGAATCCGGATCTAACCCTGCGACGACAGGGTAAGTGCCGAGGACGATAGGCACCGCGCCTTTGAAGCCGCTCCAAGCGATGAAAACCTTTTCTTTGAAAGTAAAACGGGTGAACAGTGTGCAAAGGAAGACGGCCACCGGCCGGGAGACGAACATCAGAATGATGGCGATCCATAACCCTTCCTCCCAAGAGAACAACAGTTGTCTCGGAAACACCAACAACCCGAGGATAAGAAAGACGAGAACTTGCGCGAAAGCGGAGATGCCCTCCAAGAAGTGAGAAACCCCTCCTTTGAAGGCGAACCGCGCGTTCCCGAACAAGACCCCGGCGAAGAACACAGCGACAAATCCGTTGGAGTAGACGATTTTCGCGAAACCGAAGGCCAAAAAACAGACGCCGATGATCAACACATAGTAGAATCCCCCGCTCCCCGCCCTCAAGGAGTTGAAGAGCCACTTTCCGACCAGGAAGATCAGCCATCCAATGAACGCCCCGCCGCCGAGTTGCCAAAGGAAAGAGAGAACCGAGAGCCACGCGGACTGCTGGGCGCCGTTGATTAACCCGATGATCGTGACGGTCAACATAATAGCCATCGGGTCATTAGAGGCCGACTCTACTTGTAATGTCGCCGTGACTTTCGGAGGCAAGGCCTTTCCCCTCAAAATCGAAAAAATAGCGGCCGCGTCGGTAGAGGAGATGATCGAACCGAGGAGCATCGCGGTGAGCCATTCCATATGAAAGAAAAAGCGAATGAACAGCGCGGTGACGACGCCGGTGATCACGACCCCCAGGGTTGCCAAGGATAGCGCAGGCTTTAGAGCCGTTTTCAAGAGATTCTTCTTAATCGTGTACCCGCCCTCGAATAGGATGATAATTAAGGCGATATCGCTGATTTGGCGAGCCAGCATCATATTATCGAAATAGAGCCATCCCAGTCCGTCGCTTCCAAAGACCATGCCGATACCCAAGAAAATGAGTAAACCGGGGATACCGATTTTTGTCGTGATTTTCGTTGAAAACGTCGCTAAAATGATTAAACCCGCCCAGATCAATTCCACGGCACACCTCCGTTTACCCGTCGATTTTACCACTTTCAGAAATAAAATGCCACGCTTGTGTGGATCAAGTTCTGGGATGCAATCACGAAACAAGACCAGATTCGACCGTATGCTTTTGTCTCGTGTAGTCATCGCGGCGTAAGCGCCACTTTTTTTCATAACTGCGCGATAGGCTTGTGAAAGCCTGCGAAACGCCTGGGAACTCATTGGGAACGCCTTGGAAACGCCGTACGTAAGGGCGATATGTTTTCTGGGCTCTTCGATACATTACTTGAAACACACTGATCATCCAAGAAATACAAACTAACATAAGAGGAGTAAAAATAGCCCGCGGGATGCCCGATTATGCGATTAGAGCGGATTAGCGAAACGGTCTAAGGGTCTACAGAATTATTACGATAGAAGATGGTAATTAAGTACGTCTTGTAAATTGTTGAAGAGCCGTTTTCTGGGAACGCCAAACTTTAGTTTGGCAGGGTTTGTGAAAACAGAAAAACAGCAGCGCGTATTACGAAGATCCGTTAGTAGCGCGAGACTTCGGGGGCTTCCGAAGCCAGCCCGCTGGTTAGCCCGTGATCACATACAAGGTCATCGCTGCATAAGCTCTCCTTCTTTTAGCGACAGCGCGATACGCTTTTACGCGGGCTGATCGTTCGAAAAATAACAAAAGGCGGATCGCGGGGTCCCGTTGGTTACCCCGCGATTACTCACAGGCTCATCGCGACGGCGCGATACGCTTTTTGTCCGTCCCACCGTCGTATAAAAATGCAAAGGGCGAATCGCAGAGCCATAAAGACCATTTAGCCAGTGATGAACCTCTTAG
This sequence comes from Thermotogota bacterium ADurb.Bin062, assembly GCA_002071085.1. Classification (GTDB taxonomy): domain Bacteria; phylum Thermotogota; class Thermotogae; order MWEM01; family MWEM01; genus MWEM01. The sequence goes on along the minus strand of MWEM01000085.1, from coordinate 3,651 downwards.
TCATATCACCCCTTAGCTTTATCCACCTCAGCTAACTTTTTTTACACCCAATCGTGTATAATACGGGGTAAGGTTTCATCGCGATAAAATGTGGACATTACTGGATGTATATCAAGGAGTGTTTTTATACGAGTAAGAGGGAAGGTGAGAGTTTAAGGATGTATAAATTTAATGGCTTAGCTGAGGACTTCGAACAGGCGCTCTTGAATACCGATCGGGTGGTGGCTACTTCGATCTTTCGCCGATACGCTGAGGCAACCGAAGGGTTTTCTCACATTGAACGTCTTGTCGTCAATACGCTCGATCAAATCGGCGAAAAATGGGAACGTGGCATCGTTTCTCTGGCTCAAGTGTATATGAGCGGGCGGATTTGCGAAGAACTAATCGACGAGTATCTTCCCGTGGCAGCAGTAAAACGGAGAGAGTCTCCTCGGATCGCGATCGCGATGCTGATCGATCAACACGCATTGGGCAAACGAATCGTGACGTCAGTGTTGAGAGCTGCCGGGTACAACGTAATCGACTTTGGACAAGGACTGACTTCGGAAAGCCTCGTGGAAAAAACTATCGAAAGTCGAATAGAAATTTTACTTATTTCTACTTTGATGTACCGCTCTGCGTTGAAAGTCAGGGAGTTGCGGGATCGTTTCGAGCGAGCGGGCTATCCGGTAAAGATCATCGTAGGAGGGGCGCCGTTTCGCCTTGACGAGGGGTTATGGGAAAGAGTAGGCGCGGACGCGGGATCCCGGAAAGCCTCCGATATCTTTGCCCTGCTAGAGAAGGAGGTGCTGAGTTGAACGCTCAACCTATGAGCTCGATGAACCGCGTACTGACGACGATTTCCCACAAAGAGCCCGACCGAGTCCCGCTTTTTTTGTGCTTGTCCTTTTATGGTGCGAAAGAGCTCGGTATGACCGTGCCCGAATACTTTAAAAAGCCCGAAAACGTGGTGGCTGCACAACTCGCGATGCGTGAAAAGTACCAAAACGATTGTCTTTATTCTTTCTTTTACGCTTCGATCGAGCTGGAAGCTTTCGGATCAGAAACGATCTTCGTCGATGACGGACCTCCTAATGCGGGCGCTCCGGTTCTTAGGACCATAGATGACGTCTTTCGGCTGGAGCCTCCGGAAATTGACACAAGCCCCGGTTTAACGCGTGTCCTACGCGCGACCGAAATGTTGAAAGAACGTGTGGGAAACGAAGTCCCAATCATCGGGATTGTGATGTCGCCGTTTTCGCTTCCTGTGATACAAATTGGATTTGAAAAGTATTTGGAGATGATCTATTTCCGAAAAGACGCGTTCGAGAGACTGATGGAAGTCAACGATTCTTTTTGCGCCGCTTGGGCCAACGCCCAATTGGCTGCGGGCGCGACCGCGATCGGTATTTTCGATCCGCTCTCCTCTCCGTCACTGATAGAAAAACCGACTTATATAAGAACCGGATACCCGGTTGCCCAACGCTTTATCTCGAAAATAAAAGGGGCAACGGCTATCCACCTGGCCTCCGGACTCACCTTACCCGTCGTTCGTGAAATCGCCGAAACCGGAGCAGCGATCCTAGGATTCGGAGTGGCTGACGATCCCGTCGCTTTGAAGAAAGAGGCTGAAGGTCGCATCTGCCTGCTCGGGAACCTGAATGGGTTGGAGATGACCCATTGGACGAAAGAGCGGGCGCATCGAACGGTCAAGACCGTGATCGACCAGTTCGGGAAAGGCGGCGGATTCATCTTATCCGATGGTCACGGTGAGATACCCTGGCAAGTCCCTGAAGAGATCCTGATAGCCGTTTCTGAAGCTGTTCAACTCTACGGGAACTACCCGTTGGAATGAGAGGTTGATTTTGCGCAAACTGAGAATTTACGTCTGCGAGCACTATCTTCCCGACTATTTTGAAGCGATTAAGCGAGAAGGTCTCCAAAATGTAAACGTGGAGGGGTTTCCCGCCCTATGCAGTTGTGGGCAGGGGCACGCCCAGAACAAAGAACAAGTCTTTCAAATGGCAGAGGATGGAACAGATTCCATCGTTTTCTGCGATCAGTTTTGTGAAGTTTTAGAATTGCTTCCGCACAGTCCGAATATCAGGATCGCTCCATCGGAATACTGTTTTTCGCATTTAACTTCCCCGGAGGTGATTCAGAAACTTCTCGATGAAGGCGGGTACTTCATCGGGTCGGGTTGGCTTAACAATTGGGAGGCTAGACTTAAAGAATTGGGTTTCGACCAAAAGACGGCTCAAGCGTTTTATAGGGAAATAAGCAAAAAATTGGTCTATTTCGACACAGGAGCCGATCCTGACGCGAAGGAAAAAATGGCGAAATTGTCCGAGTACTTGAACCTCCCGGCCCAGATTATACCTTACGACTTGAAAGAGCTTCAGTCCTATATCAAAGGGTTTTACAATGAATGGAGTGAAGGCCAAGAGTCGAACGAAAACGAGACCGCCGTTTTAGATTCTGAAAGTCGAAACCAACTCCTTCAATCGCAAGTAGCAGAATATGCGATGGCTCTTGACCTGTTGGGAAAGATCGGAGAGTACGAAACCCGCGAGAAGATGTTGGAAGGCATCCAGGAGGTCTTCACCTCTGTGTTGGGCGCCGAACGATTTATATTCTATTCACCCAAAGATGATCTTTCCCATCTGCCTTCCCAAGTTCGCGCGCTTATGAAGGAGCCCGATGCGCAGTTTTACTTTGATGAGGCAGAACGGCGGTTCTTCATCGTAGTGAAACATGCGCGTCAGATTCACGGAATCATCGAAGCGGGCGACTTTTTGTTTCCAAAATTCATAAATCATTACCTCAATGTCGCGTTGAACCTCTCCAATATCTGCGGATTGATGCTCACCAACATCGAACGGCACGAGGAAAGCGTTAAGATGGCCTTATTAGACCCCCTAACGGGGATATACAATTGGAGATACGCCACGGGGGTATTACAGACGGAGGTCTATCGTTCTTCGCGAACGGGAAGAGCCTTCTCTCTCATTATGCTGGATATTGATCATTTCAAAATGATAAACGACCGATTCGGACATCAGAAGGGAGATATTGCGCTCAGAGCGATTGCGGAAATAGTAAAAAAACGCTTAGAAAAAACCGATGTCTTCACCCGACGAAGCGGCGATGAGTTTTTGATCTTGTTGAGCGATACGAGCGGAGAACAAGCAGCCCTTTTAGCTGAAGATCTTCGTCTTTCTGTCGCTCAAGCAAAGATACCTGATGTAGATCATCTGACGGCTAGCTTCGGCGTCTCCGAATACCGCGCGGGAGACACCGTTGATTCTGTCGTGCATCGAGCGGACGAACAGATGTATCGCGCTAAACAAGCCGGCAGAAATCGTGTTTGCAGCGAAGAGTTCGTGTAGGTGCCGAACAAAGCAAGGGCTCGAGAGTTTGATTGATCATCGCATATTAAACTGGATTCCCAGAAAGCCTAGCGATGAAAGAGGGATAGTTAGGAAGACAGGAAGGGGAGTACGAAGAAAAGGTATTGACAAATCCATCGTTATATATTATAATATATGACGAGGAAGGATACCTATGGGCATTGTTTACCAGAAGAACAAACAAACTGGAATCACATACGCGTATGAAAACGAAGCGTACTGGGACAAAGAGAAAAAGCAGTCGAGAGCGAGAAGAAAACTC
>MWEM01000084.1 GCA_002071085.1 Thermotogota bacterium ADurb.Bin062 | reverse complement strand
CGCATTCGCCCTATTTGTTTACAAACGATAATTAAAACAGTCTATATTTTAAACCGCTTGATCTGCGTGTCGAGGTTCTCCGCTAGGGTGTCGAGCTCTTCCGCGGCTGCGCTTAGCTGCCGGGCGCCTTCAGCCTGTTGCTCGATGCCCCGCGTCATCTGTCCGATGCGTTCCGAGATCTCTTGTGCCGATTTCGCCGATGTGTTCATCGCCGAGGCCACCTCTTCCGCCGCCGCACCCTGCTCCTCGGAGGTAGTTGACAGGTTCTCGATCATTACGGTCGTCTTTTCGACCATACTCAGCAACTGTTTGAACTGCTGCTCCACGGCTTGCGACTTTTCGTTAACACCTTTCACCAATACGACTGTCTTGTCCGTCGCTTGATAGGATTCCTCGGCGTTTTTCTGTACCTCTTTCAAAATAGTTCCAATGTTCGATGTCGCCTTTTTGCTTTCTTCAGCTAATTTCCGGATTTCGTCCGCTACTACCGCAAACCCCCGACCCGCTTCTCCCGCCCGGGCCGCTTCTATCGCCGCGTTGAGCGCAAGTAGATTCGTCTGCTCTGCGATCGAGGAGATCGTGTCGACAATCTCACCCACGTTTTTCGAGTGCTCAGACAGCTGCTGTACCTTTTCTGCCGTCAGTAGTGTCTGTTGCGTCGTCGCTTCGATCTCGCGTACGACGTCCGAGACCATCTGCCCGCCCCTGCGAGAACCGTCCGCTGTCTTGTCGTTTTCGATCGATAACGCCTGTGCTGTCCTCGACACGTTCTGTGCGCTCGCCGCCACCTCTTCCACTCCTGAGTCCACTTCTTCTATCGCGGCTACTGTATTCTGTAGATTCGTGTTCACGCTATGTGATTGCGAGGACAATTCTTCAGAACCCGCGAGTTGTTCTTCCGAGATCGCGGCTAAGTCCGTTGACGCGGTTTTTATATCTTTTGACGTTCCTTCAATCGAGACCATCGCCTCTCTGAGGTCGTGGCCCATCCCGGACAATGCGCGCGCAATCCGGGCGAGTTCGTCGTGGCCCTTAACTTCGAAGGTCGTGGTCAAGTCACCTTCGCCAAATTGATCCACTTGAACGGCGAGTTTATTTAAAGATTTCGAGATGATCGTGCCGACGAACATAGAAATAACCACGATGATCGCGACGATGATTGCAAAACACAGGACGACGATTCCGAGGAGGAAGGTACTCTTCTCTTCCACTTCCGCCTCTGAAATGACTCCGGCTAACGACCAGTTTGGCGTATTTGGTACGGGGTAATAGAGCAAGATTTGTTTTTCTCCCGTGGGTTGAACAATATTGTGGATGCCTTCATGCCCACGTACCATCTCTCTTCCGGCTTCTTCCAGGCCCTTGTACCCCGACTTCTCCGCTTCCAGTACGTTGAGTTTCATAATGAGGTCTGACCTGTTATGCGCGATCACCCGCCCCGACCCGTCAGTTAGAAAGGTGTACCCCCCTTTCCCGAGTGTGATGGTTGCGGCCTTTTCGCTCAATGTTTTTAACGAAATCGAGGCGCCTAGGAGGCCAATACGATTCCCATGGCGGTCAAAGACGACATGAGCGACTTGTACGGCGTAATCATTAGTGAATCGACTGTGAAGGCCTTCACTAACCGTGAACTCCTTCCCTTGTAATACGATCTCTTTGAAATAGTTTCGATCACTAATATCGACCTCAATTCCCCTTTCCGATATAGCCTTTCCTTTCGTATCAGCTAAAAGAATAGACTGGTAAACTCCCCCGCTTTGTTGGATCGCTTCAAGGAAAGTTGCGATAAAAAAATCAGTATAGAAAGAACGGACCACATCGGTGTTCGCCAGATTTCGCATCTCGTTCTTCACACCCATCAACCACTCTTCTATGATGCGGGAAGCCGCTGTCATCGTCTCCGCAGAAAGGTCAACTGCTTGGTTATAAGTGACGTTTCTAGCCAGCAAAGCGACAATCAACCCTACAGTCACAAGCACTACAACAGAAACCGGAATGAAAAAGACAAGAAGTTTCGCCCGCATACTCTTCAATTTCATCTTCAACTCTCCTTAACTGTGTTTTTTTGAATCGCTCTCCTCACTGACCGAATTTGCTTACCTTTTCCTTAGGCGCGTTCTACCAACTGTCGACTATTAATTATAGCATATTGCAATGTTTTTTTAGAGAATTAGTGCAAGTCAAGCTAGACGGTGTAATCAAGAAACAAGGCCAGAATCGATCGCACGATTTTTAGCCCACATAGTCATCGCAGCGTAAACGCATCTTCTCTTCGTGGGGCCGACTTCCAGTCGGCCTGTCTCTCTGTGAACGTCCTGGGAACACGGACTTTCGTTCGGCAGGTCTCAAAAATAAAACAGGGTTCGCACAGAGGGCACAGAGAACACAGAGAAGATTAAAGATAACTCGTGGGGCCGACCTCCAGTCGGCCTGTCTCTCTGGGAACATCCGGAAATGCCTGGGAACACGGACTTTCGTTCTGCAGGTTTCTGAGTACGTCTACTTTTAAGTTGGCATATCTCAAAATAAAACAGGGTTCGCACGGAGGGCACAGAGAACACAGAGAAAAGATTGAAGATAACTCGTGGGGCCGACTTCCAGTCGGCCTGTCTCTCTGGGAACGTCCTGGGACACGGACTTTCGTTCGGCAGGTCTCAAAAATAAAACAGGGTTCGCACAGAGGGCACAGAGAACACGGAGAGGACTGCTAGGACAAGCATCGCGGCGTAAGCGCTTCTTCTTCTCGCGACGGCGCGATACGCTTTTACTCAGGCAGATCGTGCGTCTTCATCAGTATCGCGGGGTCCCGTTGGTTACCCCGCGATAACCGCATACGGGCATCGCGGCGTAAACAGACAAAAAGCGTATCTCGAGACTTCGTGGGCTCCGAAGTCAGCCTGCGGTTACCCCGCGATGAACCTCTTATTCATGCCACTCCATAACTTGATCTGCACTTTCCGCACACGGATGCCGAAGTCACTGTTTTGAGTGTCCTGAAAACCGACGGCAAAACCTCCGCTACTTCGAAAAGCGGGCTTGACAAATAAGTCTAATCATGGTAGCATACCACTGTTAGCACTCATAATATTAGAGTGCTAATTCGGAGGAAGGGAAAGATGGAATTAACGGGACGACAGAGTACGATCCTATACGCGGTGATCCATGAATACGTGACTTCGCGCGTACCGGTCAGCTCGAAACGAATCCTGGAGATCACCAATCTCGAGTGCAGCAGCGCGACGATACGCAGCGAAATGAAAACCCTCGAAGGCCTTGGGTTCATCGAGCAGCCGCACACTTCTGCCGGGCGCGTGCCCACGGACAAGGGCCTACGGTTCTACGTCGAATGCTTGAAATGTGTCCGCCAAGAGACCGCCCAGACCTCCGCAGAACTGGAAATGGTCTCGGAGTACGCGTTGACCAACGTCGAGGATTATTTACAGAACGTGACGGTCTTTTTGTCCCATTGGATGAACGGGATGGCGGTGATCGAAAGGCCTTTCATCGATCGGCTACGGATACAACGGATCACCATATCCGAAATAGCGAAGAATTACTGGATGGTTATTTTGGTGACCGATATGGGCTTGGCGGAGAATTTTCTGTTGTTTTTGGAGGACACTCTGGAAGCGACGTCGTTGGAACAATACCTCACTCAAAAGTTACACGGACTCCCTCTTGAGGAGGTCAAACCGTTGCTTGATACGATACATTTCCAGGACCACACCTGGTATGATTTCCACTATGAACCGCTCTTTCTCTTTTTGGGAAAGATGGTTCAACAGGCCACCCAGGTGAAGTACCACAAACATGGGATGGAAAAACTCATCCAAGACGATTCGATTCCGAAGGAGAGCCTGAAAAAATTCATCGGGTTTATGCAAAATGAGCGCCAACTGGCCGACTTGTTCGATGAGCTACAAAAGGATGGGCACACCACCGCGATCACGATAGGACGTGAAATGCGCCGCGAGGAGCTGCTCGATTTTTCTTTGTTTTTCACCGGTTACCGATTGGAGGACAAACCGATCGGACGCATCGTCGTGTTTACCTCCAAAGTGACCGATTACTGGGACAACCTAAAGAGTTTACAATATGCGGGCGACCGTTTGACGGAGTATCTCACGAAGATCACACTCATGGGGCGTTCGCGGGAGGTGTGACGTTTGAAAACAGCCGAGGAAAAGATGGATTCATTGAAGAAGAAATTGAAGTCTAAAGAGGCCGAGATAGAGCGTTTAAAAGAGATAGAGCGGTATGCCAAACAATTGAAATCCGATTTTGAGCACTATCGGCAATTGTCGCAAAAAGAGCAGCAGCGGACGGTGAACAACGCGAACGAAAGGCTAATAGAAAAAATGATCCCGATCTTGCTGAATTTTGAACGCGCCACCAAGCACACGCCAGTTCAAAAAGCGACGCCTGAAGTCCAGCGGGTTTTCAAAGGATACGAGATGATCTACCAAATGATGCGCTCGGTCCTTGAAAACGAGGGGTTGCAACCGATCGACGCGCTGATCGGACTCCCGTTCGACCCCTTTGAGCAGGAAGTCGTAGAAAAAGTGGAAACGGACACCGCGCCCGAAGGCTCCGTCTTAGAGGTCGTCGAGGGGGGGTTCAAGTTCAGGGGAAAGGTCCTGATCCCGGTGAAAGTCAAGGCCGCGGTAACCCCGCAAACCGTCGACTCCAACGACGGATCTAACCTCAAAACTGCTCCAAACCCCGAAAAAGCATAAGCGACGGGAAAGGTTTTCCGGAGAGTCTGTCCGGAATAAGAAGGTGAAGAGATGGCGAAGAAAGACTATTATGAAGTGTTGGGCGTAACCAAAGAAGCCACACAGGATGATGTGAAGAAAGCCTATAGGAGATTGGCGAAGAAGTGGCATCCCGATTTGCACAAAGATGACCGCGCCCAAGCCGAAAAGATGTTCAAAGAACTCACCGAAGCCTACGAGGTGTTGTCTGACGCGGAAAAGCGAGCGATGTACGACCGGTACGGCTTCGTCGGCGATCAAACGCCACCGACCTACCGAACGGCGACAACAGGAAGAGAAAGCGGATCGGTATTCAACGACTTTTTCGGGGGTCAGCCGATGGGAGATATCTTCGATATGTTTTTCGGGAGCCAAGGCCACGCGACGCGGGTGAGACCGGAAGACGCCAGCGTCAGGATGGGAGAAGATCTACAGATTACCGTACAGGTGGCCTTAAAAGACGTGATGAGAGGCTTCGATGAAGAGATAGAATACGAACGGTATACCGCGTGCGAATCCTGCAAAGGAAACGGCTCGAAAGACGGGAACTCATTCCGAACATGCTCGCAGTGCGGTGGGCGCGGCGCGATCATACAAGAAACCCGAACCCTGATCGGGAACATTTCCTCTTCCCGCACTTGTCCGAAATGTCGGGGCACCGGAAAGGTGATCGAAGAGAGCTGCCCGGTTTGCAAAGGTAACGGTCGGTTGGCAGAACGAAAAAAGATACGTATCAAGATCCCCGCCGGAGCGGAAGACCAAATGCGCCTTCGCATCGCTGGCGCGGGTAACGCCGGAATCGGGGGAGGCGGCGCCGGAGACCTATACGTGATGATCCGGGTTCAACCGCACCGGAATATCAAGCGTCAAGGGAAAGATCTCTATTCGGAGGTCGGCGTTAGCTATCTCCAAGCCATTTTGGGCGGAACGATCGAGGTAGAAACGTTGGAAGGGAGCGTATCCTATAAACTAGACGCCGGAACCCAACCGAACGAAACGATCCGGCTGCGCGGAAAAGGCCTGCCCGATCTGAGAAGCGGCCTTTTAGGGGACCATTACGTCACGGTAAAGGTGACCATACCGAAACGACTGAACAAAAAAGAACGTAAACTCCTCGAAGAGATCGCAGCGCTGAAGAACGAACCGGTAGAACAAGAGGTCGGCTAGTCCCGGAGCGCCTTTCTTGGAACTCCGAACGACTGGGAGCGCCGGACTTTAGTTCGGCAGGTTTTTGAAAGCGCTGCTGGGAGCGCCCTTTTGGGAACGCCGAACTTTAGTTCGGCACGTTTTTTAGCGCCCGAAGCTCTGTGCACTCAGTGCGAACCAAGTTTTTCTTTTAAACCCTGCCAACTTAAAAGTTAGCGTTCCCAGGGCGTACCCAAAGCGTTATCTGAGCGCTCTTTGCGCAGATCTTTGTGTTCTCTCTGTGCTCTCTGTGTTCTCTGTGCGAACCCCCTTTTTCTTTCAAACCATGCCAACTTAAAAGTTAGCGTACCCAGAGCGTTATCTGAGCGCTCTTTGCGCAGATCTTTGTGTTCTCTCTGTGCTCTCTGTGC
>MWEM01000083.1 GCA_002071085.1 Thermotogota bacterium ADurb.Bin062 | reverse complement strand
AACTGTTCTGGAGTCTGTTGACAAAGCCACTCTAAGGGTGGTGAGCGAGTAACCGGGCCGTAACAACCGTGAACGCATTAGTAGCCTCGAAAGGCGTGGATTCGGAAGTCGAGCTGTTTGGAGTGCAGCGAAGACAGCAGGAAGTCCTGAAGACTGACTGAAACGGGACTTTCTTCCGGCGGGGTGCAAGCGACAGCACGGTTACAAGGACATTTCAGGCAACTGGAGAGGCCCTCCTCGCCCGAACGGAGAAATCCGGGAAAGAGGTAGGTCCTATAACCGAGAGGGAAGTGGACTGAAAGGCGAGAGGGAGTCGGATGGGTCCATAAGAGCGAAGAAGGAGGGTAATGCCTCTGGAGCAAAGGGGCCCTACAAACGGACAATGCTTCGTACGGGAAGTGATGCAGGGATGAGACTGATAAAACCATCCATCAAGCTGCCGGAGCGGAAGGCGAAGCTATATCAAAAGGCGAAGGCCGAAACCCGCATTAACGGGGATGACCGGCAGAGGTGGAGTAGGGAGGTACCCCACCGACCGAAAGCGCTCACCGGTTAAAGGTCACATAACCCTTTTGACGAAGACGTTTGGGAAGCCGTATGCGGGAAATCCGCACGTACGGTTTGAGGAGGCAGGAGAAGGAAACCGGGAGAGGGTAAGCTGCCAGGTGGTGTGATGGACACTCACACACATAAATCGAGAGCGGTGCATCTCTGACTCCACGGCGCCTTCTCTTGACCCTACGTGCGGCATGGGTTCATTGTTCTTTCACTACCCTCCGTGTAAAACCTTTTTTCAGGACGTGCCAACTTAAAAGTTAGCGTTCCCTGCGCGTTCCCAGGCACAGCATCGCGGCGTAAGCGCCCCTTCTTTTCGCGACGGCGCGATACGCTTCTGAGAAAGACAGAAGGCGAATCGTGAGTTTCATAAAGGGATCGCGGGGTCCCGTCGGTTACCCCGCGATAACCTCCGAAGTTGGCGTTCCCTGCGCGTTTCCAGGGCGTTTCTCTGTGTACTCTCTGTGCCCTCTGTGTTCTCTGTGCGAAACCATCTTTTGATTTTAAAAGACATGCCGACCGGGAAGTCAGCGCCACCAGGCGCACCCGAGGCAAAACGAAAAAGGGGGGCCCGGACCTTTTACAACTTTTGGGCAGACCAGTACCCCACCTGCGTTAATGATTGGTCTTTTCTTAAAACGAAAATGGAGCCGTCGACCGTGGTCGCAGATGCAAAGCTGCCGATTAGCACCACGTTTACTCCCTCAACTATGGCAGTTATTCGCAGATCACCATTAGAGTCGATCGTACCTGCGCCGCCGTAGTTCTTGCCTTGGTATACCACGGTGACAGAAAAAGAGTTGGCGCCGGTCTTGACAATGTTCAGACTGATGGTATCGTTCAAATTGATGATATAGGCGATGGAAAACGTACCTGTCCAGCTTCCCTCGATGTCGGGAATAACAGCAGCTTCCTTAAAAACTTCAAAATCAAAATTTCGAGATATCTCTTCCGAAGACTGATTCCCGGCTGCGTCTTCTACTTTTACCGACACCCGAACAATATAGCTACCCACTGAGTTGAAAAAAGCCGCGGGTGTTGTGCGGATTTGAAAATCACTGTTCCAATACGCGTCAGTTTGATATTTCTTTAAGCTAATGGACTTAGTCTCGATTAAGCGCCACTCCGACTCTCCTATTTTTTTTCCATATAATATAACTTCTGCGGAATTCAGCTTCACATCATCAGTCGCAGATATTGCAGCGCGCAAATTCGCGACATTTCCCAGGGGTATTCTTCGATCCGGGATCCCCGACATTGTTAATGTGATCGAGGATACCTCCGGAGCCACCGTGTCGGCTTTCCCCGTCCGGAATCGCCAGATTGGGCCTTCGGTTGACCCCGCAGCATTCGTGGCAATGATCTGCCAATAATAAACGGTGTCTGGCGCCAAATCCGTTAAGGGGTAGAGTGTGTCTGTCAAGCCCTCCGCTTCCAAGGGGAGGTCATCTTCGGTCAATCCCAAATATAAAGAATAGTGATCCGCGCGTTCGCTATTCCAGGACAGGGTCACGGCAGTGATAGATGTTTCTGAGCCATTTGTCGGTAGAGGACCGTACGGGGTTTCAGGCCGTTCATCAAGCGAAAAAGACCGGGTAGTAAACTGAAGAGTTTCGGATTCTACCGAACCGTAATAGGAGTGGCCGATCACTTTCCAGTAATAGGTGGTCGAAGGCGTTAAGCCGGTTACATCGCGAAATGGCTGGGCGTTTCGTTCAAATCGGTCACAAATCAGGAAGTCCGCACGCTCGCTCAAGAGCAATTCATATTCTATTTGGCTGCCCAAAGGGCAAATGCTCTCGGTCCAGATAAACCTCACGTTAAGCGGCACACCATCCGCGTTTGCCTCGGGGTAGACGCCAACGGGCTCGCTGGCCGGGAGGTCTCCGGTCGTGTATTCACGTACGGCGCTCGACCTTTCGCCGAATTCATTTCGAGCTACTACCTTCCAAAAGTACGTGGTTCTTGGGGCGCAGTCCGCTACTGTGATCTCGCTAACAGACAGGTTGGAGGCGTACAGTCTCGGGTCTTCTCCGGTACCAAAATAGAAATCATATTGTGTCGCCGCCACGCGAGTCCAAGAAAAGACGCATCGGTAACCCCATTCTGTACCGACGGCATCTACAGAAAGATTGAAGGGTTCGGGCGGCAAGAAAGCGCTTTCATCTGTCGTTGTAGTGAACGAGAAGGTTTTACTGGAAGATATGCCGCCGCTATTTACCGCATCAACTTTCCAGTAGTAAGTGGCGCCGAAATCAAGTTTTGTTGATTCGTAGAGCCATTTTTCTCGTCGCGCGACCAAATGCTGCGAATTAAGAACGGGTTCTTTTCCGAGATACATATAAAAGTGTTCCGCGCCCGAACCGGACCACGAAAAAACCGGTAAGACCGTAACCCCCGCGCTGCCATCCAATGGAAAAGATAAAATTGGTATCGACGGTTTCTCAGTGAATATCGAATCAAGCGTTGCGCAGGATGAAAGCATAACGATTAAGAGGCCGAGAGCAATCGCTTTGCTCAAGGGTTTCAAAGGCGCTCGTAGCCAAGGAATTCCGTACATCCTTACCACTCCTTGAATTTAAGAAAGGTGCCTGCTTATGATTATATCAAAAAAGGTCCTTCACACAAAAAAGAAGGTGCCTTCCGGCGCCTTCTTCAGATCATCGCAAAAAAACTATGGTGTTTCCTCTACTAATTTCACTTCATATGTGGCCAAATTACAATAGGCGTTGCCGAATCTGATGGTGAATTCCGCGTCCATATTTAATTCCAAACCTCCCGCAAATTCCAGCAAATCGCTAATTTGATCCCTACTGGTAATGGTGATGGGTAGTAGTTCCGATATTTCTGGGTATTGGGGGCAATCTATTACGCCTGGGAAGACGTAGTCCAAAGTATTCCCAGCGACATCCAGGATCGCCTCCACCAGTTGGCCAATAGTCAGAGTAGCACTGACCGTAATAGTTATTCCTGTTGCGTCTCGCGTGACTTCTACGATCGGTGTGGCGATTAAAGTTAAGGCAGTGGCTGGGTCGGTTAATTTGCCTAGGAATTCTTCAATATTGTTCTCAACAGCGCCACAGTAAAACGCTTGAACGGTCTTTTCCCAGTCTGCTATCAATCCTTTCGCAGCGGCGTACATCCCATCAATGCCAACGGTGATCGTAACTCCCGGCAGCAGATCTCTCTGTGCGCGCGCAGCGATCGGAGTGAACCCGGAAACTTCGAAGAGGAACCTGTTGTTACGTCCTACTCCGGTAATACCTACCCAATTGGAAGCGGATGCGTTCCACTGGAAAACATGTTGAATGGTGAGCGCAGTACCGCCGATGCTTAAATGTACGTGATTGATAATATCCTGCTCGTTCTCAAACAACAGGTCGCTTTGGAAGATCAGTTCCACTCCCGTAGCCACTCCTCCCGCGCCTGGCGCCGTTGGAATGACGGAGACCAAGAAGCTGTTGAGATTCTGGTACCACACCTTCACTTGAGTGCTCACCGCAGTCACTTCACCCGGGCAGTCCGCCGCGCTAGCGTAGAACGTTATATATCCATACTGAGAAGCTAAATCGATATCGTCGTTCTGGAACAAACTGGCGGTGCTTTCTCGTGTAAACGGATCATCAAATGTATTGCTCTCACCGTGTACATCAACTCCCGGGTCTGGCAGCTTCCCATCAGTAGCGATAGGAGTAGGCTTCATCAAGTAGACAAAATACTTATCGATATTATCATCTTCAAACTTGAAGCTAACGCCTACTCTATATTTCTTACCGCTATCCACGGCTTCAAATCCGGAATCCACGATGAGTCGGTTTTCCCATTTCACCAACGGTACCAACGCGTCTCTGTGGTTTGCCCTCAACAATTGATGAATGTCGATGATTCCCGTGAGACCGCCGATTTCAATGATCGGTTTATTACCCGCGTAGGTCGCTTCGAGGGTCGTTTGGGTCGCGGTCGTTTCGTCATCGATAAGCGTGCCGATGAACCGCAAGGTTCGTGATGTAGCCCATTGTGGTTGCAATACTCCCGAGAATATCGAGGTATAAGTGACTTTTTCCGGTACAACATTTTTCTTGACGGCTTCGCCAATAGGTATCTCGCGAATGGCGAAAGACTTCATCTTGATCAGCGGATTAGATGTGATCAGCGTCCCCGTCGCGTTTAGCGTGTTGTCCCTGCAACCTCCTAATTTCACGGCTGTGGCTTCCAATGTAACAGGCGACCCGATTTTCACTTTACTTTTCCACTCGCCCAGATTCCCGAGCTCGTCTTTCATTTCTACTCCCAGACAAAACTCGTTAGATGATGATTTTTCCACAAAATATTTTCTGATATTGATATTATGGAAAAGCGCCACTTCAGGCAAATCGCCAACCTTTTTGTAGAAATCCCAGAAATCGTCGTCTAATCTATTGCTGTAAATGTTGTCCATATACTCTTTCAGCAACCAACCGTAAATGTCCGACGCGGTTCGATGTTCCACGGTTTCGACCGTGGGTTTCAAATACTTGAGCGAGTTCCGCAATTCAAGGCTTGTGAAGTGCGATTCGTTTTCCGTGGATGTACCCGGGTACCCAAGGTGGTCGGACCAGCTCGCGACGGGAGAAAGCTCTTTATAACCGCTGAATAAGGGGTATGTGTCGCATCCACAGCACGGGTTCCAGAGCGCTAAACCGTGGTTGATAAGGTCTTGTGACCGAATCTCCGCCATCCTGTAGTCCCAGCACTCACTGGGATATATAAGTCGCCCGACGAAGAATTCGTCTATAGAGAGATCATCGTTCGAGTAATCCGCGTAAGGCTTCCCATCATGCAGATCCTGCGGTTTACAGCGTGTTCTGTCATTTCTTAATAATGAACAACTGGGGACTCCTTTCGGTCCGTTCGTGGGCACTCCTTTATTCTCTTCAAAGAAGAGCCCACCTCTGTCAATAGCGAGTAACGCGGCCCAATCGAGCACTGGATACGGATCGTTGCCAGTTAGTTTTCTTTTCTGTATTTCGTCGACGATGTTTAATTGCAGGATCTCGTCGGGTAGCAATGTGTCGGTCGCAGTTTCCAAAACATTATACATAGACAACCGCGGTCCTAGCGTATCGACGAAGATCGGCCACTGGAACTGCTCGTAGAAGCTGCTCTCGCTTTCGCTGCTCTTGTGATACCCTCGAACGACGATCGTGTAAGTGTCTTCTTTGTCTCTCAGACCCAGTTTATTCCAATCGAGCGTCCATTCCCAGAATCCCCATTGTGAAATGTTGCCAGGATCGGCTATCTTCGTAGTCTTCGCGATCACGTCCGGATTGAAGTCCAGGTTCCCATAGTCTCTTTCAACGGACTTCGTGTCCCAATACTCCCCTTCAATCAGATACATAGAAAGCTTGGTGATGTCCTCGTGAGTCTTGACTCTGAAATCCGTCGGGTGAGAGCCACCCACTACGGGGACACCTTCGATACGGGTGTAATAGTACCTGTCCTCGGTATTTGGCTGCTCCTGCCACACCCAATCGGTGACCTTCCATGGGTTGTAGGGTTTACCGTTTACCTCGTCGAGCTCTCTGGGGTCGATCTCCAACTTATTATTATTAAGATTGAGGTAGAGCCCGATCGGGTCATGGTCTTTATCTTCCACCCATTTGTACACCGGGTAGATGTCTCGCGGCAGATCGAAGACAGAAATCTTCAGATCGGCTTCGTCAAATTCGTTAGCCACCTGGTACGGATGGTAGGAGTGCATGTACCAAATGTCATTCTCGCAACTATCTTTGACCGGATAACTCACCAAATCGGGTTCGTGTATATCGAGTCGCACGATGTCCCAGCTGTGAGACTTGATCCGCAGTCTG